>CAZRKH010000098.1:0-35217 GCA_964600785.1 uncultured Chitinophagaceae bacterium
CGAGCACTTCGACATCCACGGCGGCGGCCTGGACCTGGTCTTTCCGCACCACGAAAACGAGATCGCCCAAAGCGAGTCGCTCCACGGCTGCCCGATGGCCACGATCTGGATGCACAACGGGCTGATGCAGGCCTCCGGCGAGGCGGGCAAGCTTGGCGGTCGCCCCCGCGGCTCTGACGCAACGGCCACCGCGGCCGATCAGGCGGCGACGAAGCTCTCGAAGTCGACCGGGGCCGAGCCCTTCAAGGGTCTTTTGGCCCGCCACGAGCCGCAGGTGATCCGGATGCTCCTGCTCTCCACCCACTACCGCAGCCCGATCCACTTCGGCGAGGAGCCGCTCGGCGAGAGCGGGCGGGCCCTGGAGGCCTTTGAGCGGCTCTTCGCCCGCTGCGAGCGAATCACCCGCCGGGGCTTCTACGCCCTGCCCTGCCGCGGTCGTGTCGAGGGGGATGCGGCCGCCGCGGCCCTGGCCGGCACCGCCGCCGACGAGATCCGATCGCTGCGGTCGCGATTCCTCGAGGCGATGGACGACGACTTCAACACCGCGGTCGCGATTGCGTCGCTGTTCGATTTCGTTCGCGTGGTCAACCGCTTCATCGACGAGCGCGGCCTCGAGAAGGAGCAGGCCCCCGAGCTCCTCGGGCAGCTCGAGTCGATGCTGCTGGTGCTCAGGGAGCTGACCGCTGTGTTGGGCCTGTTCCTCGAGCCGCCGCGGGCCGAGGCGGGCGACGACGGCCTCGCCGCGACGCTGATGGATCTGGTGATCGAGATCCGGGCCGCAGCCCGCAAGGCAAAAGACTTCGCCACGGCCGACCTGATCCGCGACAGGCTCGCCGAAGCAGGCGTGGTGCTCGAGGATCGCCCCGACGGCACCGGCTGGTCCCGGAAGTAGCCGCCGGGGCCGGCAGCCGCCCGAGCAGATCCGCCCACGGCTGAAACCACACCCACCTTGAGCGTTGTCGGCAGGTGAAGAGCACCGCTGACTCGCGTTGACGACCTCGCCGTCGTTTCGCACCGCCAGTCCGTCTAATTCTTGTTTGGTTCACACTTTCTGCAGGAACTTCTCCGTTGGCTCATCTCGCCTGGTCTTCTCGCAGTCGCCACGCCGAGGGGCTTGCCGTGTTGCTCGTCGCCCTCGTCGGCTCGCCGGTGCTGCCCGCCGCCATGGCCGCCGAGCAGCCCGATCTGCCGACGGTCGACATCTCCGGCGATACCGACCGCCAGACAGTGATCGCCGCCGGCACGCCGAAGCTCTATCAGGGCCATCCCACCACCATCACGCTGCCCTCGGGCGAGATCCTGGCGGTCTGGAGCGAGGGCCACGGCGGCCACTCGGGGCCGATGGCAAAAACCGCCGACGGCGGCACCACCTGGACGCGGCTCGACGACACGCTCCCACCGGTGTTCCGCGAGCACTGGAACTGCCCGAGCATCTACCGGCTCGAGGGGCCCGACGGCACCGCTCGGCTCTGGATCTTTTCAGCCCGCAAGGGCCGCGACGCCAAGGGGGGCTGGATGCCCTCGATCATGAGCGAGGACGACGGGAAGACCTGGCGGGAGATGCCGCCCCTGGGCTTTCCCTGCGTGATGACCTTCTCGAGCGTGGTGCGGCTGGCCGACGGCAGCTATCTCGGGCTTTACCACCGCGGGCCGGGCGGCAAGGACCGGCCGCCGCTGGAGGTGCTCGCCACGCGAACCGCCGACGGCGGGTTTACCTGGAGCGAGCCGGTCGTCGTGGCCAAGCTCAAGGGCCGCAACCTCTGCGAGCCGTTCTGCTTCCGCTCACCCGACGGCGAGGAACTCTGCTGCCTGATGCGGGAAAATGCCCACCTTGACCGCAGCTTCATGATGTTCAGCCGCGACGAGGGCACGACCTGGAGCGAGCCCGTCAAAACCCCCTGGGGCCTGACGGGCGATCGCCACATGGGCGTCTCTGCTCCCGACGGCCGGCTGGTCGTCGCCTTCCGCGACAAGGCCAAGAACAGCCCCACCGATGGCCACTTCGTCGCCTGGGTCGGCTCCTACGACGACATCAAGGCGGGCCGGCCCGGCGACTACCGGATCAAGCTCCTCCACAGCCACGCCGGCAGCGACTGCGGCTATCCCGGCATGGAGGTGCTCCCCGACGGCTCAATCCTGGCGACGACCTACATCAAGTACCGGCCAGGGGCCGACAGGCATTCGGTCGTCTGCACCCGGTTTTCGCCCGCCGAGACCGACCGGCTGGCCGAGGCCGCCGACTGAACAGTGGCCCAGCCCGGTCGGGATGGCGGCTGAACAGACGGTGGAGCAAGTCTGCCGCGGGATACGTCGAACGGCGACCCCCCAAAACCTCGGCTTTTTGGGAGTCGCTCAAGTGGGCTTTGTTCGCCCGCGTCCCTCGGGGCAGGGAACATTGGAGGGCTTTTTCCACAGGCAGTTTGGGGTCGTGAGCCCTTCAATCGCCTGCTGGTGCCACAGCCGGCTCACTGCACCCCGAGTTCGCGTTCGATCGCTGCGATTATCGGCTTGTGCAGCGGCGTCTTTTTGTAGCGGTCTTTAAATGCCCCGGCGAGTCGGTCCTGCGGCACGTTGGCGAGGATGAAGGCATGCAGGTCGTTGACCGGTATGCCGTGGCGTTGCATCACATCGGACGCCATCGCGTTGAAGGGCAGTTCTGAGCCCGCTTCGTAGAGTCGGCTGGTTGGGTAGCCTGTCGGAATCGGGACCGTACTCGCCCAGATCAGCCGGCTGCGGGTCTGCTTCAGACGCTTCACGATCGCCTCGAGATTGGCCCGGTAGCGATCCGGAGTCGTGACCGGCACGCCTCCAGCGGCCCGGTCCATCGCCCGCACCTCCCGGCTGGCAGGATCGTGGGCATGCAGGTCGGCCAGACCGAAGTTGAAGTGGATCACCTGCCAGGGCTCCCCGCCGAGCAGATCGTCGAGCCGCGCCAGAGCCGTTGTGCTGTCGCCCGGATGGGCATGGACAACCGTGGCCCTGCCCGAGAAGTGCTGCCGCACCTGCCCTGCCGCCGCGGCATGGGATGCGTCGCCAAGCAGCAGCACCCTTGGCAGGGGTTCGTCGCCGAGGGAGGTCCCCTCCGCCGCGACACTCACAACCGCGACACACAGCGCCGCAAGCAAGCAACGAATGCCGGTTTGCATGCCGGTTTGCATGGCTCAGCCCAAGATTTCGCTCATTGGACCGGTGCTGTCGGCAAAAGCCGGCGTCGGCACTCCCACAGCGTCGAGCATCGAGACAAAGAGATTGGCCAGCGGCACCTTCCGCGAACCCTCAAAGGCGTGCAGTCGACCATGCCTCAGCCCCAGGGCGTTGCCGCCGGCCAGCTGGATCGGGTAATCGCGAGTCCCGTGCGACCCGTGGGGATGGGCGGAGCCCCAGAGCACGACAGTCCGGTCGAGCATGCTGCCCTCGCCTTCAGGTGTGTCGGCAAGCCGGCGGAGGAAGTGGGCATGCTGTTCGGCCCGCCAGCGGTCCCAGTGGCCCGACTCGATCGGCCGCTTGTGGGCGATGTCGTGCGTGGCCCCTTCGTAGCCAAGCACGAGCGAGGCGAATTTTCCCGTTTCGTGTCCCACCGACTGCTCGCTTTCGAGCATCAAGGTGGCATAGCGGGTCGAATCGGTCTGCAGTGCGAGGTAGAGCAGGTCGTACATGCAGCGGATGTAGGCGGCCGGATCGGCGTAGGAGGCCTCGATGTCGAGTCCCTTGGTGTCGACATCGGGAAGCGGCTGGTGCGTCCAGCGGCTGGTCCGCTCCGTCCGCTGCTCGATGGCCCGCACGGATTCGAGGTATTCCTCCAGCTTGCGATTGTCCGCCGAGCCGAGCCGCCGCTGCAAACTGCGGGAATTCTCGAGCATCAGGTCGAGGATGCTCGCGTCCCGCTTCAGTTCGGCCCGCAACTGCTCGACGGTGCGGTCGGCGTAGGGGCGAAACACCCTGTTGAAAATTTCCTGGGGCCGGTGGAGCGAGGGAATCGGCCGCCCCGGTCCGTAGTGAGAGAGGGTCTTGCAGCGACCATACGACCCGGTGCCTCCCTCGGTGCCGAGCACGAGCGATGGGTAGCGGGTTTCGTGGCCGCGGGCCTTGGCGGCGACCTGGTCGATGGAGATGTTGTTGGTCTTCTCCGGACCGGTCATGTCGGCGCCGGTGGCGAAGACATCGCCGGAACTGTGGCCACCGAGTTTCCATCCACCGGCATGGTCGAGACCCCGGAAGTAGCTCACCGAATCGGCAAACGGCTTGAAGGGGGCCGACGACTCGTTGAATGTGAGCGGCCCTGGCTGCGAACAGGGAAACCAGTTCCAGGGATGGTGGCTGCCGTCATCGGTCTTGGGCATGTAGGCCCCGTACGAGAAGTAGCAGACCACCATCCGCTTGGGCGGCTCGGCCGCGGCCGCAGCAGCGACGGCGGGCTTCATCGCATCGAGCAGCGGAAGTGCCAGGCCAAGGCCGCTCCCGCGGAGCATGGTGCGGCGGTTGAGTCGCCAGGATGGGCTGCTCATGATCGGGTTTCCTTCTGAGAGGGGGGCGTGTCAGCTCGACGAAAGGCCTCGCTTTGGCAGATCGCGATGATGATATCCTGCCAGCGGTAATCGCGATCACGGACCTCGGCGAGAATTTGGTTGACGGCGGGACGGTCGTGGACGGTCAGCCGGCGGCCGATCGCATAGGCAAGAAGTCGTCGGATGAGATTTTCCGCGATGTCCTCCCGCCGGTGTTCGAGAAGAAATGCCTTGAGTTCATCGATCCCATCCACCTGCGGGCCGAGTGGCAGCCGTGCATCCGCCTCGATCTCGACGGTGCTGATTTTCTCGAGGTAGGCCTGGTAGCCGGCCAGGTTGCGATCCTCGGAATCGCGAAAACCACGCACGCGTGTGCCTTCGGGGGGCACGAATGGCTGATAGCGGCCGGTTGCCGAGTAGCGCTCGAAGGGAATCCCCCAGGGATCGAGTTGGGCATGGCAGACGCCGCACTGCTGGTCCTCCCGGTGCAGCCGCAGGGCCTCCTTGATCGAAACGGCATCGGTGGCTGCCTCTCCGGCGGTGTCGGTCAGAGCCGGCACCTGGGCCGGGGGCGGTCTGACCTCCTCCCCGAGAATGGCCTCCCGCAGCCAGACCGCGCGGTAGACAGGGTGCGGTGCCGAGCCGGTCGAGTTGGCGACGAGCACCGAGCCCTGGGTGAGCAGTCCGCCGAGCCGGTGCTCCGGCCGGATCGGCACCGGCCGCAGCCGGATGCCACGGACCCCCTCCACGTTGTAGTGGGCGGCGAGGGGCTCATTGAGCATGGCGAATTCGGAGTCGACGATCGCGAGCACGCTTGCATTCCGCCGGATCAGCTCTGCGATGAAGCCGACGGTTTCCTGCTCCATGTAGTCGCGAATCGTGGGCCGATAGGGAACCTCGGTTCCCGCACGTTCGCCGATGTGGACGAGGTAGAGAAAGCGGGGGAACAGTTCGGTGTTGATCTTCACCGCCTTGGCCTTGGCAATATCGAGCCATTGCAGCGTGAAGTTTCGCACAAAGTCTTCCGATTTCGGGTCGGCGAGGATGCGTCGAACCTGGCTTGCGATGGCCGCCGGATCGTCAAGGCACCGTTTCGCTGCGAGAGACATCAGTTCCTCGTCGGGCATGCTGCCCCAGAGGAAGTAGGAGAGTCTCGAGGCAAGGGCATACTGCGGCGGCGTCACGCCGTCGGCGGTGACGGTGTGGTAGAGAAACTGCGGCGACACGAGGACCGTCGAGAGCGTGTTGCGAAAGGCCTCTTCGGGCGAGGCGGCCTTGTCGGAATGAATCGCGTGGATTCGCATCAGCAGCGTGAGCTCCTCGTCGGTCGGCGGCCGGCGAAAAGCCCGGGCCGCAAACCGCTCGATCACCGCCCGGGCGTAGGCCGGGTCGTCGACGGCATGCGGCGAGTCGAAGAGAACCCTGCGGTGGTGCTCCGGCGGCCAGGTGTCGGTGACGGGTGCCTCGAATTCGATCGACCGGATCACCGCCCGCGGCATCGCGAGGGCCCACGAGCCGTCAAAGCCGCTGTGGCGGTGGTCGTTGAGCTGCCCGTTGTCGGTGATGTTGATCGGGGTGATTGTCATCTGCTCCGGGATCACGCGGCCGGCTCTCACCACCCGGGCCGGATCGGTGGGATGGTTCTCGATCCGGCCGCGAAACTCGTAGACCCGCGGCTCGTCGACGCACGTATCGATGAATGCCGTGCCGGCCGGCTCGACCTGCTGAGCCGAGGAGTTCACGTCCAACCCCTGCCCCATCATGAGCATCAGGGGGACCTCGTCGAATCCCTCCGGAAGAATCGCCGCGGCCTCGATCCGAATCCGGTACTCGCCCGTTTTCGGCCAGCTCTTGATGCCGACGCCCCCCGCGGCCGTGTGACGACTGTTGCCGAACACGCCGACCTCGTCGGCAAGCATGCCGAGCTCCGGCGTTACGCGGGGTTCAAATTGTTTTTCAGTGCGGTGGATCTCGGGCTTCACCGAGTCGACGATGCAGCTGGCCATGATCCGCCGGGCATTTTCCCGGTAGCGGTCCATGAGTTCCGGGCCGAGCAGCATGACTTCGGCATTGTTGTTGAAAGCGTACCGCTCGACTGGGTCCTCCGGGAGGTTTTCCAGAACGTCGAGCTCGAAGCCGATCAGGTCGCGAAGGGTGTTTCCATACTCGAAATTGGTCAGCCGGCGGGCCAAGGGGGGCTGCGGTGTCGGCAGTGTTTCGGCGGCCTGCAGGAGCTCGTGCTCGATCCAGTCGACAACAGCCCGCCGGCGATCGGCCGCCGGCTGTTCGACGTCCTCGGGGGGCATCTCACCGGAAGTGATCACCGCGAGCACCCGCTCCCACCGCTCGAGATCGGCGGTCGTCGTCATTGGGGTGGTCAGCGTCTCGAGCGAGGTATCACCGCTCGGTTCGTCGCCGCTGTGGCAGTCGAGACAGTGGCCCTCGAGAAAAGAATGGATGGCGGTCGCGACGGCCGGCGAACCGGGTGGGAGTTCCCCTGCCCTGCCGCCGACGTCGAACAGGCCGCAGGCCGCGGCAAGCACGAACGGCCACCACGTTTTCGTAAACGATGACTTCATCGGTGAATTCTAGCCCCAGGCAGCGTGCCCGGCTAGCAAGAAAAACGACATCGAACCTCGGATACACGACTCGGCGGTCGTGCAGCCGGCCCGGGAAAGCCCGGGTGCGTGCCCGGGAGGAAGCAGCACGTGGCAAACTTGACCAGATCATAAGACCTGGTAGGATTGTGGCATGAAAACCGTCATCCTTTCGGCCTTCAAGGCCAACTGCATCGCGCTGCTCCGCGAGGCGCAGAAAACGTCGGAGCCGTTTATCGTGACGCGGCGGGGGCGGCCGCTCGCTCGGATCGAACCGGTTCGTGAACCGGTGCCGGTCCGCCGTTTCGGCAAGCAGCGCGGCAAGATGCAGATCAAGGGCGATATCGTGCACGCAGACTTCTCGGCCGAATGGGAAGCCGGCTCGTGAGTTTTCTGCTCGACACGCACGTCTGGATCTGGACACAGGCGGAGCCGAATGCCATCGGTGGCAAGGCCAGGACCCTGCTCGAGACGACGCGTGACGACCTCTGCGTCTCCGCCGTTTCGTCGCTGGAGATTGCCCGCCTCGTTTCCGCAAAACTGCTGCAAGTTCAGGGCAGCCTCGATCGCTGGGTGCGAACCGCGATCGATTCGATCGAGGCCCGCAGCATCGACGTCGATCATCGGATTGCGATCGAGGCCTACAAACTCCCGGGCCGATTCCACAAGGATCCTGCCGACCGGCTCCTCGTCGCGACAGCCCGGCTCAACGATCTGACGCTCGTGACGGCGGACGAGCGAATCCTGGCGTACCGGGCCGTCCGCACGCTCAACGCCCGCACGTAGCCTCACGGGTCGGATACACGACTCGGCGGTCGTGCAGTCGGCGGGCTCAGGGAAGCCTCAGCGGCACCGGCTCCTCAGGGCTGCCGGCAGTGGTGGAGCCGCCGTCCCCCTGCTGTGCGGCCATCTCCCGGATTTCCTGGGTGATCTTCATCGAGCAGTATTTCGGTCCGCACATGCTGCAGAACTCGGCGGACTTGAAGGTCTCCTGGGGCAGGGTCTGGTCGTGGTAGTCGCGGGCCCGTTCGGGGTCGAGCGAAAGGCGAAACTGCTCGTTCCAGTCGAAGGCGAAGCGAGCTCGGGAGAGGGCGTCGTCGCGGTCGCGAGCCCCCTTGCGATGGCGGGCAAGGTCGGCGGCGTGGGCCGCGATCTTGTAGGCGATCACGCCCTGCCGGACGTCCTCGGCATCGGGCAGGCCAAGATGCTCCTTGGGGGTCACATAGCAGAGCATCGCCGCTCCGCTCCAGCCGGCAAGCGCCGCACCGATGGCGCTGGTGATGTGGTCGTAGCCTGGGGCGATGTCGGTGACCAGCGGCCCGAGCACGTAAAAGGGCGCCTCGTCGCACTCGCTCATCTGCCGCTTGACGTTCATGTCGATCTGGTCCATCGGCACGTGGCCCGGCCCCTCGACCATCACCTGACAGCCCTTGGCCCAGGCCCGGCGGGTCAGCTCGCCGAGCACGTGCAGTTCGGCGAACTGGGCCTCGTCGCTGGCGTCGGCGATGCTGCCGGGCCGCAGCCCGTCGCCGAGGCTCCAGGTCACGTCGTATTCCCTGAAGATGTCGCAGAGGTCTTCAAAGTGCTCGTAGAGCGGATTCTGCCGGCGGTGGGCCATCATCCACTTGGCGACGAGCGAGCCCCCGCGGCTGACGATGCCGGTGATTCTTCCGGCGGTCAGCCCGAGGTGCTCCAGCAGGAGCCCGGCATGCACCGTCATGTAGTCGACGCCCTGCGAGGCCTGTTTCTCGCACATGTCGAGGAAATGCTGCGGCTTCATCTCCTCGATCTCTCCCCCGAGTTCTTCGAGCATCTGGTAGATCGGCACGGTGCCGATCGGCACCGGCGACGCATCGATGATCGCCCGGCGGATGGTGTCGATTTCGCGGCCGGTGGAGAGGTCCATCACCGTGTCGGCTCCGTAGTGGACCGCCATGTGGAGCTTCTCGAGTTCGCCGTCGATGTCGCTGGTGACCGCGGAGTTGCCGATGTTGGCGTTGACCTTGGTGAGGCTCGCGACACCGATGCACATCGGCTCGAGTCGCTTGGCCAGATGCACCCGGTTGGCGGGAATCACCATCCGACCACGGGCGAGTTCGTCGCGGATGAGCGAGTCCGCAAGCTGTTCCCGGGCGGCCACGAACTGCATTTCGGGGGTGATCTCGCCCTGCCGGGCACGCTCGTACTGGGTCATCATCGGGTCTCCGGAGAATCGTGCGGGCTCATCCGCGGCAGTCGGAATCCTACCAGATTCCCGCTCGGGAGACAGGGCCGAACGCAAGCGGCTCCCGCCGCGGGCCGCGGCAGACCGCGGCGGCTTCAGAGCGTCTTGAGGTATTCAAGCACCGCCCGCTTGTCGTCCTCGTCGAGCACGTCGGGATAGTCGTGGCCGGCGGCACCCTTGCCCGGCCGGGTGGTGTCAAAATACCAGCGACGCTGCGAGGCACGCTTCACACCGGATGGCAGCTTTGTGAAGGATTCGATTTCGAGGCCGACCCGCTCGTCGTCGTAGCCCTCGGGCGATCGCTTCCAGACGGTCGGACGCTTCCCGGGATGCAGCAGGTGCCAGAGGGTGGGCACCGAGCCGTTGTGCAGGTAGGGGGCCGTGGCCCAGATGCCGTCGAGCGGCGGGGCGAGGTAGCCCTCCGGCTGGTCGATGCCACCGGCCTCGCCGTAGTGGCCAAACCAGCTTTCGTTGAGATCGCGGCGGTTGGCCGGGGTCAGCGAGTCGAACCGCAGGCGGTCGGTGCCGATCTCGTCGATCGGAACGATCCTCGCCGGGTAGGTGTCGCGGCCGGCGGAGCCGCGGCGTGCATACTCCCCGTGGCAGCTGCCGCAGTGTTCGCGAAACAGGCCCCGGCCACGGTTGGCGAGACCGCGATCGATCGTCCCGGGCCAGGCGGGCGGCTGCAGCGACTCGATCCAGGCCTCGATCTCGCGAAACTCATCCTCCCATTCGCGGAACCGCTGTGGGCCGTTCTCCTTGACCAGCAGGAATTGCATCAGCATCCGATGCCCCTTGGGGGCGAAGCCGTCGGCGTAGAGCTGCCGCTTCTTGGCGTAGTGCCACCACGGCGGAGCATCCATGTCGTGATGGGCCATGTCGAAGCGGGGGGGCCGTGAGACGATCTGCAGGTCGCGATCGCGGTGCTGCATCAACGCCACCCCGAAGATGACGGCATTGGTGGTGCCCACCGTGGTGCCCAGCGGCAGCAGGAGCGAGCCGTAGTCCATGTGGCCGAAGGCCTTCCGCTGGCGGACCTTGACCAGCCGCACCTCCTCGGTGAGTGTCTCGAGGGCGTAGTTGGAGTTGGGCAGGCCGGGAATCGAGCGACCGCCGACCTGTCCCTGGTGGCAGGCCAGGCAGCTCATCGTCCAGGAGCCGTCCGCTCCCGCGACATACTGCAGCGGCCGGGTGGGGTCGCGGGGATCGGGGGTGAGGCCGTATCGCCGAAACGCCATCCGCCGTCGCTCGTGCGGCGAGGCCGCCGCCGCCCGGTCCCGCGACGGCTGCTCCCAGACCTCCGGCAATGCCTCGAAGACCTCCTGGTCGAAGTCGGGCGGCAGGTAGGCCCGCTGCCGCAGGTGCTCCCAGCCGCGGGCCACGGCATCATCCGCCGCGGCCACCGGCCCCGAAAGCAGCGCGGCCGCGACGGCAAGCAGGCAGCCCGCCACCGCAACGCGGATCTTCTCCGTCGGCGGCCGGTCGGGTGGTGCCTCGGGGCTGGCCATGTTCGGCATGGTTGAAACGGTCCTGAAAGACATTTTTCGGAGTCTAGCGCGACCGCGGACGGGCGGCAATGAACCGGCCGCCCCCTGCGGCGTGCGGAATCGACGCGGGGAAGGTAGAACCTCCCTGATGTCCACAGCCAATCCCATCCTGCTTCCCGAACTTCGCAGCATGATCGCGGAGGGTGATTTCGCCGGCCTCCGTGAGGTGGCCGAGGAACTCCATCCGGCGACGGTGGCGGAGTTTTCCGAGGGCCTCGATCCGGAGGAGATCTGGAAACTCCTCGATACCGTGCCGATCGACCTGCAGGCGGAGATCTTTCCTTACTACCCGATGTCGCGACAGGTGCAGCTGGTGGAGACGGCCGACCGGCCGCACCTCGGCCTGGTGCTCGAAGCGATGGCCGCCGACAACCGCGACGACCTGCTCCGCGAGGTGGAGCCGGAACTCGTCGAGGAAATCCTGCCCTACGTGGCCAAGGCGGAGCGGCAGAACATCCGCATGCTCCTCTCCTGCCCGGAAGACTCGGCCGGATCCCTGATGACCACCGAGTATGCCTCGCTGCCCGCGGAGATCACCGCCGGTGAGGCGATCGCCCGGCTGCGGAGTCAGGCACCCGACAGCGAGTCGATCTATTACATCTACGTGCTCGATGCCGACCGCCACCTGCTCGGCTTCGTCTCGCTTCGCGACCTGATCCTGGCCCGCCCCATCGCCATGGTCTCGGACCTCATGGAGACCGACGTGATCCGCGTTCGCATCGACGAGTCGCGAGAGAAGGTGGTCCAGAAGCTTGCCCGCTACGACTTCCTGGCGATCCCGGTGGTCGACGACGAGAACCGTCTGGTGGGAATCGTGACCCACGACGACGTGCTCGACGCGATCCGCGAGGACGCCACCGAGGACGCCCACATGATCGCGGCCATCTCGCCGCTGGGCGAGGGTTATCTCGAGACGGCAATTCCGGCGATGACCTGGAAGCGGGGTGTCTGGCTGACGATTCTCTTCGCCACCGCGGCGGTGACGGCGATGCTCCTGGCCCGCTCGCCGATCCAGCACGGCTGGCTGGTGGCCTTCATCCCGCTGGTGATCGCCAGCGGGGGCAACTCCGGCAACCAGTCGGCGACGCTCGTGATCACCGCCCTGTCCACCGGGGACTGCAAACTCGAGGACTGGCCCCGCATCCTCCGCCGGGAACTGGTGCTGGGCCTGCTGTTGGGCGTTCTGCTGGCGACCCCGGGCTACCTGCTGGCCCTGCTGTATGCCCCTGGCCCGCTGGAAGCGCTGGTCATCCCGCTCACGATCCTCGGCGTGGTAATCATGGGCACGCTTGTCGGCTCGGTGCTGCCGCTGGTCTTCCGGTCGATCGGCCTCGACCCGGCCCTGATGAGCAATCCCTTCGTCTCGGCGATCGTCGATGTAGTCGGAATTTTGATGTACATGGCGATCGCCATGTTTGCTCTGAATTAGCCGCCCGCGGCCGGCAGCGTGCGGCCCACCGCCTGGGCCACCCGGCGGCAGGTCTCCATCGTGGCGGCGAATCCCGCGAAATCGAGGGTCTGGGCCCCGTCGCTCTTGGCGGAGGCCGGGTCGGGGTGGACCTCGACGATCAGGCCGTCGGCACCGACCGCCACGGCCGCCGCGGAAAGGCTCGGCACGAGGGAGGCATGGCCGGTGCCATGGCTGGGGTCGATCACCACCGGCAGGTGGGTGCGGGCCTTGAGCCACGGCACGCTTGCCAGCGGCAGCGTGAAGCGGGTGTGGGTCTCGAAGGTGCGGATGCCGCGCTCGCAGAGAATCACCTGCCGGTTGCCGCCGTCGAGCACGTATTCCGCGGCGAGCAGCATCTCCTCGAGCGTGGCCGCCGGGCCCCGCTTGAGCAGCACCGGCGTGCGGGTCGCCCCGACCGCCTCGAGCAGCCGGTAGTTCTGCATGTTGCGCGCCCCCACTTGCAGCACGTCGGCATGGCGGGCCACCAGCGGCACGTCCTCGGGGGCCACGACCTCCGTGACCACCGCCAGGCCCGTTTCCTCGCGGGCCTCGGCGAGCAGTTCGAGCCCCTCCTCCTTGAGGCCCTGGAAGGCATAGGGACTGGTGCGGGGCTTGAAGGCCCCGCCCCGCAGGCCACTCGCTCCTGCCGCCTTCACGGCCCGGGCCGTGGCGAGAATCTGCTCGCGGCTCTCCACCGAGCAGGGGCCGGCGATCACGCCGATCTTCGGCCCGCCCACCGACAGCGACCCGGCCGTGACGACCGTCGGCTCATGCTGCACCTCGCGGCTGGCGACCTTGTAGGGGGCGAGGATCGGCAGCACCTTCGCCACTCCCGGCAGGGTCTCCAGGCCGTTGTTGGCGGCGGCCCGCTCGTCGCCCACCACGGCCACGACCGTTCGCTCGGTACCCACGATCACGTGCGGCTTGAGCCCCAGGCCCTCCACCTGAACCACCACGTGGTCGAGCTGGTCGCTGCCGGCGTCGGCCTGCATGACGATGATCATCGCGATCCGCCTTTCTTCTTCGTGTCGTCAGACTCGGCTTCAAACCCCGGCGGCAGCGTCTCGCCCCGCTTGGCCACCGCCGCGCGGGTGGTGATGGCCAGCGACTCACCGCCCTCGCCGCGTCGGATCACGTAGACGAGTTTGCCGTCGGGATTGGCCTTGGCCAGGATCGTCCGCAGGATCGCGTCGGCCGGCTTGTCCCGCTCGTCGAGGCCGAACGACTGGTTCTTCGTGATCCCCTCGAGCTGCAGGTCGCCGCCGAGGATCTCCATCTCCACCCCGGTCTCCTCGGAGAGCATCTGGATCGACCGCTCGAGGTTGTCCTTGGCGAACACCAGACTGAGCTTCATCTGCAGTTTCTCCGCGGTCGTCTTGGGGGCGGCGGAGGTCGCCTGCGGCGGGCTGATTCCCGCACCCGGAGATTGGGCCATCGCCAGCTCCCCGGCAAGGGCCAGGTTGTGGGCGGCAGCGGCCGGCAGGTAGCAGTTGAGCACCGCCAGCCGTCCCTCGCCGCCGTGGCGGACCTGGCTGACGGCCACCCGGGCCATCGTGGGCAGTCGGCCGACGAGCTTCATGCCGTAACCGCCGGCCAGGGCGAAGCAATGGTCCTCCACCTCGCCGACGACCGATTCGAGACGGCCGGCGAGAGTCTTGGCAAATCGCTGCGGCGGCTGATCGGCCGGCGACACCGCATCGATCTCGGCATAGAAGGCATCCCCCAGGTGCAGGGAGATCGCCGCGGCCTGCAGCTGCTCGCCGAAGAAGCGGGCGACGCCCGCGGCGACGGCCGCCATCGGTTTCGAAAGCAGCACCCGGCCGTCGTTGACCAGAAAGCTCGGTGAGCCGAGCAGGGTCAGCTGTCGCTCGCCGTCGAGCCGCTCGGTGAGCAGTTCGAGATCGGGCGGCAGCGGAGGCGAGGCCCCGAAATCGATGCCCTGCCGGATCGTCTCGGGACGGCCGACCACAAGCAGCGTGCCTCCGGCCGCCCTCGGCAGCCAGTAGGCCCTTGCGGGTGACTCATAGATCGTTTCCTCGCCGAGCTTGACCGGACGGGCATTCTGCCAGGCCGAGCCCATGGCCGCCGGGTCGATCCGCGAAGCGACCTCCAGCACGAGCCCCATGACCGGCTCGCCGGAGGCATCGGTGCTCCAGCCCACGCGGATCGTGGTCAGCTGCTCCGGCCGCACGCCCGCCAGCCGGGCCGCCTCCTCGAGGCCGCGGCCGACCTCGGGCCCGAGGCCCTCCACAAACCGACGGCCCTCGGGATCGGCCAGCAGCGATGCCGGCCTGGCCACCAGCACGACCTGCGACCCGGCGGGCACGTAGTCAAGCGATGGCGGGCTTCCGGAGGTCGGCGAGCCCCAGGGCAGCGAGTCGTCATCGACAAGCAGTTCTCGTGGGCCGGGAGCCGGGGGCGGCTCGGGGTCACCCTCGACCGGTTCGGCCCCGGGCATCGCGGCCGTTCCTGCGGCCGGCACGGTCGGTCGTGCTTCGGCAGGCTGCCGGTCCGGCGGGGGTACTGTGCCACCGGGATCGGAAGGATCGCTCGCGGGCGGAGGGTCGTTGGCTGCGAGGTCGGGATCAGCGGGCCGAGGAGGCGGCAGGTAGGTCCAGATCACGACCGCCGCAATCGCCATCACAACGCCCGCGATTCCCGTACCCGCCAGGCCCAACGCCGCCGAGCGACGGCCGCGTCGCCGCGGACGCGGCCGCTCGGCCCGGGCCGCGGCATCGCCGCGGTCATCGGGGGCGAGCGTCGGTTGCACGTTCGGCTCCACGCTGGGGAAAGCCGGGGTCTCGACGGCCGCGGCGGCGGGCTCGCCGGCAGGCGGGGGCGGGGCCGGCAGGTCGGCCAGGCCCTCGAATCCGAAGCAGGCGGCGATCGCGGCGGCCGCCTCGGTCGCCGAGGCATAGCGGGCGGCAGGGTCGGGGGCGGTCAGGTAGCCGATCAGCGAGCGGACCGGCGGCGGCACGCCGGGGCCGTCCGGCTCGACCGGCGAGGCGGCGGCTCGGGCGAGGGTCCGCTGCGGGTCGCCCTTCCAGTTGGGCATCATGCCGGTGACGAGTGCGGAGAGCAGACAGCCCAGCGCGTAGACATCGCTTGCCGTGGTGGCCAGGCTGCCGGGCCGGGCGAGCTCCGGGGCCACGAAGCAGATTCGCTGGCCGAGGGCGGCGGCCTGGGAATGATTGAGCCGCGGCGGCTGCAGCAGAGGATCGCCGCAGAGGGGAAACTGCAGCAGCCTGACCGGCAGATCCGCCCGGTCGTGCTCCGAGCGGTGGATCGTGTGCACGCCGACCCCGCCATGGATGCCGCCGAGGGCGTGCAGTTCGGCCACCGCGCGGGCCGCGGCAAACACGATGCGGCCCGCCTCGGCGACCGGCAGCGGACCCGTGCCGGCGATCTCCTCGGCAAGCGTCGGGCCTGGAAGATGCTCGCAGACCACGATCCGGTTGCCGCCGGCCTGCTCCAGGGCCCAGGTCCGCGAGAGCACCGGATCGGTCGCCTGGTGGGCGATCGTGGTCGCCTTCACGATGCCCGTCCACACCTCGACCCGCCCCGCGGCGGCCCGGTCGAGGACAACCAGGGAGACCTCGCGGCCGGAAGGCTCGTGCAGGGCCTGGAAGATCGCCGAAGTGAACGGCGTGGGAACCTTGTCGAGCAGACGGTAGTCACCCAGGAAAAACGGCCCGTCCCTGCCCTTGAGCAGCCGGCGGGCCTGCCAGCGGGTGAGCAGCTTCTGGCTCCCGAGAAATTTCAGCACCGCCACCGCGTCGCCGCCGCCATGCCGACGATCGAACTCGCCGCGCTGCTCGGCGAGGCGGCCCTCGTCGAGCAGCCGGCTGGCCGCAAGCAGCCTCCAGATCTCATCGCCCGACGTGGTCGCCGTCATCAATTGCTCGTCCTGCGCTCGTCCTGCTGCACGCTGCCGGGGAAACGCCGCTTGGCCGAACCGCTCGGCCCCATGACGCAATCCTATCCGCCAACGGCCGCGGGGAGCCAACGTGCCTCGTCTTGTGGCCCGTCGACGGCCGTCGATAAGATTCGTCCTCGGGCCTCGCCTCCGGCGACTGCGGCCGCGATCCCATCGTAGAAACCCCCGGTGAATCCGCGGCACCGCCAGGCCGAGTCATGCGAGCAAACGACGCCACCGGGATCTACTTCAATCGGGCCGCCGACGAACTCGACCTTTCGGACAACATGCGGAAACTGCTCCTGACTCCCAAGCGGGAGGTGCAGGTGCAGATCCCGGTCGAACTCGACAGCGGCGAGGTGGCCACCTTCATCGGCTACCGCGTGCAGCACAACGACGCCCGGGGGCCGATGAAGGGCGGACTGAGATACCATCCGCAGGTCGATCTCGACGAGGTACGGGCCCTGGCCTCGCTGATGACCTGGAAGACCGCGGTGGTCAACATTCCCTACGGCGGAGCCAAGGGGGGCGTGGCGATCGATCCTGCCCAGCGAAGCACGCGTGAGCTGGAGCGGATCACCCGCCGTTTCGTCGATGCGATCCACGACCTGTTCGGCCCCGATACCGACATCCCCGCCCCCGATATGGGCACCACCGCCGAGGTGATGGCCTGGATCATGAACCAGTACGGTAAGTTCCACGGTTTCTCGCCGGCCTGCGTGACGGGTAAGCCGGTGGAATATCACGGCATCGCCGGTCGCGAGGAGGCGACCGGCCGCGGCGTGGGCAGCCTCACGGTCAAGCTGCTCAGCCGACTCGGCCGCCGGGTCGAGGGCACGACCGTGGCGATCCAGGGGTTTGGCAACGTCGGCTCGCACGCGGCGAAGTTTCTCAAGGCCGCTGAGTGCCGGATTCTTGCAGTCAGCGACGCTTTCGGGGGCGTGCACTGCGGCGACGGGATCGACGTGCTCGAACTGCTCAGGCACATGCACGCCACCGGCAAGGTCGCGGGCTTCAAGGGCGGCGATGCGATCACCAACGACGAACTGCTCGCCCTCGATGTCGATGTGCTGATTCCCGCGGCCCTCGGCGGCGTGCTCACGCCGGAGAATGCCGGCCGCGTGCGGGCCCGCATGATCGTCGAGGCGGCCAATGCCCCGATCGACCCGGATGCCGACGCGATCTTCGACGAGGCCGGGCTGACGGTGCTGCCCGACATCCTCGCCAACGCCGGCGGCGTGACGGCCAGCTGGTTTGAGTGGGTGCAGAATCGCCAGCACTACCAGTGGGGCATCAACCGCGTGCGGCAGGAACTCGACCGCATCCTCGGCGAGGGATTCGAGCAGATCTGGCAGCTGGCCCAGCAGCGGCACGTGACCCTGCGGACCGCGGCCTACATGCTCGGGCTCGGCCGGGTGGGTCGTGCCACCGTGCTGGGAGGGATCGAATGACGTCTCCAGAACGCATCTCGAGCGTGGTCCTGCAGGCGATCCCGCTGTTCCGCGGCTTCAACGCGACCGACAGCTCGCAGATCGCGGACGTCGCCGAAGTTGTCGAGTTTGGCCCGGGTGCTCTGGTGATCGAGCAGGGGGCGAGCAGCCGCAATCTCTGGATTCTGCTGGAGGGAGCCTGCGAGGTCTCGCGGCGGATCGACCCGGCCGCGATGCCGCCGGGCCACGAGGAATCCCGCAGTGTCGTGCTCGCCAAGCTCGAGCCCCCCGGCCATTTCGGTGACATGTCGTTTTTCAGTCCCTCGCCCCACTCCGCCGACGTGAAGACGATCACCCCGGTGAAGCTGTTGCGGATCACCCATGACGACTACAAGGAGCTTTTCGCCGAGGGAGTCCAGGCCGCCTACAAGCTGGCCTACAACGTCACCGAGTCGCTTGTCCGTCGGCTGCGACGCATGGATGACTGGGTGGCGGAACTCGCCGGCTCCTCGGCCGCCCAGGAGCAGCCCCTGCGGCCGGAGTGGCAGAGCTTCCGCGAGAAACTCTTCGATCGCTGGAACCTGTAGGCCGGGCGTCGCGGCGGCTTTCTATTTGCCGGTGGCGGGGCGGTACCAGTCGCCGCGGAGCCAGTCGGCAACCAGTCCGATCTCCTCGTCGCTCATCGCCGGCATGGCCCCCTCCTCCGCCACGCCGAAGCTCGGCATGCGGTCGTTGGACTCGCCGTAGAATCGCTCATGGGTCGGATCGGCGATGATCCCCACCAGCCACTCGCGACCGCCCCATCCGGCGAGATCGGGGGCGTACCCAAGTTCCGTCTCGTTGTCGCCGAAGTGGTGGCAGCCGCCGCAGCGGGCTTCATCGGCAACGAGTTCGCGGCCCCGCTCGACAAGCTTTGCATCGGGCGGGGAGACCGCCGCCGCATGCGTCATCGCCCCTGCGGCCATCGCGGCGACCACCGCGTCGATGTCGGCCTCGCTCCATTCGTCGCGATCGGTCAAATCCTCGGTCACGAAGTTCACCATGTCGCCCTCGGCATGGGCGGTGTTGCCGAAGTAGGCCGGGCCGGCCACCTGGGCGGGGTCGAGCAGCCCTCGCATCCAGGCCGCCGAGCCGAAGCCGAAGAGGTTGGCCGCCGAACTCTTGGCAAAGACCGCCTCCGCCCCGGGGTCGTCGGGATCGACATGGGCGTGGCAGCTCCCGCAGTGCTGAGCGAAGAGCCGCGGTCCCTGGCTTTCCGGATCGGCCCGCACCAGTTCGAGGGCTCCGCCGGGTGGAATCCGCTCCGGCCGGCCGGCGAGTTCGACGGCCCGGTGGGCGTCCTGCTTCGCCTGCTGCACCGCGGCCAGAAAGGCCTCCGAACGACGGATCTTCTCGAGAGCCCGGGCCCGCCGGCGAAAGTCGGCGATTTTTCCCTCGTCGTGATCGAGGGCCGTCGCGATTGCCGCAGGGTCGTTGCCGGTCTGTTCGATCAGTTTCTCGACATCGGCATAGGCGGCGCGGTCCGACCAGAGGGCCGCGTAGTCCTCGTTGAGGGCCATGGCCGTCAGCAGACCCGCCCCGGCGAGGATCGCGAGGGTGAAAGCGATATTGAAGCGGTGGCCGAGCTTCCAGCGGCCGATGATCGGCATCAAAAACATGATCGCCATCACGAGCCCCGGCACCACGATCGCCCCGAAGAATTCACCGCTGGCCCCCCAGCCCTCGAAGACCTTGAGGAACTGGAAGAGAAACAGGAAATACCACTCCGGGCGGGCCGCGGCATAGGGCTGGGCCGGGTCGGCCGGCGCCCCGAGTTCGGCCCCGAGTTCACCCGGGTCGATCGGCCTGCCCTCGAGCATCGCCCGCATCGCCGGTAGCAGGATCACGCCGAGCACGACCGCCATCACCGCGAGCATCGCCACGGTGTCCTTGAGCAGCTGGTCCGGCCAGAACATCCCGTCGGGCTTGGTGATCGGCTGCTTCGCGCAGAGGCCGTGCTTGCGGAACAGGGTCAGGTGAACCACCAGAAAGAGCACGAGTGTTGCCGGCAGAAAGCCGGCATGCAGGGCGAAGAAGCGGGTCAGGGTGTGGTGGCCGTAGTCGGAGCCGCCCACGACGAGCTGCTGGATCGCCGGCCCGGCGAAGGGCACGAGGCCCGCGAGATTCGTCGCCACCCGGGTCGCCCAGTAGCCCTTTTGATCCCAGGGCAGGAGGTAACCGGTGAGGGCCATCCCCAGCACGAGCGTCATCAAGACCAGCCCCAGCCAGAAGTTGACCTCCCGCGGTGCCCGATAGGCCCCGTCGATGACGACCTGCATCAGATGCAGCGCCAAAAGCACCACCATCGCCTGGGCCATGAAATGATGGATGCCGCGGACGAGCCAGCCGCCGGCCATCTCGTGCTGGATGTAGTAGACGCTCTCCCAGGCGGTCTGGCCGCTGGCGGAATAGCTCGACCAGAGCACCAGTCCGGTGATCACCTGCGTGATGAATGCGAAAACCAGCGTGCTGCCCCAGACATACCGCCAGCGGGCCCCGCCGGGAACGCGTTCATACAGGGCTTCCGCGAGCAGCCCGCGGTAGCCGGTGCGGTCGTCGAGGAAGTCGGCGAGTTGGCCGAGAATTCCCCGCCCTCGCGATGCGTCGGGTGAACTCATGAACGCGGCACCTTCTCTGCGATGCCTGAATAGTAGTTTTCCCACTTGACTTCGACACCCCCTTTGGCGTCGACGCGGCACTCGAGTGAGTCCATCGGGCGCGGGCTGGGGCTGGGGCTGACGATGCCGCCGTCGAGCGTGAAGACGCTGTTGTGGCAGGGACAGCGGAAGCAACGATCGCGGGCGTCGAGTTCCACGAAGCAGCCGGCATGGGGGCAGGTCGCCGAGAGTGCCTCGATGGAATCGGAGCCCTTCTCCCGCCGCAAATAGACCGCCCCGATCGGTTCGGCGGTGAAGCCTGTCCAGGCATCGACCCGGTCGGCGATCACCGGGAACTGTCGCGGCATCCCGTTGTCGGGCAGGGTGGCCGCGTCGGTCACCGGCAAAAACCCGGCCGTCCCGGCCCGCTTCCGCAGCGGGTCGAGCGTCATCCAGACCCCGGCGGCAAGCGGGGCGAGCGTGGCCAGGCCGCCCGCGGCAACCGCCGCGATTTTCGTGAAAAACGTACGGCGACCGGCGGTTTCGGTGTCGGTGGGGGTGTCGCTCATGGGGGCTCCTCGCGATCGGGCTCGTGGCTCGGATTGGCCGGAGAATGCGAGAGGTCAGACCGCCGCGGCAGCCGGTGTTCCGCGGGCCGTCCAGGCCGCGTCGACCTCGCGGCGAACCTGCTCGAACGCCTCGTCGAAGGGGCCCGAGAGCGTGGCGCCCGCCGCCGCCTTGTGGCCGCCGCCCCCGAAGGCCGCGGCCAGGCGGCTGCAGTCGAGATCACAGCGGCTGCGAAAACTCGCTTTGATCGTGCCGTCATCCTGCTCGATGAGGATCACCGCCAGTTCGGTTCCCTTGACCGCGAGGGTCTGGTTGACGAGGTCTTCGGTGTCGCTGCGGACGGCGCCGGTGGCGTGAAAGTCTTCCTGGCGGACGGTGCTGGTGATCACCCGTCCGTGATGGCTGGCGGTCGCCCCGGCGAGGGTCCGGCCCACGAGCTGCAGTCGGGCGAGGGTCTCCTGCTCGAAGAGCTCGCGGTACAGCGTGGTCGGGCTGGCGCCCGCGTCGAGAAGCCGCGAGGCGAGACGGAAGGTTTCGCCACCCGCATTGGGAAAGCGGAACCAGCCGGTGTCGGTGGCCAGGCCGGCAAACAGCGGCGTGGCGATCGCCGGCGAGAGCGGCACGCCAAGCCGCATCACGATCTCGGCCACGATCCGGGCCGTCGCCTCCGCGGCGGTGTCTTTGAACCAGCGGTCGGAGATGTCGTCCTCGCTGACGTGGTGGTCGATCACAAGCACCTTCTCCCGCATCCCAGCGGCCAACTCGGCCATGCCACCGAGCTGGGCCGTGGCCGAGGTGTCGAGCACGATCAGCATCTCGCTCGCGGCGAGGTCGGCGGCGGTCACGCCCCCCTCGAGCGATTCGATGCGGCCGGCTTTGTCGAGGCAGGCGAGCGATGGCGGGGTCGCCTGGGCGTTGACGATCCGCACCTCGCGATCGACCCCGTCGATTTCCCCGAGTGCCTCGAGTCCCGCGGCCAGGCCGAGTTCGCTGCCGAGGGCGTCGCAGTCCGGCCGGATGTGGCTGGTGAGCACGAAGCTCCGGGTCTCGCGGAGCAGTTGCAGGAGGCTGGCCCAGTCAAGTCGCATCGCATGATCCCGGGGAAACACCGTTCTCCTCGGCCAGCTCCACCGCCCGCTTGGTGTCGCTGGTGAGCTGCCCGCGGAGGGCTTCGACGCTCTCAAACCGTCGAGTTTCACGCAGCCTCCGGAGGAAGTCAACGTCGAGGGTCTTTCCGTACAAGTCACCGCTGAAACCGATCAGGTGCGCCTCGACCGAGGGAGAATCGTCGGCGAATGACGGCTTGGGCCCGATGTTGACCGCCGCCGGCAGCGGCTCACGACCCACGCCCGGTCCCGAGGCAATCGCCGCGTAGACGCCCTCGGCCGGCAGCATGGTGGTAATGCCGGCGAGGTTCGCGGTGGGAAAGCCGAGCGTGCGGCCGCGGCGGGCCCCCTCGATGACCCGGCCGGAGATCCGGTAGCCGGCCACACACAGCGACGCGGCCTGATCCACTTCGCCCGCCGCGATCAGCCGGCGGATTCGCGAACTCGAAACAGCCTCGCCGCCAAGTTCCAGCGGCGGCACGATTTCGATCGCCAGCCCGTCACGTCGGCAGAGCCGTTCGAGCAGGGCCGTGTCGCCGCCGCGGCGGTGGCCGAAGCGGAAGTCGGCCCCTTCGACGATCCCGACCGCGGCGAGGGAGTCCCGGAGTTGCCGCTCGTAAAAGGCCTCCGCCTGCATGGCGACAAGCGGCGGCACCGTCGGCTGCACGAGTACCCTCGCCAGGCCGAGGCCCAACAGCAGCTCCACCCGCCGCGCGACGGTGGAGAGCCTCGGTGGCGGATCGCCGCGGCCCACGACCACCGCCGGATGCGGGTCGAAGGTGACCGCCACGGCCGGCACTCCCAGCCGGCGGCCCATGGCCACGAGCCGCTCCACGATCGATGCATGGCCCAGATGCACGCCGTCGAAGTTGCCCACAGCAAGCACGCAGGGGCCGGTGCCGCTTGAATCGGCGGATGTCGGCGGTGGGTAGACGCGGGCTGGCGGGATGTCGGGCACGGGCGAGGCGGCCGCTGAACTGGGGATGCTCGCCGTCGGCCGTATCTCGGCGGCGACGGCCCTGGCTCCGGCAGGCTATCATGCAGTCGCCGGCGTGACAGCCCGCAGACCACGAAACCGCAGCTTCCAGGATCCAATGGACGGCGGCAAGCAGATCTATCTTTCCGCCGACCTCGCCAGCCGGATGGCGGCGATCGACATCGGCTCCAACAGCGTGCGGCTGATCGTGGCCGAGGCCCTCCGTGGCGGCAACTACCGGATTCTCGACGAGGAACGGGAGCCGACCCGACTCGGCCGCAGCGTCGGCACCAGCGGCCTGCTTGACGAGGAGTCGATCGAGGCGACGCTCGCGGCCCTCGACGCGTTCAAGAAGATCGCGGCCGGATTTCAGGCCATCAGTCTTCGCACGATCGCCACCTGCGCGGTGCGAGAGGCGACCAACGGGCCGGCCTTCTGCCGCCGCGTCCGCGACGAGGTGGGGCTGGAGGTCGAGGTGATCACCGGCGAGCAGGAGGCCCGCTTCGCCTTCTCGAGCGTGCAGCACGCCTTCGATCTGGAGGGCAAGAACGTGATCGTGGCCGACATCGGCGGGGGCAGCACCGAGATCGTGTTCGCGACCGGTGAGCTGATCGAGGCGATCTATTCGACGCCGCTTGGCGCGCTGCGGCTGACCGAGCTTTCCGGCAGTGCCGACCCCGGCACGCCCGATGGCTTTTCCAAGCTGGAGAAGCAGATCGGCACGATCCTCAAAAAGTCGGCGGCGAAGCCCCCCTTCGCTCCCCACTTCATGGTCGGCTGCGGCGGCACCTTCACGACCCTCGCCGAAGTGGTGTTGGCCGCCAAACGCAGGAGCGACCAGCCGGTGGGCGGCTTCAAGGTTTCCCACGCCGAGGTGCGGCATCTGCTCGATCGTCTGCGAAAGCTGCCCCTTCGATCCCGCCGCTCGCTCGCCGGCATGACGCCCGATCGGGCCGACATCATCGTGGCGGGGCTTGCGATCGTCGACGCGATGATGCGTCGCTTTCGGGTGAACACCCTGCTGGTCCACAGCCGGGGGGTGAGGGACGGTCTCTTGCGGGAGATGATCCGCGAAGCGAGCGACATTTCAGCGGCCGACCCGCAGGCCCGGCAGGAGGCGGTCGATCGCTTCGCCGAGGCCTGCTCGGGCGAGGCGGAACACGGACGCCAGGTCGCGACGCTGGCCGGGAGAATCTTCGAGCAGCTTGCCGAGCCGTTCGGTCTGCGTCCTGGCGACCGCGAGCTCGTCGAGATCGCCGCCCGCCTGCAGGATGTCGGCTACGTGATCAGCTACGAGCAGCACCACAAACACAGCTACCACCTGATCCGCAACAGCCAGCTGCCCGGCCTGCGGCTGCACGACCTCGAGCTGGTGGCCAACATCGCCCGCTACCACCGCGGGGCCTATCCCAAGCGGAAGCACGCTCCCTTTTCCCGGCTTTCCGAGGAGGACCGCCAGCGGGTGCAGCAGCTGGCGGGCATCCTGCGGCTGGCCGGCGGGCTCGACCGCAGCCGCTCGCAGCAGGTTCGCGACGTGCTCGTGGGGGTGGCCGAGGGGCGTGTGCTGCTGGAGGTGGTGGCGAAGGAGGAGCCCCAGGTCGACATCTGGGGTGCCGAGCGACGTCGGGAACTCTTTGAAAAGGTCTTTCGGATGCCCGTCACGATCCGCTGGGCCCAGCCGGTGGCCGCAGAATCGTCATGACCGTTCGGGATGTTTTTTTTGCACGGCACCGATTCATGTGGAACGATTGGAAGATGGGCCGCGAAGGATGCGGCCTCGGCTGATACCGTCCGCCACAGGAGCCTGCATGTTCCGCCGCCTGCTGATCGTTGTCGCGTGTCTGACCTCGATGGTCGCAACATTCGCCGAAGCCGCGCCATGGTGGAAGCGGGGCTATTCCACGCGAGGCGTGGCCGGTGGCACGCCCCAGCACCAGGCTCCCTACGAGCCGGGTCGCTCGCCGTATGCCACGCGGCGGACCGGGCGGGAGAAGTACTTCATGCCCCCCACGCGGCCGCGGACCCCGACCTGGGAGATGTACGGCACGCCTCCGGGCCTCGTCCCGGGCGATTTCCCCAGCTACGCTCCGCTGGGAATGGGTGGCTATCGCTTCCCCGCCGTGGGCAACCAGGCGTACCGCTAGCAGACTCTCTCGCGGCCACCCGTCGGGGAGGTCGCTTCTGATGGCTGCGGACCTGCTGGAGGTGACCGACCGCGGGCTCTACTGTGCCGCCGGCGACTTCTACGTCGACCCTTGGAGGCCGGTGCCGCGGGCGGTGATCACCCACGCCCATGCCGACCATGCCCGCAGCGGCTGCGACCGCTACCTCTGCCTCGCCACGGGAAAACGCGTGCTGCGGGAGCGGGTCGGCCGGACCGCCCCGATCGACGGCGTTCGCCGCGGGGAGACGGTGGTGATCAACGGGGTTTCGGTCTCGCTCTTCCCGTCCGGGCATATTCTCGGCGCCGCCCAAATCCGGATCGAACACCGCGGGGTGCGGTGGGTGGTGACCGGTGACTACAAGCTCGAGGCCGACCCGACCTGCGACCCCTTCGAGCCGGTCGAGGCCGATGTTCTCATCACCGAGTCGACCTTCGGCCTGCCGGTCTACCGCTGGGGCGAAAGCGGTGAGACGGCCTCGGCGGTCAACGCCTGGTGGCGGGAGAACCGGGAGGCGGGCCGCAGCTGCGTGCTGCTGGCCTACTCACTGGGCAAGGCCCAGCGGCTCGCGGCCATGCTCGATCCTTCGATCGGGCCGATTTACGCGCATGGAGCGGTGATGCGGATGGTTCGCGCCTATCGTGAGAGCGGCGTGGCCCTGCCGCCGATCGACCAGCTCGACCCGGCCACCCGACGGGCCGGCAACGGGAAGGCAATGGTGATCGCGCCCCCCTCGGCAGCCGGCACGAGGTGGCTCAAGACCTTCGGCGAGACGAGCGTGGCGATGGCCAGCGGCTGGATGACCGTCCGTGGGGTGCGTCGACGACGCGGGATCGGACGCGGCTTCGTGCTCTCCGACCACGCCGATTTTCCCGGCCTCCTCGAGGCGGTGGACGCCTCGCGGGCCCGGCGGGTGCTGGTGACCCACGGCCAGAGCGACATTTTCGCCCGTTTCCTCCGCGACCGCGGCCTCGATGCCGAGCCCCTGGCGACGCTCTTTCGTGGCGAGGATGCCGGCGATGCCGATGAGGAGGCCGAGCCATGAGACGCTTCGCCGAGCTCTTCCATCGTCTTGACTCAACCACCCGCACCGCCGAGAAGGTGGCGGCTTTGACCGACTATTTTCGGGAAACGCCCGCCGAGGACGCGGCCGCGGCGGTGGCGGTGCTCCTGGGCCGTCGCACGCGGCGGAGCGTGACGACCGGGGAACTGCGGGCCTGGGCCGCCGAGGCCTCCGGGATTCCCGCCTGGCTCGTCGAGGAGTGCCATGCGGTGGTCGGCGATCTCGCCGAGACCATCGCCCTGCTGCTGCCCGACGCCACGCGGGCGGGCGAACCGATCGGCCTCGCCACACTGATTGCCACCACGGTCGAGCCGCTGGCGCGGCTCGGGCCGGAGGAGAAGCGGCAGGCGGTGCTCGAGACCTGGGGCCGGCTTCGCCGCGAGGAGCGGATCGTGTGGCACAAGCTGCTGACCGGCGGATTCCGCGTGGGTGTGGCCCGCACGCTCGTGGCCCGCGGCCTGGCGGAGGTTGCGGGAGTGGATGCGGCGACGATGTCGCATCGACTGATGGGCATGGCGAGTTTCACCGCGGAGACCTACCGCGCCCTGCTGGCGGCCGAGGATCCCGGCGAGAGCCCGACCCGGCCCTATCCGTTTTTCCTGGCCTCGCCGCTGGAAGACGATCCGGCCTCGCTCGGCTGCCGCGGGGCATGGATCGCCGAATGGAAGTGGGACGGGATGCGGGCCCAGCTGATCCGTCGCGGCGAGACGCGGGTACTCTGGACCCGCGGCGAGGAACTTGCCAGCGATGCCTTTCCCGAGATCGTGGAGGCGGCCGAGTCTTTGCCCGATGGCTGCGTGCTCGACGGCGAGGTGCTCGCGGCAGCCGGGGGGCGGCTGCTCGGATTCCAAGCCGTCTCCCGTCGCGCCGGGCGGCGACGGGTCACGCCCAAGCTGCTCGCCGAGATTTCCTGCGTGTTTGCGATCTACGATCTCCTCGAGTACGACCACGCCGACATCCGCGGCGAACCGCTGGAGCATCGCCGTCGGCTTCTCGAAGGAATCGGCCTGCCGGAGTTCAGGGTTCCGGCCGCCGTCGAGGGCACGCTCTTTCTCTCGCCGCAGGTCGCCGGCGAGGACTGGGAGCAGCTTGCCGCGGCCCGCGGCGGCTCCCGTGACCTCGGCGTCGAGGGCCTGATGCTCAAGCGACGCTCCAGCCCCTACCGGGTCGGTCGGCCGCGGGGCGACTGGTGGAAATGGAAGGTCGATCCACTCGAGATCGACGCGGTGCTGCTCTACGCCCAGGCCGGCCACGGTCGCCGGGCGGCGCTGCACACCGACTACACGCTCGGCGTCTGGCACGATGGCAGCCTCGTGCCCGCGGCCAAGGCCTACTCGGGGCTTTCTGACGCCGAGATCGCAGAGGTCGACCGGATCATCCGTCGCACGACCCTCCAGCGGCACGGCCCGGTTCGCGTGGTGGAGCCGACACTCGTCTTCCAGCTCGCCTTCGATGCGGTCGCCCCTTCCAAGCGGCACAAGTCGGGCGTGGCGGTGCGGTTCCCCCGCATCGCCCGCTGGCGCCGGGACAAGCGTCCCGACGAGGCGGGCCGGCTTGACGACCTCCGCGCGATGATCGCGGCCTCGGAGCCAGACCGATGAGCCGGGCCGTGCGTCGCCCGCCGCCGGCAAGGACCGACCCGGAAGCCTGGTGCCGGAGCCGTGGCTGGGAGCCATTCGATTTCCAGCGGGAGGTCTGGGCACGCGTGGCGGCCGGGGAAAGCGGCCTGCTCCATGCACCCACCGGCACCGGCAAGACGCTCGCGGTCTGGCTGGGGGCCCTGGCGGCCGGCTGGCCGGCCGACGGGCTGCGGCTGGTCTGGCTGACGCCGCTGCGTGCCCTCGCGGCCGACACACTCGCGGCCCTTACCGAGGCGGCCGCGGCTGTGGCCCCGGAGTGGAGCGTGGCCACGCGAACCGGCGACACTCCCGCCGCGGCTCGTCGCTCGCTGCGGGCCCGCCCCCCGACGGCCCTGGTGACCACGCCCGAATCGCTCTCGCTCTTGCTCTCGCTGGAAGACGCCCACGAAACCTTCGCCGGGTTGACGATGGTGGTCGTCGATGAGTGGCACGAGCTGCTCGGTACGAAGCGGGGCGTGCAGACGGAGCTGGCCCTGGCCAGGCTCCGGAGTCTCTCGCCCGGCCTGCAGACCTGGGGGCTCTCGGCGACCCTGGGCAACACCGACGAGGCGGCCGCGGCGTTGCTCGGTCCGCGGGCGGCGGCTGCGGGGGCCATCGTGCGGGCGGAAGTTCCCCGTGGGCTGGAAGTTGAAACCCTGATCCCCGAGCCGATGGAAAGGTTTCCCTGGGCGGGACACATGGGGATGCGGCTCTTGCCGCAGGTGATCGAGGTGCTCGAGCGGGTCGGGACCTCGCTCGTCTTCACCAACACCCGTTCGCAGGCGGAGCGGTGGTTCGACGAGATCGGCCGGGCCCGACCCAACTGGTCGGGCCGGCTCGCCCTGCACCATGGATCGATCGACGCCGAATTGCGGCGGCAGGCGGAGGAGGGGCTGCGAGCCGGCCGGCTGAAGGCGGTGGTGGCCACCAGCAGCCTCGACCTCGGCGTCGACTTCGGCCCGGTCGATCAGGTGCTGCAAATCGGCAGTCCCAAGGGTATCGCCAGGCTGCTGCAGCGGGCCGGCCGCAGCGGCCACCGGCCCGGGGCCAGCTCGCGGCTGGTCTGCGTGCCGACGCATGCCCTGGAACTGGTGGAGTGCGCCGCGGCCCGCATGGCCGCCGGCGAACGGGCCGCGGAGGCACGCCGGCCGCTGACCGCGGCCCTCGATGTGCTCGCGCAGCACATCGTGTCGGTCGCCTGCAGCGGGGGGTTTCGCGAGGGCGACCTGCTCGACGAGGTCCGCACGACCCTCGCCTTCGCCGGGCTCGACGAGGCCTCCTGGCGATGGGCGATGGACTTTGCGGCCCGGGGCGGGCCGGCCCTGGCCGCCTATCCCGATTTCGCCCGCATCCGCCAACGGTTCGGGCGGTGGTACATCGCCTCTCCGGCAGTGGCGAGGCGGCACCGGATGACGATCGGCACGATCACAAGCGACGCGGCGGTCGAGGTGCGGTGGCTGCGGGGCGGTCGGCTCGGCACGATCGAGGAATCGTTCATCTCCCGGCTCCGCGAGGGAGACCGTTTCCTGTTTGCCGGTCGCACGCTGCGGCTGTTTCGCTTCGATGGACTGACCGCCTGGGTCAAGCGGGCGAGGCAGGCGGCTGTCGGTGTGGTCGTGCCTCGCTGGAGTGGCGGCAGGATGCCGCTGTCAACGCTGCTTGCCTCGCGGGTGCAGTCGCTGCTGGCCTCCGGCACGCAGGCCTCGGCCGAACTTGCGGCGGTCGCCCCGTTGCTCTCGACCCAGGCACGCTGGAGCCGGCTGCCCGAGCCCGAGAGTCTGCTGGTCGAACTGGTGCACTCGCGCGACGGCCATCATGCGTTTGTCTATCCCTTCGAGGGCCGGCTGGTGCACGAGGGGCTCGCGGCGGTCGTCGCCTGGCGGATCGCCCGTGAGTCGCCCTCCACGCTGGTCTCCACGGCCAACGACTGGGGATTTCAGATTCTTTCCCGCCGACCCCTGCACGCCGGCGGCGATCCGGCCGGCCTCTGGCGGCGGCTGCTCTCCCCGGAAGGACTGCTGGAGGACATGCTCGCCTGCCTCAACGGCACCGAGATGGCCCGCCGACGGTTTCGCGAGATCGCGAGGGTCGCGGGGCTCGTGTCGGCTTCGCAGGCGGGCGGACGGCGGGCCGACCGCAACCTCCAGGCCTCGGCGGGGCTGATCTACGACGTGCTCTGCGAGCACGATCCCGGCAACATGCTCATCGAGCAGGCCCGCCGCGAGGTGCTCGAGGAGCAGTTCGAGTTTCGCCGCCTCCAGGAGGCGCTCGATCGAATCGGTTCGCGGGCGGTGGTTGTCAGCCGTCCGTCCCGAATTCCGCCGCTGGCCTTTCCGTTGTGGGCCGACCAGGTCCAGTCGCGACTATCCACCCAGCATTGGCTCGCCAGGATCACCGACATGGCACGCGAACTCGAGGCCGCCGCCGGAGGCGAAGCGGCATGTTGATTGATTGCGTCGCCCCCGGAAGGCCGGGGCCGGAACGGGCGATCGAACTGCTTCCCGGGCGGGCGGCGATGCTGCCGGAGAGCAAAACACTCCTGGTGGCCGATTTGCACCTCGGCAAGGCGGCGCCCTTCCGCCGTTCGGGACTGCCGGTGCCCGAGGGCAGTTCGCGGGCCGACCTCGCACGACTCGCGGCGATGGTGGCGACGAGGGCCGCCCGTCGGCTGGTGATCCTCGGCGACCTGTTTCATGCCGCCCGCGGCTGCACGCCCGCGGTCTTTGCGGAGTTTGCCCGCTTTCGTCGTTCGCTCGCGGGGGTGCGGGTACTCCTCGTGTCGGGCAACCATGACCGTGGCGTGGTGCTGCCGGCCGACCTGGGGATCGACGAGCGGGTCGAGCGGCTGCACGAGCCGCCCTGGCTGCTGCTGCACGATCCCGCCGACGCCCCGGAGCGGCCCGACGAGCCGACGACGGTCATCGCCGGGCATCTGCATCCGCGGCTTGCGATCCGTTCACCGAGCGGTGACCGGCTCTGCGAGCGATGCTTCGTGGCGGATCGCGGCAGGCTCGTCCTGCCGGCCTTCGGTTCGTTCACCGGTTCCGCGGTGGTTGGCTGGGAGCCGGGAATGCGGCTCTGGGCGGCGGGCGAGGAGGCGGTCGTGGAGGTCACCCGGCTGGCGGAGCTGGCTGCGGGCCGGCGTCGGTCGCGACGTCGCTGATCAGCCGCATCATCGCCTCCGGCAGCATCGCGATCAGGTCGGTGGCGATCAGCGACCGCTGCCCGAGCCGTGCCGCAGCGAGGTCGCCGGCAAGCCCGTGGACCCATGCCGCGGCCCGCGCCGCTGACGGGGGCGGCATCCCCTCCCCGGCCAGTGCCGCCACGACGCCGGTGAGCACATCGCCGCTGCCCGCGGTGGCCATGCCGGGGTTGCCGGTGGCGTTGCGGTGGCTGTGGCTGCCGTCGGTGATGAGCGTGCCGGGCCCCTTGAGCACGACGGTGGCATCGATCGCGGTGGCCATCGCCACGGCCTCCTCCTCGAGCAGGCCGCGGGGCGGCGGCTCGCGGCGTGCCGGCTGCGACGGGGCGTCCTCGCCCTCGGTGAGAAACCGCCGCATCTCGCCGGCATGGGGGGTGAGAATCCGCGGCCCGGCGTGCGTTGCCAGCCAGCCATGATCCGCGTGGGCCAGGGCCCAGAGGCTGTCGGCATCGAAGACCGCGATCCGGGGAAACTCCCGCCACAGCGTCCGCGTGATCGTCATCCCGCCGACCGAGCGGCCCAGCCCGGGCCCGCAGGCGACCGCGTCGGCACGCCGGCACCGCTCGAGGATCGGGCCGATCGCCGACTCGGCGAAGGTCCCGTCGGCGGCCGCATCGCCGCCACGGGTCATCACGCAGGGGCTGAACGAGGCGGCCACCGCCGCCACCGTGTCGGGCACGTGCAGTTCGACCAGGCCGGCACCGCTGCGAAGCGCCGCGATCGCCGTCATCGCCGCGGCCCCGGCCATGCCGCCGGAGCCGCCGACCACGAGCACCCGCCCGCAGCCGAACTTGTCGATTGCAGCAGGCCGCGGCGGTGGTCGCATGAGGTCGGCGGGGGGCTGCGGAACGGTGTCCCTCATCGCTCAGGCCTCCGCGTGGCGGCGGCGGGCGACCAGGCCGGCCATGAAGCCGCCTTTGAAGCCGGCATCGATGTTGACCGCGGCGACGTGGGCGGCACAACCGGCAAGCATCCCGCCGAGCGCCACGAGCCCCCCGAGGCTCACCCCGTAGCCGACGCTCGTGGGCACCGCAAAGACGGGGCAGCCGAGATGCCCGGCCACCGCCGAGGCCAGGGCCGCCTCCATCCCGGCCACGACCACCACCGCATCCGCCTCGGCGAGCTTCGGCACCACCGACTCCAGCCGCTGCGGGCCGGCCACGCCGACATCGGCAAAGAAGTCGACCGCGACGCCTAGCCAGGCGGCCGTTTCCCGCGCCTCCGCGGCGACCGCTGCATCGGTCGTGCCGGCTGAGACGATGCCCACCCGTCCGCGACAGGCCGCATGATCGCTGACCCGCACGCAGCGGGCGAGCGGTTCGTAGCGGGCCTCGGGAAAGGCTGCCAGCAAGGCCGCGGCCGCCTCCGGCGAGGAGCGGGTGACCAGAGCCGGCTGCCCGGCCGCCACGAGCGACCGCACGATTGCCAGGACCGTGGCGGTCGGCTTGCCCTCGCCGTACACCACCTCCGGGAATCCGCAGCGGGCGGCCCGGCCGAGGTCGAGGCAGGTTTCCGCGGCGGGCATCGCCATTGCCGCGGCTTCCGTCGCCCCTTCCGGGGCGATGGCGGCAGGCGGCGTCGCTGCGTGGGGGTTTTTTGCGGGCATGGCGAGAGAGAGTCTACCGCTGCGGCCTGCGGGTGCGCCTGCTTGACGGGCCGAACCGCACCCCGTTAGTCTCGCCCAACCTCTAGGCGGGTCGGCCCGATCGCCCCGCCACGCACGGAGCCGTGAGCGAGTCAAGGAACGACCCATCGATGAACGCCGCTGAAGGCTCCGGAGACGTGTTCGAAATCAAGCAGCTGCGTCGGCTCATCGAGCTGATGAAGAAGCACGATCTTTCGGAGGTCGACCTCGAGCAGGGCGACGCCCGCGTGCGGATTCGCCGGGGCGGAGCGGCCGCACAGCCCTTTGTGCTGCCGGCCCAGCCGGCGGCGGGCGTTCCGGCTGAGCCGGCGGCCCCTGCCGCCAAGCCGCCGGCCGACAGCCAGCACACCGTGATCACCAGCCCCATGGTGGGCACCTTCTACCGGGCGAGCGGCCCGGAGGCGTCCCCCTTCGTGAAGGTCGGCGATCGCATCGACCCGGAGTCGACCGTCTGCATCATCGAGGCGATGAAGGTGTTCAACGAGATTCCGGCGGGCGTTGCGGGACAGGTCGTGGCGGTGCTCGTCGAGAACGGCGCGGCGGTCGAGTTCGGGCAGCCGCTGGTGAAGGTCGATCCGGGAGCCTGACGGTGGCCCTGCCCTGGCCTGCTTTCGTTTCCCTCAGGCTCGTTTTTCCGGCTTCCTACGGCGGACCAACCCACGGCGGACCATGCTCAAGCGAATCCTGGTGGCCAACCGCGGAGAGATCGCCCTGCGGGTGATCCGGGCCTGCCGCGAACTCGGCATCGAGACGGTCGCGATCTGCAGCGAGGCCGACCGCGACGCCGACTATCTTCGCCTCGCGGACGAGGCGATCTGCGTGGGGCCGGCGAGGGCCTCGGAGAGCTACCTCCGCATCGATCGGGTGATCAGTGCCGCCGAGATCGGCAACGTGCAGGCGATCCATCCCGGCTACGGGTTCCTCTCGGAGAACGCCCACTTCGCCGAGGTCTGTCGCTCCTGCGACATCGGCTTCATCGGCCCCACGCCCGAGGCGATGGCCCAACTTGGCGACAAGAATTCCGCCCGCAAACTCGCCCGCGAAGCTGAGGTGCCCTGCGTGCCCGGCAGCGACGGACTGCTCTCGACCGAGGCCGAGGCGGTGGAAACCGCCAAGCGAATCGGCTTCCCGGTGCTGCTCAAGGCGACCGCCGGCGGGGGCGGCAAGGGAATGCGGGTGGCGGCCAACGACCTCGCCCTCAAGGCGGCCTTCCAGCAGGCCGCGGCCGAGGCGGAGGCGGCCTTCGGCAATCCCGGAATCTACCTCGAGCGGTACGTGGAGCGACCGAGGCACGTGGAGGTGCAGATCATCGGCGACACCCACGGCAATGTGGTGCACCTCTGGGAACGCGACTGTTCCACCCAGCGACGGCACCAGAAGCTGATCGAGGAGAGCCCCTCGCCGCGACTTGCCGAGGAGACCCGCCGCGCGATGTGCGAGGCGGCCGTGCGGCTGGCCAAGACGGCCGGCTATCATTCCGCCGGCACGGTGGAATTCATCGTCGATCCCGACGGCAACTTCTACTTCATCGAGGTCAACTCGCGGATCCAGGTGGAGCACCCGGTCACGGAGATGGTCACCGGCATCGATCTGGTCAAGGCCCAGATTCGCGTCGCCTCCGGCGAGCCGCTGCCTTTCAGCCAGGACGAAATTCTCGCCCGCGGCCATGCCATCGAGTGCCGGATCAACGCCGAAGATCCGGCCCAGGGCTTCCGGCCCTGCCCCGGCCGCATCGAACGGATGACGGCTCCCGGCGGCTTCGGGGTGCGGTTTGATTCGCATGTCTCCGCAGGGTCCACGGTGCCCCCTTACTACGACTCGCTGATCGGCAAACTGATCGTGCACCAGCCCACGCGACGCGAGGCGATCGAGACGATGCAGCGGGCCCTCAAGGAGTTGCGGGTGGAGGGGGTGCAGACGACCGTGCCGATTCACCTCGAGATCCTCTCCAACACCGCCTTTCACGAGTCGCAGATCGACACGACCTTCGTGGAACGGGTTTTACTCGGCTGAGGCTGCCCGCAGGCGACGCCCGCCCCCGTCCTTCCCACTCGTGAGCGAAAGCATCTGAACCATGACCGAGACCCTCGCCCCGCCCCCCAAGGCGATCCACAACTTTCGCCGGGTGGCGATCCTCTTTGCCGGCGGCCCGGCTCCGGGGGCCAACGCCGTGATTTCCACCGCCGCGATCTCGTTCCTCCGCAACGACTGCGAGGTGATCGGCATGAAGCACGGCTACTCCTCGCTCGTTGGCTACGATCCCTCGCGGCCGCTCGAGGAGGGCCGCGACTGGCTGCGGCTGACGCCCGGCTTCATGAAGCGGTCCCGCTCGAGTCAGGGCATTCTGATCGGCACCGCGCGGGCCAATCCCGGCAGGCTCATCTCCAGCCCCGCGCATTTCGACGAGCCTGAGCGGGTGCAGCCCCTGAAAAACGTGTATGACGGTCTGCGGTCGCTCGGCGTGGAGGCCCTGATCTCGATCGGCGGCGATGACACGCTCAAAACGGCCAACAAGTTCAAGCTCTACCAGGACCGGCTGCCCCCGGGCAGCCCCCGGATTCCGGGGGGCCAC
>CAZRKH010000099.1:0-8944 GCA_964600785.1 uncultured Chitinophagaceae bacterium
GTCCGCCCTCCGGGCGGCCGGCAAATCGCTCCCGTCCCTATTTTCCGACCCGGTCCGCCCTCCGGGCGGCCGCTCAATCGCTCCCGTCCCCGTTTTAAAATCGCTCCCGTCCCTATTTTTAGGCGAGCATGCCCTTCACCACCTCGCCGTGGACGTCGGTAAGGCGAAACTGTCGGCCCTGGTAGCGGTAGGTGAGCCGGGTGTGATCAATGCCAGCAAGATGCATGATCGTGGCCTGCATGTCATGCACATGCACCGGGTCAGCCGTGATGTTCCAGGCATAGTCGTCGGTCGCCCCGTGGACATGACCCGCCTTCACACCGCCACCAGCAAGCCACCAGCTGAAGGCCTTGCCGAAGTGGTCGCGACCCTTGGGATTGACCGGGTCACCCTGGCCGAAGGGCGTGCGGCCAAACTCCCCACCCCAGATCACCAGGGTGTCATCGAGCATGCCTCGCTCCTTGAGGTCGGCGAGAAGTGCCGCCGAAGGCCCCTGCGTGTCGCGGCACTGGACCTCCAACTGACTGAAGAGATTGCGGTGCTGGTCCCAACCGGAATGCATCAACTGCACAAACCGCACCCCACGCTCGAGCAGCCGCCGGGCGATCAGGCAGTTGGAGGCGTACGAGCCCTTGCGACCCACGTCTGGGCCGTAGCGGTCGAGCACATGCTGCGGCTCGTCGGCAAATTCGACCAGCTCCGGTACGCTCGCCTGCATGCGATAGGCCATCTCGTACTGGGCGATGCGGGTGTCGATCTCCGGATCACCGTAGTCGGCAAGGTGGGCGGCATTCATGGCAGCGAGGTCGTCGAGCAACAGCCGTCTGGCGGCCCGACTCACACCGGCCGGATTGTTGAGGTAGGGCACCGGGGCACCGGTGTTGCGGAGCTTGACACCCTGGAAGCGACTCGGCAAAAACCCCGCCCCCCAGTAATAGTCGAAGAAAAGTTGGCCGCAGGTCTTGGCCTCGTCGGAGGATGTCATCACCACGAAAGCCGGCAGATTGTCGGTCTCGCAGCCGAGACCGTAGCTCATCCAGGCCCCCATGCTCGGCCGACCCGGCACCTGGCTGCCGGTGAGGAAGAAGGTCACCCCCGGGGCGTGGTTCACCGATTCGGTGTGCAGGCTCCGAACGAGGCAGAGATCGTCGGCATGTCGGCCGATGTCGGGCAGCAGTTCGCTCATCTCGATCCCCGACTCCCCATACCGCCGGAAGCCCTTGATCGGCGGCACGACCGGCCACTTCGCATAGCCGCTCGACATCGTGGAGAGCCGCGTATCGCCCCGAATGCTCGCGGGGACGTCCTTGCCACCCGACTCGATGAGGGCCCGCTTGGGGTCAAAAAGATCGACATGCGACGGCCCGCCGCCCTGCCAGAGCATGACAACCCGCTTGGCCTTCGGTTCGTGGTGGGGCAACTCCGGCAGGCTGCCGGCGGCTCGGGCCCCTGCCGCCTCCCGGGCCACTAACGAGGCCAGAGCCAGACCACCGATCCCCGTGGCAGAGGAACCGAAGAGCTGCCGCCGGGTAAGACGGGCGGCGTGCCGAGCGTGCAGATGGCTGTCGTTCATGATGATTGCTGCCGCCTCACTCGCGCGTGAGGGCCTCATCGAGATTGAAAATCGCCAGACAGACATGCGTGTAGGCGGCATGGTCGACCGGGTCGAGCGAGGTGTCCCGCGGGGTCTCACCGACCTCCACGAACCGCCTGGCCGCCTCGGGGTCGCCCGCAAACACCGACCGCTGCCGCTCGAGAGCCCGCGCGAGCGCCTCCAAATCGTAGTCACGTGGACGACGTCCGAGCACCCTGCGGAAGGCATGGGCCAGCCGGCCGGCGGTATCGGGAGCCGCTTTGATCGCCTGTTCGGCAAGCACCCGCGACGCCTCCACCCAGGTCGGGTCGTTGAGCGTCGCCAGGGCGTGCAGCGGCGTGTTCGTGATGCTCGTGCGGACGGAACAGGTTCGGCGGCTGGCCGCGTCGAACATGTTGGCCGGGCTCACCGTCCTCCGCCAGAAGGTGTACAGACTGCGGCGGTAGAGGTCGGCCCCGCGAGAGGCCGGATAGGTGAAGTCGCGCTCCTTGGTGATCGCCAGCGACTCCCAGATGCCCTCGGGCTGGTAGGGATAGACCGGCGGCCCGCCGACCTTCGGCTCCAGCAGGCCCGAGGCGGTCAGGGCCACGTCCCGCAGCACCATCGCCGGCATGCGGAAGCGAGCCGCCCGGCCATGGAGCCGATTTTCAGGGTCGGCCGCCAATTGCGACGGCGTCACTCGACCCGACTGCCGGTACGTGGCACTTGTCACCAACAGCCGGTGCATCGCCTTGCTGCTCCAGCCGCGGGCCGGGTATTCCACCGCCAGCCAGTCGAGCAGATCCAAATGGAGCGGATACTCACTTTGCACGCCAAGATCTTCGGTGGTCTTTACGATTCCAGTGCCGAAGAAATGCTGCCACATGCGGTTGACCTGCACCCGCGCGGTCAGCGGGTGGCCGGGCATGAAGAGCCAGCGGGCCAGGCCGAGACGATTGTGGGGGGCGTCGGCCGGCAGCGGCGGCAGGAAGGCGGGCGTGGCAAAGCTGAGCGGCTCTCCCTTCGGCGAGAGGTAGTCACCCCGATCGAGAAGCCGCGTGTCTCGGGGCTCGGCATCGCTCATCACCATCACGCGGGGCAGCCCGTCACCCTGAAATGCGTCATAGGCACGCTTCGCCTTGTCATACCGCGCAACCTGCGGCAGCCCCTTGATGACCTCCCGCTTCACCGAGCCATCGAAGTGTCGACGAAGATTTTCCTCGATCGTCCGCTTCTCCTCGTCGGTCCGCTCCGCCTCCGGCTTCCGCAACAGCGGCGTGATCCTCGCACCAAACCCTTTCGCATCGGCCGCCTGGCCGTCGGCGAACAGCCCGATCTTCCAGGCCGCATAGGCCGCATCGACCGCCGGCTTCGCCTCCGCCTCCAAGGCGGTCATCGCCTCGCGGAGTTCCCCCAGGCGGGCCGCGGTCGCCTCGTCGGGAACCTCCACCACCGGCGGGGCCACGCGGATGCGTGCAGAAAACCTCTTCGGCATGCCGGTCTCTGGCACGCGATTGAAGGCGTCGAGCAGGGCGTAATAGTCGGCCTGGGTGATGGGGTCGTACTTGTGATCGTGGCACTGCGCGCAGGCCATCGTGAGGCCCAGCCATGTGGTGCTCGTGGTGTCGACGCGATCGAAGAGATTGTTGAACCGCTGTTCCTCCGGAATCGCCCCGCCCTCACCGTTGAGCAGGTGGTTGCGATTGAAGGCGGTGGCGATCTTCTGCTCGAGCGTGGCATCGGGCAGCAGGTCGCCGGCAATCTGCTCGATCGAGAAGCGGTCGAATGGCATGTCGGCGTTGAGCGCCTCGACCACCCAGTCCCGCCAGATCCATTGCCAGGTGTCGCCATCCTGCTGAAAGCCGTTGCTGTCGGCATATCTCGCCGCATCGAGCCAAGCGAGGGCCATCCGCTCGCCGTAGTGGGGGCTGGCAAGCAACCGGTCAACAAGTTTCTCGTAGGCCTCGGGGTCGGGATCCGCGACGAAGGCATCGACCTCTGCAGGCGATGGCGGCAGCCCTACAAGATCGGCGTGCAGCCGCCGGATGAGCGTGGCTCGGTCAGCCTCCGGTGAGGGCGCGAGCCCGGCCTCTTCGAGCTTGGCGAGCACAAAATAGTCGACCGGATTGCGGACCCACTTTTGATGCTGCACCTCCGGCAGCTGCGGCCGCTCGGGCGGCAGGAAGGCCCAGTGGGGCTGATAGACCCCGCCCTCGGCAATCCAGCGGGAAAGCATCCGCTTCTGCTGCTCCGAGAGCCGCCGGTTGGAATCGGGTGGCGGCATCAGGACATCGGGGTCGGCAGCTTCGATGCGGTCGACGATGAGGCTGGCCCCGACGTCCCCAGGCACGATCGCCCCATGCTCAATCGCCGCCGCACGCAGATCGAGCCGCAGGTCGGCCTCCCGCTTGGCGGCATCCTGACCGTGGCAGTAGAAGCAGTTTTCCGAGAGGATCGGCCGGATGTCCCGATTGAAGTCAATCGGATCGCCGACACCAGCCGCGGGCAGCACGCAGGCAACCGCAAGAAGCCAGGAAAAGGCCGGCAGCAGACGGTGGAAAAACCAGCGGCAGCGACACCCCGACTCTTCCATTTTCAGGGGCCGATTCATGAAAGCCTCATCGCAGCAGAAAACCGATGTTTTCCTAGCTTAAAAATACCACCTTCCTGCCACCGAAGCAAAACCACCTGAGCAAGCACCACTCCCGAGCCTCGGGCCCCGCCGCACGAGGTGGATCGATTTGCTATCGTGCACGGCGGAGGCCCGCATGCGGACCACGCTCTCTCGCCCGCGAAGACTTGTCGCCTTTGCCTCGTGCACGGCTTTCGCGGTCGCTGCCTCCACTGCCGTGGCGTCGTTGACAATCGAGAGCATCAGCGTCGACGGCGGGTCGATCGATCTGTCCTCGCAGACGGTCACTGCCGCCGGCTCGAGCGGCGGGGATCAGCCGATGCTGCAACTGCCGGCCGGCACCCAACGGCTGGAGATCCGCTACGCCGGGCAGTCAGATCAAGAACTCAGCCCCGACGCCTTCGGCCTCGTCCGCGGCACGCGGCTGCGGCACCGGCTTGACGGCGTGGATGACGACTGGCGGGATGCACCCGCCAGCGGCCGGGTGTTGCTGCAGTTCCTCGACGAAGCTGACACCGTCATCGATTCGGTCGAGACCTCCGTCTGCGATGAGTCACCCGGCTGGCAGGGAAGCCTCGAGAGATCCCCCGGCCGCGACTACCGTTTCGTGGCCACCGCACCGCCGCGGGCGGAGCATGTGACGGCCCACTTTCTTTCCCACGGGACTGACCATGGCCGCGAGGTCGTGGGACAGATCAGCATCGATGATGTCGTGATCACGGTGACGCCCAGAGAAGGAGAGCCCGAAGAACATCCGCTGCCCATAACCGGCCCGCCAGATTCAGACGTCCTCTCTTCCACGCCGGCAGGCTGGACCCGCCGCGGCAGCTGGGGATGGATGGCCCAGGTTCGCGAGGGTGGCCCGCCGACACGGCAGCCCGTCCTGGCGATCATCGACGACGATCCGGATCAGTACGGCAATTGGTCGAGCCTCACTCGCGTTCCGGTCAAGCCTGGCGACAAGGTCACGCTCACCTGGCGATCGGCCCACAGCCTCGGCCTCGGCGGCAGCGTTGTTGCGACCTACCGCGACCTGACACCCGGGCAGTACTGGTTTCGGGCCGGGACGTTCCGTCCGGCGGGTGAGCCGACTGGCGAGGAGATCAGCCTCGGCATCGAGGTCGTGGTGCCGTGGTACGCGCGGTCGGAGGTCTTGCTGGCGGGTCTGGCAGTCGGCCTCGGGCTGGCCGCGGCGCTCGGTCGCTCCGTGGCTCTGACCCGCATCAAGCGACGGCTCGAGGCGCTGCAGCGGGACCACGCCCTTGAACGCGAGCGGATGCGGATCGCCCGTGACCTCCACGACGAGGTGGGGGCCTCGCTGACGGAGATCGCGATGCAGCAGTATTGGGTGCAAAGGGAGATGGAGGATACGGCGGCACCCGCCACATTGGCCCGGGTAGAACGCTCGAGGCAGTCCGTTGTGGAACTCGTCCGGAACGTCGATGCGATCGTCTGGGCGGTCAATCCGGCCAACGACACGCTCGACCGATTCGTTCCCTACCTGACGCACGCGGTCGAACAATTTCTGGAGGCGGCCGGCGTGACAGCCCGCATCGATACACCCGACAATCCGCCACCGCTGCCGATCGACGGTCGCCTGCGGCACGGGCTGTTCCTGACGGTCCGCGAAGCGGTCAACAACGCCGTGCGGCACGGGCGGCCGACGACCGTCTGGCTCTCAATCGTCGTCGACCTTGGCCGAGAAACAGCCCGCTTGTTGATTACCGTGGATGACGACGGCACCGGAATCACACCCGCCGAAGCCAACGGCGGCCGTGGGCTGGGCATTGAGAGCATGCGGCGGAGGATGCACGAAGCCCGAGGCGTGTTCGCGATTGTGCCCCGCCCGGGAGGCGGCACCCGCGTGTCGCTGGAAGTTCCGATGGCCGGCAGGATGTCATAATCTTTACGACAGGCTTCACTCTGGCGGCGAATCCACGAGGATGTGGGTAACAAGCGGGGCGATGGGTGAACACAATCAAAGAAGGGAAAGCAGCGGGTGATGGCGACGGCAACCGAAATGATTCGTGTGGCAATCCTCGAAGACGACGCACGGCTGCGGCGGGCGTTTCTGGAGGCTTTGACGACTGCCTCGGACTGCATTCCGGTGGCCGCGTGCGGAACCGCATCGGAGGCTGCGGAAACGATTCCGGCCGCAACTCCGGACGTGGTGATCGTCGATGTCAATCTTCCGGATTCCGAGGGCGTCGAGCATGTCGCGATGCTCGCCGACGCCTTGCCCTCGGCGCAGATTTTGATCGTGACGGTCTACCAGGACCCGGAAACGACTTTTCACGCGCTCGCCGCCGGGGCGCACGGCTATCTCGTGAAGCCCGTGATGCCCGATCGGCTGCTGGCGGCTGTCCGCGAAGTTCGGGCAGGGGGCGTGCCGATGACGCGAACGATCGCCCGCAAGGTGATCGAGGTTTTTCGCCGCCAGGAGGCAGCCGGGCTGGCTGTGGGCGAGAGCCCCACGATCCCTGCCGCCGCTGGATCCGGCCCGCAGGCCACGCTGGCGCCCCGCGAACGCCAGGTACTCGATCTGCTCTGCGAGGGCTGTTATTACAAGGAGATCGCCAAGCGGCTGGGGATCTCGATCTCAACAGTCGGCACCTACGTGCAGCGGATCTACGACAAACTCCACTGCACCAACCGCTGGGAAGTCGTCGCCAAGGCTTCTCCCTACCAACGGGGCCACTGACACCGCAATCGCCGCGTCCAACCGGAAAAGTTGCCACGCGCGGTGTCGGAATGATTACGACAGATTCCGGCGAGCGGTAGCGTAGAATGCAAGCGGTTGAGGGAGGGAATGAAGGTCCCCTGCTGAACGCTTGGCGGAGTACGCTCATGCACGGTTCTCTACACAGGACTCTGCGAATCCTGGCCGGCTTTCTGGTGCTGGCTGCCGCAGCGGCATCGGCGCGAGCCGCCGCCGTGACAAAGGCCAACAACACCGACGCCCTCAATCTCGCCTCGAGCTGGGTGGGCGGCTCGGCCCCCGGCTCCGGCGACACGATCGTCTGGGACAGCACGGTCACCGCGGCCAACACCGTGCTGCTCGGAGCCGATCTGGACGTTCAGGGCGTCCGGATCGCGAACCCCAGCGGCAATGTCACGATCAACGCCGGCAACACGCTGACACTGGGCTCGGCGGGCATCGAGATGAGTGCGTCCACACGGAACCTCGCCATCAAAAGCGGACTCGCGCTTTCGGAAAATCAAGAATGGACGATTACTGCTAATCGTATCGCCAGTTTTGAGGGAGGGGTGCTGAGTGGAAACTCTTTACTCACCAAAAGCGGCGAGGGCACGCTTGCTCTGTTCAATATTAACGACGACTACACCAATTTCACCGGCGGAATAAAGCTCGTCGCGGGAGTTCTCCGGGCTTGGGGCAACAGGAACACCGTTCTCGGAGTCGGGGACGCCGGGTTGGAACTGGTCGGCGGAGAGCTTCGACTGGAGTCGAATTTCAATCAGAACTACGCGCGGAATACGACGGTATCGGGCTCGGCCACAATCTATAACAACAGCGCCAATAATGGCGGTGCAATGAGCTATACCCTTGGCACCCTGTCCATCGGCGCAAACACGCTCACCGTCAACCGCAATGCTAAGGGAGCGACCACCGGGAACATAACCTTCGGCGCGACCACCTTGACCGGGAACAGCACCTTCAACGTGGGCGACCACGGCACGGATCCGGCCGCTCTGAACCAGCTCAGGCTCGGCGCGGTCGGGGAATCGGGCGGATCCCGCGATCTGCTGAAGTCCGGCGGGGGCACCCTGATTCTTTCCGGGGCGAGCAGCTACACGGGCACGACGACGATTTCCGACGGAATCCTCGCCCTCGCCGCCGGCGGCAGCCTGGACGGCTCGTCTGCCATCACCGTCGCGAGCGATGCGGTCTTCGACATCTCGGCGATTAACTCAGGCCTGACGATCGCCACTGACCAATTGCTCGCAGGAGCGGGCTCCATTCTGGGCAGTCTGTCGTTTGGGAGTGACTCCAAACTCGCCTTCTCGTCGAGCCTCACGATCGACTCCGGCACCGTGAACTTCGACGGGTTTGGCATCGACGATATCACCGGACTCGACGGGACGGTGGTATCGGAGGGCTCGTACTCGCTGCTCGGCGGCGATGCAAGCTTCGACCTGACCGGTGCGGCTAACGTGGGAGCCGCCAACGCCGCCGACATCGGCGGCGGGCGTTTGGCCTACTTCGACGGTGCAGGCCTGCAGGTGATCGTCGTGCCGGAACCGACCGGACTGCTTCTGCTGGGCGGCGGTGGCATCTGCGTCGGCCTGGCACTGCTCGGTCGCCGTCTGCGAACATCGTGACCATGACGTCCTCTCTGCATCGCCGGTGCGGTTTCAGCCTCGTCGAACTGCTCGCGGTGATTTCAATCATCGCGGTGCTCGTGGGCCTGCTATTGCCCGCCGTGCAAGCGGCGCGGGAGACCGCCCGGCGGACAGCCTGCAGCAACAACCTCAAGCAGTTGGCCCTCGGCTGCCAGGCCTACGTCAGCACCCAGGGCCACTTTCCCTCCGGCGGCTGGGCCTGGCAGTGGACGGGCGACCCCGATGCCGGCCTCGGGCCGCAGCAGCCCGGCGGCTGGGCCTTCCAGGTGCTGCCCTTCATCGAGCAGCAGGCGATCTTCGAAATGGGCACCGACGGGGTGGCCCCCCGGGGCAGTCCATTCAATCGGGCGAGCTCGACAACCCAGAGAAACGCCGCC
>CAZRKH010000100.1:0-5964 GCA_964600785.1 uncultured Chitinophagaceae bacterium
GGGGGGGGCGGGGGGGGGGTTGCGGGGGGGCCGGGGGTGGGGGGCGGGCGGGGGGCGGCAACCCGCGAGCCCCCCCGCCGCGCCGCAATCCGCCACGACCAACTCGACCACGCCCGCGTCACTGCTAGCCCGTAGCCGTAGCCCGTAGCCCGGTTGCGCCGCAACCGGCCCCAAAGTACCCTATAACCGTCCACGAGCCCCCAACCCAGCCCCGCCCCACCCGACCCCGAGCCACCCATGCCCCTCGCCCGCTTCTTCGCCGCATGCGTCGCCCTTGCGGCTGTCACCGCGGCGGCCGCCGAGCCGGCAGCAGCCCGCGGGCAGGCCCGTGAGGCGATCCTCGCCGCCTCCAACGCCTACCAGGCCGCCATGGACGCCGGTGACGGCCCGGCCCTCGCCGCCATGTGGACCCCCGATGGCGACATCGTCGATGCCTTCGGCAACGTGTCCAACGGACGCGAGGCCGTCCGCGGGATGCTGCCTGAAAGCCAGCGGGCCGGCGGGCTCGAGTTTGTGCTGCACGAGACGAGTCTGCGATTCCTCACCGACGAGGTCGCCCTCGAAGACGGGACCGTCGAAATCCGCGTGCCCGGTGCGGCGGTGCCCCTCTCCGGCCGGTTCACCGCGGCCTGGATCAAGACCGCCGACGGCTGGCGGATCTCGGCCCTCCGCGAGGCGAAGCTCGAAGGCCCCGGCGGCGCCGAGACGCTCGCCGACCTCGACTGGATGGTGGGCGAGTGGAGCGTGAAAAACAATGCCGCAAGCCCCAAGTCAGCCCAGCCGCTGATCGAGGTTTCCGGCCGCTGGAACTCCACGAAGACCTTCCTGATCCGCGATGTCCGCGTGTCGCGGGAGGGCCGCGTGGTGCTGCATGTCACCCAGCGGATCGGCTGGGATCCGCTGCACCGCGAACTGCGGGGCTGGATCTTCTCTTCCGACGGCAGCCACGGAGAGGCCGTGTGGAGCCGCGACGGCGACACCTGGCTTGCCAAGACGACGGCGGTTTCCCCCGACGGCAGCCAGCACTCCGCGTTGAATGTCTACACGTACGATGGAAAAGGGACCTGCCACTGGAGGTCGTTTCCCACCCACGCCGGCGGTGAGGGCCTGCCGCCGGTCGACATGACGCTCACCCGCAAGCAGGCGGACGAGCCGGACGCCCGGCCCACAGGAAGCACGCCATGACGGTCGCCTCATCTCGCAGCCTCGCCGCCGCCATCCTCGCGATGGCCGCATCCGCCGCCCTCGCCGCTGATCCCGCGGCCCCGCCGGCCACGCCCGCCACGCCCGCCCCGGCCACCGCTGGCACGCCCGCTGCCCAGCCACCCGCTGCCGGCAAGCCGGATGCCGGCGACCTCGCCCGCAAGGCCGAGATCATGTATGGGCCCCACTGGCGGAGGGCTGTGTTTGAGCTGGGGCACTGGCTCGACAGCCAGGAGATCTACACCCCCGAGCAGGTGGCCCGCATCAAGCAGGACTTCAACGCCCGCGTGGCGAAGATGAGCTCTTATGAGCTGGAGTATCTCCTTGACGACCTCGACGAGAAGTTCAAGGTGATGGACTCACCGGAGGCGAAGGAGGCACGGGCCTGGGTGGGGCAGTATCTCTCGGTGATGAGCGACCGCAAGCGGGCCGAGGTGCTCAAGGACATGCCCGACGTGGTCACGATGTCGGCGGGCGAACTCGAGCAGGAGATCAAGAAGATCGAGGAGAAGCGGCAGTCGCTCGCCTCGCAGCAGCAGGCCTTCAATCAGAGCCGTCAGGAACTCGTGGCTGCCCAGCAGCAGTCGATTCGCAACACCCAGCGGGCCGCCGCGGCGCCGCTTCCCGGCGCGGCCTACTCGCCCTACCACGGCGGCGGTGGCGGCAACGCTGGCGGCAAGCAGCCCTTTTCCGACGTGAAGGGCTCGGGAATGCGGGTCTACACCGGCGGCGGCTTTGGCGGCGCTGGCGTGTCGTTCAACGTCGGTATGTTTTGAGCGAGCGTAGGCCGGTTGCGCTGGTGTAGGCCGGTTGCGCCGCAACCGGCTGCCGGTGCGAGCCGCACCGGCCTACGGCTCTGCAACCGGCTGCCGGTGCGAGCCGCACCGGCCTACAGCTCTGCAACCGGCTGCCGGTGTAGGCCGGTTGCGCCGCAACCGGCGGTTTTGCCGGTGCGGGCCGCACCGGCCTACTCAAACGGTCGTCGGGGCTTGAACGGCTGGGCCTGCTCACCGGCTGGCTTGGCTGGCTCCGCCGGCTCCGCCTCGTCGGCCGCCTCGAGCACCTCCTCGATCGCCTCCACACCCAGCCCGACCTCGGGAGCCGCCTCCTCCATCTCCTGACGCTCCCGCCACGGCTTCTCCTGCTCGTAACTCTCCAACTCCTCGGCAAGCTGTTCCTTCATCTCCGGCACGTCGCCGCTCACCTCGACCGCCTTGCGGCTGTATTCGCGAGCCTTCTCGAAGTTGCCCGTTTCCGCGTAGCCCGCCGCGAGCGTGCTGATGATGTGGGCCGCCTTCCACTGCGTCTCCTCGCAGGCCTTCTCGGCCAACTCGATCGCCCGCTTGCCGTCGCGCAACTCCGCGTCGGGCGAGGTGGCCAAGAGCCAGGCGAGGTTGTTGAGCACGCCGGTGTCGTCCGGCTCGATCTTGTGAGCCTTCTCGAGGTCGGCGATCGCCGCGGCATGGTCGCCGATCGAAATCTCCGCGTCGCTGCGGCCCCGCAGGCTCACAAACAGCTTCGGGTCGAGCTCGAGGGCCCGCGTGAAGCGGCGAATCGACTCGCGGGGCTGCTTGGCGGCGAGGTAGAGCATGCCCAACTGGCTGATCACGACCGGGTCGTCGGGATTGGCCGCCACGAGACGACGAAAATCGCGGATCGACGAGGAATAGTCGCCGCGGTCGGCCGCGATCAGCCCACGCAGCTCGAGGGCGGCGGGGTTGTCGGGCTCGCGCTCGAGCACCGCGTCGAGGTCGGCCTCGGCCTGCTCGGTGTCGCCGGCCTGCTGGTGGATGCGGGCCCGCAGCACCAGCGGCAAGGCTGCGTCGGGCTCCAGCTCGATCGCCTTGTCGAGATCGGCCAGGGCCCGCGGCCGTTCCCCACGCAGGGCGAGCACCCGGGCCCGCTGCAGCAGGGCTCCGCTCGACTCGGGTGCCAGCTCGATCGCCTTGTCGAAGGCCTGCTGGGCGTCGTCAAACTTCTCCTCCATCATGTAGGCCATCCCGAGGGCCTCACGGAGAGTGGCGTCTTCGGGGGCTTCCTCGATGGCCGCCTCGATGTCGCGGCGGGCCTTTTCGTAGTCGTCGTTGAGCAGATAGAACAGCCCGCGGGTCCGGCGGACATCCTTGTCGCGGGGGGCCAGATCCACCGCGCGGTTGAAGTCGGCGAGCTTCTTCTCGCTGTCGGTTTCAAGGTTGCCGCGGATCACGTGGGCCTCGGCGAGCTGCAGCTTGTCGTCGGTGACCAGCTCGATCGCGGCATCGACCGCCCGCTTCGCCCGGGCACGGTTGCCCTGCGGCAGCGACTCCAGACGGGCCACCATCAACTGCGCGGTGCCGAGCTTCGGGTCGCGGTCGAGAGCCTCGCGGAGATCGCGGAGGGCGAAGGCCCGCATCTGCGGCCACTGCGGCGAGGGGGTGGGAGCGTCAAAGATCGCCTCCACGATCATGCTCGCCCGGTCGATGAGCGTGCTGGTGTAGAGGTCTTCGGCAAATTTTTCGGAGTCCTCCGAGAGCCCCTTCTTGACCGCCCGCTTGCACAGATCGAGAACACGCTGGAAGTCTTCGAGGCTCCCGGCGGAGAGCTTGGTGTCGATCGCGGTGTCGAGTTCGGTCTGGCCGGGATCGTCGTCGGCGACCGCCGGTTGCGGCAGCGAGACCGACATCGCGAAAGCGGCAACGCAAACCGGCAGCAGACGCACAAGCGGATTGGCAGGTCGACAAGCGAATGAGCAAGCAGGCATCGGTGGGTACCTCCGTGACGAACCGGCCCTCCGCGCGGGACAAAGGCGGCGAGGACCCTCGCGGAATAGTATGCGGCAGCGGGGGTCGAAAACGCCATCCGGGGTTTTGCGGGTCTTGCGGGGCTCACAGCGGCGCCGGCAGGTCGCGGCGGCAAAAGCCGATCGTGCCGAGGGCATAGGCGGCCAGGCCGATCCCGATGAGCACGCCGTCGTAGACCGCGAGCAGGCCCCAGGCCGCCGCGGGATCGGCCACCAGCGGCTGCGGCTCATAGGCATTGAAGACCGAGAGGTAGCCGACCCACGAGAGCGAGCCGCTCATCCGCCCGATCAGCTTCGCCAGCAAAGAGAAGACGTAGAAGCCGCACATCACCCCGATCGTTCGCCAGCGGTAGGCATCGAAGGCCGAGACGCACGCCGAGAGCCCCGCCATGCAGACCATCAGCCCGAACACGTTGGCAGCGGCAGGCAGGTAGCGGCCCGGATCGACCTCGCCCGCCCAGGGGCCGAAGCGGATCCCGGCCCAGACGCCCGCCAGCAGCACCGCGGCAAGTCCGGCGGCACCGGCGGTGGAGGCGGCGGCCTGCGTGAGAAACACCGCCCGCCGGCGAACCGGCTGGGCGAGGACCATCTCCATCGTGCCCCGCTCGAGCTGGCCGGAGACCGCATCGCTGCCGCGGGTGATGCCCCACACGGTGGCCGCGAGCACGACCACCGGATCGACGAACGCCAGCGCCACCCTCCCGGCGTGGGTGGCCACCTCGGAGAAGGGCACGCCCGAGAGCCGCTGCCATTCCTTGGGAATCGCCTGCAGCAGCACCTCCTGGAAGGCGGACATCGAGATCTGGGCCGAGAGCCAGATGTAGATCGCGGGAAAGACGCTCCACAGGGCAGCCAGGCTCAGGAAGAGCACCCGCTGGTCGCCCCAGGTCTTCCGCCAGATGGCGGTGTTCCACATGCAGATGTCTCTCCGGAGGGAATGGTGGTTGAGGGGACGGGATGGGCGGTCAGCCGCGAGAGGGCCTGTCGGCGGCCGGCCTCGCCGGCATGCTCGCGATGGAAGCGATCGTAGACCGCGGCCAGGCCGACCGGCTCGATCATCACCTCCTCCAGCGGCAGCGTGGCCAGCCAGCCGAGCAGGGGAGCCAGGGAGTCGGTCGCCTCGAGCACGACACCGCCATCGGCCTCGGCCACAACACGCACCTGCCCGGCGAGTTCGGCGGGCACTCTGGACAGCGGGACCGACAGCCTCGCGGTGATGCGGTGGCAGCGGCGAAGGTCGGCGAGGGACTGCTCGTGGACGAGCCTGCCGGCCCGCAGGATCGCCACGCGGTCGCAGGTTTCCTCGACCTCCGAGAGAACATGGGAGGAGAAGAGCACGGTGCGGCCGCGGTCGCGGATCTCGCGGATCAGCTCAAGCACCTCGCCGCGGGCGGTGGGGTCGAGATTGGCCGTGGGTTCGTCGAGGATCACGAGGTCGGCCTCGGTGGCGAGCACGACGGCGAGGGCCAGTTTCTGCCGCATGCCGGTGCTCATGCGGGCCACCTGACGGGAGAGATCGAGCTCGAGGCGGTGGGCCACACGTGCGGCTTCGTCGCGTCGGCAGGCCGGCCTCAGGCCGCTGAAGAAATCGAGCACCCGCCGGCCGTTCATGCGGCGGAAGAGCCGGGCCTCGCCGGGCAGGTAGGCGACGTGTTCGCGGGCGGCGAGCGACTCCGCCGCCGAGTCGTGGCCGGCGATGTGGGCGGTTCCGGCGGTTGGCCGGAGGAACCCGAGCAGCAGTCGCAGGAGCGTGGTCTTGCCGGCTCCGTTGGGGCCGAGCAGCCCGAAGATTTCCCCCTCGCCGACGCGGAGCGTGCAGCCGTCGAGGGCGGTGAAGCCGCCGTAGCGTTTGGTGAGGTTTTCGGTGCGAATGAGCATCAGCAAGGATCGCGTGGCCGCTGAATCGGCATTGTAGGCCGGTTGCGCTGCAACCGGCAGCTGTAGGCCGGTTCCTCCGGAACCGGCTGCTGTAGGCCGGTTGC
>CAZRKH010000101.1:0-13129 GCA_964600785.1 uncultured Chitinophagaceae bacterium
TCCGCTGGCTGTTGCCAGCGGAGCCATGGATGGCGGAGCGAAAAACAACTCTCCAACACCGGCCACCTGGGGCGGCACGTTTCGTGCCGAACAGGATTGCCCTCCATGGACCCCTGCCCACGGACGCGGGCGAACAAATGCCCACTCAAGGCCCACGTGAGCGACTCCTCAAAAAGCCGAGGTTTTTGGAGGTCGCCGATCGCCGCGTCCTGCGGCGGCAGACGTGTTCCACGCTCTGCTGGACGGCTCGCGGCGTCGCGGCGAGGATGGTTCGTGGTCGCACCCCCGAGACAGGCGGGACCGGGCGGCCACCGGCAACGTCAGCAAGGCACGGCAGAACACATGGCTCACGACACGCTCTGGGCACCCTGGAGGCTTGCCTACATCCAGGGCCGCGACGATGGCTCTCCCGAGCGACCCGTCGAGCCGGAGTCCTGGCGGCCCGGAGCTGATACGGCCTGCTTCCTCTGTCGGGCGGCGGCGGCAGCGGGCCAGCAGCGGGCCCTTGGCGTGCTCGAGCGGACCGGGACAAGCCTGGTGGTGGTCAACCGCTTTCCCTACGCCAATGGCCACCTTTTGATCTCGCCCCTCGACCACCGCGGCGGGCTGGATGACCTCGACGAAGCCTGCCTGCTCGACCTCCAGCGGTGCCTGGCCCGCTGGTGCCGCATCGTGGCGACGACGATGCACGCCGAGGGCTTCAACATCGGTCTCAATCTCGGCCGGGTGGCCGGTGCCGGGCTGCCCGGCCACCTCCACTGGCATCTCGTGCCGCGGTGGAGCGGCGACGTGAACTTCATGCCCACCGTGGCGGGCGTGCGTGTCCTGCCGCAATCGCTGGAAAGCCTCTGGGAGCAGCTTGATGACGCCCGTCGACTGGAAGGATCGTGAGCGGCAGCTGCTCGCCGGCTGGGCGATGCACGCGGCGGACTCCGCCGGGCGGGTGCATGACGAGCCGCCCCACCATTTTCGCAGCCCCTATCAGCGCGACCGCGACAGGATCGTCCATTCGGCCGCCTTTCGCCGGCTCGCCCACAAGACGCAGGTCTTCACCGGTTATCCCGGTGACTACCATCGCAGCCGCCTGACCCACACCCTCGAGGTCACGAGCATTGCAAGAACCCTTGCCCGGGCCTTGTCCCTCAACGAAGACCTCGTGGAAACGCTGGCTCTGGCCCATGACATCGGGCATCCCCCGCTGGGCCATGCCGGTGAGGACACGCTCTCGGAACTGCTTGCCGACGAGGGTGGCTTCAGCCACAACACCCAGGCCCTGCGGATCATGGAGTTGTTGGAGAACCGCTACCCGCGGTTTCCCGGACTGAATCTCTCCCGAGAGGTGCTCGCGGCACAGATGGCCCGCTGTCCAGAGGGCCGCGGCCATGCTCGGCTGCTCGAGGCCCAGGTGGTCGATGCCGCCGATTCGATCGCCTACGACACCCATGATGCCGACGATGCGGTCGAACTGGGGTTCGTCGAACTCGACGAGCTGCTCGAACTGCCGATCGTCGCCGCCGCCGCGACGCGGGTGCGTGACCGGCAGGGGCCTCTCGATGGCGACGAGCTGCGAAGGGCTGTGCTCCATGATCTCGTCGATCGGCAGGTCGTGGAGCTTGTGCAGCGAGTGCGGGGCGAGCTCGAACGACTCCGCGTGCGGACGGTGGCCGACGTGCTCGCCGCGGGCGGCATCGTGGCCCCGTCACCGGAAACAGCCCGCGACAAGGCCGAGCTGGAGCGGTTTCTCTTCCAGCGGGTCTACCGCAGCGAGCCGGTGATGGCGGTTCGGGAGCCGGCCCAGCGTCGGCTCTCGGAGCTTTTCGACTGGTTCTGCCGCAATCCCGAGGCGATGCCGGGAGGGTTTCAGCAGCGGGCCAGGCACCTTGGCGTCCGCCGCAGCGTGGCCGACTACATCGCCGGCATGACCGACCGCTACCTCGAACGCGAGCACGCCCGCCGGCTCGGCGGATGACCCGCATCGCCCGCCGCGGGGAGCGTTGGTAGAATCCAGACCCGACGAGCCACCAGCGGAGACAGTCCGGCCGCAGGCTCGTCGCCGGCCCCGGAGATCCGCAAACCCCATGGCACTGGTCGTCCTTCGCGCGGTCTTTGTGATGGTGTCGGTAGGCATCGCGGCGTTGATCATCAACACCGAGGTGATGCGAAACGCCCCTGCCTGGGTGCCCTGGGCGGTGCTCGGGGGGATGGTCATGCTGCCGGTGTCGGTGATCACCGTGGATGCCCTCATCCGTCGCAAGGATCTGACGGTGATCACGGCGGTCTACTTCGGAATTATCGTGGGCATCTTTTTGACCTACGCGATGCTCCTGGCCCTCGGTCCGATCCTGCCGACGAGCCCCCAGGACCCGGTCAATGTCTGGCTGCCGCCGACGATCGGCACGATCCTCTGCTACATCTGCACGAGCCTGCTTTTGCAGACGAAGGACGAGTTTCGCTTTCTGATTCCCTATGTCGAATTCGCCCGCGACGTGAAGGGCCTGCGTCCCAACGTGCTCGATGCGACGGCGATCATCGACGGGCGGATCGCGGAGCTTGCCGAGTCGGGGGTCTTCGAGAGCCGCTTCGTGGTGCCGGCCTTTGTGGTTGACGAGCTGCGTGCCGCGGCCGACGCCCCCGAGCGGGCTCGGCGGGCCCGCGGGCGGCGGGGGCTCGACATCCTCGAGCGGCTGCGAGAATGCGAGGCGATCGACATCGAGGTCCTCGCCCCCGGTGATCTGCTCGATCCCGACGCCACCGAGGGCTCGCGTGTCGTGGCGATGACCCGTCGGCTCGATGGTCGGATAATCACCAACGATGTGTCGCTGGTGAAGATGGCCGCGGTGCGAAACGTGCCCGCGGTCAACATCAACGACGTGGCGATCTCGCTGCGACCGCTGTTCATTCCGGGCGATGCCCTCGAGGTGCGGCTCGTGAAGCCGGGTGAAGAGCCCGGCCAGGGGGTCGGTTACCTGGAGGATGGTACGATGGTCGTCGTCGAGGGCGGCCGAGACCAGATCGGCCGCAGCCTGACAGTGAATGTCACAAGCACGCTGCAGACCACGGCCGGTCGTCTCGTGTTCGCCCGGCCCCAGCAGGCAGCCTGAGCCGGCGAGCTGATTCAGGCAGCCAACACCACACCCGCCGCCGGCGGGAAGCCCCCGAGGACAAGAACATGTCAAACGACGGAATTGTGTGTCGCGAGATTCATCGCTGCTGCCGCCGGTCGGCCCGGGTCAACGTGGCGGTTGCCATGGTGCTGCCGGTGCTGCTGTTTCAAAGCGGTAGCGGGGCCGCGGCGAAGCCCCCGGCCTGCACCGATCCGGCGAAGGCCGACGCCGACTTTGCGATCCAGGGCGAATATCTGGGGGAGGTGCCATTCGAGGGCCGAACGATGCCGCTGGGGGTGCAGGTCGTGGCTCGTGGTGACGGCCGTTTCGACGCGGTCGCCTATCCCGGCGGGCTGCCGGGCGCCGGCTGGACGCCCCCGAACACGATCCAGGGCAAGGGCAGCAAAAACTCCGCAGGCGGCGTGCCGCTGGAAGGCGTCGACTGGGGCGGGACGACCCGCCGCGGAGAGATTCGTGACGGAAAGATCATCGTCTTCGATGAGTCCGACGCGGAGGTCGCGAAGCTTGCGAAGGTCGAGCGGAAAAGTCCTACGCTGGGCATGCAGCCGCCTGAGAACGCGGTGGTCATCTTTGATGGCAGCGGCACCGAGGGGCTCGCCGAGGGCAAGATCAGCGAGGATGGCCTTCTGATGCAGGGCGCGACATCGGCGGCCACGTTCGGCGATGCCACGGTGCACATCGAGTTTCGCCTGCCCTACCAGCCCCACGATCGCGGCCAGGCACGGGGCAACAGCGGGGCCTATCTGCAAGGCCGCTATGAGGTGCAAATGCTCGACAGCTTCGGTCTCGAGGGCAAGAACAACGAGTGCGGCGGGGTCTACTCCGTGGCGGCACCATCGGTCAACATGTGCCTGCCGCCGCTGGCCTGGCAGACCTACGACATCGAGTTCACCGCCCCCCGCTTCGACGCCGAGGGCGGGAAGACATCCGACGCCCGGATGACCGTGCGGCACAACGGGGTGGTGATTCACGACGACGTGGCGGTGCCGAAGATCACCCCCGGCGGCCGCGGTGGTGGCGAGGCTGGCGAGGGACCGCTCTACCTCCAGGATCACGGCAATCCGGTTCGCTATCGCAACATCTGGTTTGTGCGGAAATCGTGAGCCTCTCCGACCACTCCGGCGGCGCGGCCTCGGACGGCGCGGCCGATGGCCAGCCACGGATTGTCTGTCCCGGATGCGGGCTGTTGTGTGACGACATCCTGCCGGTTGATCCGGCCTCGCCGAGGTTTGAACGGGCCTGCGAACAGGGCAGGGCGGTGCTGTCCCGGGCTTGGGATGCCGGCGGTGCTGTCGAAGCGATGCTCGAGGGCCGGCCGGTCAGCCGCCAGGAGGCGATCGAGGCGGCCGCCGCCGCGATCCGCGGGGCCCGCCGTGTGCTTGTCACCGGGCTTGTCGGCGTGACACTGCGAGGGGTGCTTGCGGCGGCTGATCTGGCCGAACGGGTCAGCGGAGCCTTTGATGCCGACGCGGCCGAGACAGCGCGAGCCGCAGGGCCGGGGATGGCAAGGATCGGTTCGCTGACGGCCGACTTCGAGGAACTCCGCGATCGGGCCGACTGCGTGCTGCTGTGGTTCGTCGATCCGTCGGCGTCGCATCCGCGGTTCCTCGAGAGGTTCGTCGAGCCGCCGAGGTCGGGGGGGCGGAAGCTTGTCGCCGTCGGCACACCGCCGCCGGCCGGAGCGGTGCACTGCGAAATCGGCCCGGACGACTCCGCTGAAGCCGCGGCAGTGCTCGAGATGCTGCTGGCCGGGGACGAGGCCGACGACTCCGCCCGCCCGCCTGCATGGCGGCAACTCGCCGGGCTGCTCGGCCCGGTGGCCGAGGCGATCCGTGGGGCCGGGTGCCTGGCGGTGGTCACCGATGCGAGTCGTCGCGGAGCGGGGATCGAGTCGCTGGCGGTGGCGAGGCTCGTGCGTGCCGCCGCCCACCGCGGGGCCGCCTTCGAGGTGCCGCTGGCTTGGGGCATCGACCACGGCGGCAGCGGCAGCGGTGCTGCCGCGATCAGCAGCTGGCGGTATGCGGCCGCCGGAGGGGTGGCGGTGGCCGACAGGCTCGGCGGGGAATATCTGCCTTCCGAGGCCGATGCCCGTCGGCTCGTGGCCCGTGGTGAGGTCGATCTTGTGGTGGCCGTCGGCCCGCTCGCCCCGCCGCTGGCCGAGGCGGGTGGCAGGGGGGCGAGGCTGGGCGAACTGGCCGAAGGCCCAGGGATCACGACGGCCCGCGGCGTGTTTGTGCAGGTGGCATCGCCCGTGGCCGAGGGCGGCGTGATGCTGCGGGGCGACGGCCGCGAACTGCGGCTGCCGCCGAGCGATCCCTGCGGGCCGACGGTTGCATCGGTGCTCGAAGAAATCATCGCCGCGATCGGGGAGGGCTCGCGATGAGCGGCGGCGGCGGTGAGCAAACGATCCTGCTGCGAGGTGGCACGATCCACGACCCCGCCAACGGCATCGACGGGCAGGTGGGCGATCTCTGGATTGCGGGCAGCCAGATCGTCCCGCCGAGAGGGAAGCTGGACCGCGAGATCGATCTGCGTGGCCTGGTGGTGATGCCCGGCGGCGTCGACCTGCACAGTCATGTCGCCGGCCCGAAGGTGGCGGCGGGCCGGAGGATCGCGCCGCAGCTGGCCCGCCGCAGCACTCCGGCGGTGCCCACGATCGAGGCCACCGGCCGACTCTACGCGGCTTTGGGCTACACCACCGTTTTCGATGCGGCGATTGCCACCGCCGCGGCCGGCCTGGCCCGGCTCGAGCTTGCCGAACTGCCGGTGCTCGACAAGGGGTTTTACGTGCTTGCCGCCGACGACACTCCGGTGCTCGAGTCGCTCGCCCGCGGCAGCGACGAGGAGCTCGAGCGGATCGTGGCCGACACCGTCGCGGCCACGGGAAGCTGGGGCGTGAAGGTCGCCAATCCCGGTGGCAGCGTCTTCTGGAAGGCCGGACTGCGGGGGGACCACCGCGACCTCGACGAGCCGCTCCCCGGTCTGCCCATCACCGGCCACCGTCTGCTCGAGCGGCTCGCCCGCTGCGTGCAGGAGATCGGCCTGCCGCATCCGCTGCACGTGCACACGGTGAACCTCGGCCTGCCCGGCAACTGGCGGACGACGCTGGAGACGATGCGGACCCTCGATGGGCTGCCCGCCCATCTGGCCCACGTGCAGTTCCACAGCTACCTCGGCGGCAACACGGCCGCCGGCGATGAGACGACCTTCGGCTCAGGCGTGGCTCCGCTCGCCGAATGGTTCAACGAGCACCACAGCCTCACGCTCGATGTGGGGCAGGTGCTCTTCGGGGAGACCGTGGCGATGACCGGCGACGCCGCGGCCGCCGAGCATCTCGCCGCGGCGACCGGGGTCCCTTGGATGGCCCACGACCTGCACCTCGAGGGCGGCTGCGGCGTGCTGCCGGTGACCTACCGCGAGAAGAGCCTGGTCCACGCCTGGCAGTGGGCGATCGGGCTGGAGTGGTTTCTCAGCGTCGAGGATCCCTGGCGGCTGGCCCTCTCGACCGACCATCCCAACGGAGCCCACTTCACCGCCTATCCCCACCTGATGCGGCTGCTTGGCGACGAGGCCTTCCGCCGCGAGGCGATGGCCAGAATCCACCCCCGGGTGCGTCGCCACAGCCCCCTGGCCGGAATCCGCCGCGAGTACACGCTCCAGGAACTCTGCATCGTGACACGGGCGGCTCCTGCCAGGATTGCCGGGCTGCCGGCCAAAGGACACCTGGGTCCCGGTGCCGACGCCGACATCACCGTCTATCGTCCCGAACACGACCTCGCGCGGATGTTCGCAATGCCCGCGAAGGTCTTCAAGGCGGGCCGTCTCGTCGCCGAAGACGGCGAACTGCGGTCCCGGCCCGCCGGGTCGCTGCTCTCGGCCACCTGAGCCTTTCGCAGTCGGCCAAGTCTTTTGCGGCCCGTCGCTCGCGAAAGTCTCACACATCCCCGCTCACGATTCGCTCATCGGTCGTCGCTAGGCTGCCGGGGATAGAGGAGCGTGGATATCGGAGTGGCCCTGCAGCGAAAGGAAACCCAGATGCTCGTGCTTTCGAGAAAACCGGGTGAGTCGATCGTGATCGACGGGCGGATCGTGGTGAAGGTGCTCGATATCGGCCGCGGACGGGTGCAGGTCGGCATTGAAGCCCCCAGGGAAGTGCCCGTCGAGCGGTCGGAACTCCGCCGGCATCAGCGTGCGGTGAGTGCGGAAGTCGGGCAGGCCGGGGACGGGCTGACACTCGTCAGCAGCCGCTGACACCGATTCATCCCGCCGCCTCCTCGATGACAGCGAGGTGCGGCTCGAGCGATGCCGCCATCGACGGAAGATGGCGAAGACAGCCCTCGGCGAGCTTGTGGAAGGTTGCATCCTCCTCGAGGATCGGCAGCGCCCTTCGCGGCAGCTCACTCGGCGGGTCGGAGGCGACGATGCGGCCGGTGTCGCCGTCGATGATGCAGCCGCGGGCCGAAGGGCTGTCGATTGCGACCGCCGGCACACCGAGGCTGCGGGCCTCGAGCACGGCCCCTCCGTAGGCCACCTCGCCTGTCTGCCAGACCAGCCGGCATTCCGGCAGCACGCTTTCGAGGAAGTCGCATTCCGGCAGAATCGTCAGGCGGCCGGCTGCCTGCTGGGCCCGGGCCCGGCGGGCAAGCCTCGCCGCCAGCGGGCCGCGACCGACGAGCAGATGCCTGAGCCCCGGCAGCACCACGTCGAGCTGGTCGACCGCCCAGACAAGCCGCTCGAGCCGGCTGCGGGGCAGCAGCGGGGCCACGGTGCAGGTCCAGCAGGACTCGGCGGGCCAGCCGAGCAGTCGGGCGACCGCCTGCCGCGAGAGACTCGCGGGTGGCGGCGTGAGTATCACCGGCGGCAGCGGAACATGACGGAGACGATCGCCCGCGAGACCGCGGCAGATCGCGGTGACCTCGGGCGTGGCCGCGAGGACTGCATGCTGCCGCGCGATCAGGCGGCCGAGGGCCGCCCGCCGCCAGCCCTCCACCGGCATCACCGCCGTGGCGAGCACGGAGAGCAGACGGGGGCCGCCGGCCGGAGCGACCGCGGCGGAGATGCCGGCGGCGGACCAGCCCCAGGATTCGACCACCCGCGGACGCAGGCGGCGGATGAGCCTCGCCAGGCCGACCGCGGAGGCCGTCGACAGGCCGGGCCGCCGCGAGAGGCGGTGCAGCTGGTGGCCTCGGGCCGCCAATCGCCCGGCAAGAGTACCGTAGCCGGTGAGCGTGGCGATGTGCGGTTCCCAGCCGGAGTCCCTCAGGCCCTCGGCGGTCAGCGAAAGCTGTCGTCCCGTGCCCACCTCGTCCAGGCCGCGGGCCACCAGCAGGATCCTGCGTCCGCCGGTGGTCATGGCTTTGCGTGGGCGGCCTGCGGCGCGCCGCCGTGGCACGAATCGGTATCCACTTCGACGGTCGAGCGGGCCTCGGCGATGTCGTTCTCGTCGAGGGCGGCGAGGTAGGGCAGGTGTCGCCAGGCACCGTCAAAGTCGAGCCCGTAGCCGACGACGAACCGGTCGGGAATGTCGAACCCCACGTAGTCGGGCTCGATCGCGACCTCGGCGCGACCGAGTTTCCGCAGCAGCACCATCGAGCGGACTTCGGCGGCGCCGCGGCGTGAGAGTTCTCCCACGAGTGCCTCGAGGGTCCGGCCGGTGTCGAAGATGTCGTCAACCACGATCACTCGCTGGCCCTCGAGGTCGGGCAGCAGGTCGAGACGCAGTTCGAGCCTGCCGGGCGAGGTGGCGGTGCCGCGGTAGCTGCTGGCCCACACCATGCCCACCCGCACGGGTCCGTCGAGTCGACGGATCAAGTCGGCGACGAGCACGATGCTGCCGGTGAGCACGCCCACCACGGTCACGGGTCGGCCGTCAAAGTCGCGACGCAGCAGTCGCGCAAGCCGCGTGATCCCCTCGGAAAGCTCGTCCTGGGAAAGGAGTATCTGCATGGGGCGTGGTCGAGTGGGTGGAATCGTTGCCGCTGCTGGCGGGCGGACGCATCGACGTGAGCACGCTATGCTACCGAAATCGTTCAGCGTCGCACCCTCCGCCCCTCGAGCCCCGCCAATGTCGCCACAGCCGTCGCGCGAGCCCGGGCATGCACCCTCCCGGGAAGCTTCGACGCCGGGGGCGTTTGTCAATCCTTTCGGCGGCCACGAGTGGGTCGGAGACGCCGAGGGGGGCTTTGCCGTGATCCACCTGCGGGATCTTGGCGACGAGCCGCTCTCGAGCCTGCCGCTGGTCTGCGGGCGGCTTGCCGAAGCAAATCTGCCGGCGATCTCGCTCGGCGGGGCCGCGACCTGGTGGCTGGATCGGCCCCTGCTCCCGGTCGAGCCGTCGCTGACACCGGAGCAGTTCGTGGTCGAGCTGGTCACCGCGGAGGTCACCCGGCGGCTGGGCGTCGCCCCTCCGCGGATCGCGTTGTTCGGCAGCGGAAGCGGCGGACAGGCGGCGCTGCGGATCGCCTACCGGCATCCCGACCGCTTCCCGGTGGCCGCCGCGATCGACCCGGCCATCGACTTTCACCGCACGATGAACAGCGGCGACGCCGGCAGCGACACGCTCTGGCAGATCTACGGAGACCCCGAGGCCGCACGGCAGGATACCGCCATTCTTCATATCCATCCGCTCAACTGGCCCCGCCAGCAGGCCTTTTTCGCCCATGCCCGATCGGCTTGGTTCGACGGCGCTGAGCGGCTCCACAGCAAGCTCATCGCCCTGGGAATCCCGCACGAGTCCCGGCTCGCCCGCGGTGACCAGGCAGACTGGCCCGCGGAGGCCGCCACCGCCGCGGTGGCGTTTCTTGCCGAGGCTCTCGCAAGGGAAGCGCGGCGGTGTCGGCATTGACACGCCATCGGCGGATCGCGCCAATGCGTCTGGCCACAGTCCCCCTCCCGGAAGCCGCCGTGGAATTCAAGGTCGACCTCGACATCTTCTCCGGGCCACTCGACCTGCTGCTCTATCTCGTGAAGCGGCATGAGGTGGAAATCACCGAGGTGCCGATCGCGAAGGTCACCGATGACTTTCTGGCCCATTTGGAGGTGCTCGAGGTCCTGGCGATCGAGCAGGTCGGGGAGTTCGTGGAACTGGCCAGCGTGCTTCTGGAGATCAAGGCGAGGGCCCTGGTGCCCCGTCCGGAGGAGCAGGAGTCGCCGGTGGAGGAGGTGCAGGAAGACCTGGTGCAGCGGCTGCTGGAATACAAGCAATATCGCGATGCCGCGGTGCTCCTCGAGGAGCGGGCCCGCCGCCAGGAACTCCGCTTTCCGAGAGGCGTTGCCGAGGATTCCGACACGCCTCGGGCCAGCCCCGAGGTGGCCTTTGCGGAGGCCCAGGTCTGGGATCTTGTGGCGGCGCTTGCTCGCGTGATGAAGAAACAGCAGGCCCGCAGGCCCCGCAGCATTGTCCACGACGACACGCCGATCGAGGAACACATCGAGCGGGTGCAGGCGGTGCTCGCGGAACGGGGCAGGGTCGCCTTCTCCGAGTTCTTCGAGGACGACATGTCCCGCACACGGATCGTGGGTATCTTTCTTGCGGTCCTCGAGCTCGTTCGCCGCGGTGCAATCGCCACCGCTCAGGAGAGGCTCTTTGACGAGCTCTGGCTGATGCCTGCCACGCCCGCGCCGCCGAGGCTGCATTCCGGCGGAGGTCCTCCGGGCTCGGCCGATGAGACAAAACCCGCATGATCGATAACTGTCCCTTCCGCAGCATCACCCACCGAGGGCTCACTGTTGAGGGCTACTCTCGGGCCGCGGTTCAGACCTACTGGAGGGTGCCGGAGTTGAAGCTCGGCTTCGATCTCGGCGGCCAGCCCTGGGGGTTCATGGCGACACCGACCTGGTTCCTCAGCCACACCCATCTCGACCATATTGCGGCCCTGCCGGTCTACGTCGCGAGGCGGCGGATGATGAAGATGGAGCCGCCGGTGATCTACATGCCCGAGTCGGCGATCGAGCCGGTGCAGCGGCTGCTGCGGGCGATCTCCCGGCTCGACCGGGGACGTACGCCCTGCACGCTCCTGCCGGCGAGGCCTGGCGACGAGATCGAGCTTTCCCGCGAGCATGTGGTGAGCGTCTCATCCACCTGCCACACGCTGCCGAGCGTGGGCTACGTCGTCTGGGATCGGCGCCGCAAGCTCAAGCATGAGTTTCAGGGCTTGCCGGGTGAGAAGATTCGCGACCTCCGCCTTTCTGGCGTGGATGTGACGCAGGAGGTTCGTGCGCCGTTGGTGGCCTACCTTGGCGACAGTACCCCGGAGGGTCTCGACCGCTGTCCGGCGATGTACGAGGCGATGATCCTGATCACGGAACTGACCTTTGTGGCCCGCAGCCACCGGCGGGAGAAAATCCACAAGTACGGCCACGTGCACATCGACGACCTGCTCGAACGTCGGGACCGCTTCCGCAACGAGATGGTGATCGCGGCCCATTTCTCGACGCGTTACACCGATGACCGTGTGCGGCGGATCCTGGCCAAGCGGATTCCCGACATGCTCGACGGCCGGCTGCAGGTCTGGCTCTAGCTACCCGTGGAACAAGCCCTCCCTGGCCCCCTGGCTCCTGGCACCGCGGACGCGGGCGAACAAAGTCCACGTGAGCGTCTCCCCAAAAAAGCCGATGTTTTGGGGGTCGCCGATCGCGTCCTGCGGCGGCAGACGTGTTCCACGCTCTGCCGGGCTCCGTCTGAAAACCCCGTGCCCTGCGGTCCGAGCGTCTCATTTGGCTACCGTCAGCACCCCAACCGGCCCCGCCTCGCCGCGGTAGGCTCAGCGGCATGTCGCCCCGCCACGCTTACCTGCACGTTCCCTTCTGCCGTCACCGCTGCGGCTACTGCGATTTTCCCCTCGTCGCCGGCCGTGACGACCTTGTGGAGGGGTACTTCCGGGCTCTCGAGATTGAGCTTGAACGTCTCGCTGAGCCGCTCCGGCTCGACACGCTCTACCTCGGTGGAGGCACGCCCTCGCAGCTCGGGCCAGAAGGGCTGCGGAGGCTCTTTGGCCTGCTTTCCGGCCGGCTCCTGCTGAGCCCCGAGGCCGAGGTGACCCTCGAGGCCAATCCGCTCGACGTGACCGGACCGCTCATCGAGGCGGTTGTGGAATGTGGCATCACCCGCGTGAGCCTGGGCGGGCAGTCGCTCGATGCTGCCACGCTCATCGCCCTCGATCGCGACCATGCTCCGGACGACGTGAGACATGCCGTTGAGCTGCTCGCTCGAGCGGGGCTGGCGGTCAGCTGTGACCTCATGATCGCGGCCCCCGGTCAGACGCTCACGGCGGTGCAGCGTGATCTGAGAAGGCTCGTGTCGCTCGACTGCGGGCATCTCTCTGTCTATTGCCTCACCTGGGAGCCCGGCACCGCCTTCGAGGTGGCCCGCCGCAAGGGACGGCTGGCAGCGGTGGACGAGGAACTCGAGCGGGCGATGTTTCTCGAGGCGATCGATCGACTCACCGCGGCGGGCTATGAGCACGAAGAGGTGTCCAACTTCGCCCGGCCCGGCTGCCGCTGCCGGCACAACGAGGCGTACTGGCTTTGCCGACCCTGGGAAGCCTTCGGTCCCGGGGCGGCTCGCTTCGACGGCCGCGTGCGGCTCACCAACCACCGCAGCGTGACGACCTGGATCAGGCGGCTGCTTGCCGGGGAGGATCCCGTGGCCGACCGCGACGTGATGAATGACGAGGAGGCGGCCCGTGAGCGGCTGGTGCTTGGCCTGCGACGACGCGAGGGCGTGGACCGGGCGGCGTTTCGCGAGGAAAGCGGCTTCGACCTCGACTCCCTCGCCTGCGATGCAATCCGCCGCTGGCGGGCGGTGGGGCTCGTGGAGGACGATTCGCTACGGCTGCGACTCACCCGCGAGGGATTGCTCGTCTCCGACTCGCTGTGGGCCGACGTGCTGGAAAAATAGGGACGGGAGCGATTTTTCGGCCGCCCGCAGGGCGGACCGGGTCGGAAAATAGGGACGGGAGCGATTTACCGGCCGCCCGAAGGGCGGACCGGCCCTCGCCGAAGGC
>CAZRKH010000102.1:0-6512 GCA_964600785.1 uncultured Chitinophagaceae bacterium
CCCAAAGGGCGGACCGGCCCTCGCCGAAGGCGAGGGTGCCTTCGCATAAATCGCTCCCGTCCCTATTTTCCGACTGCCTTCGCATAAATCGCTCCTGTCCCTATTTTCCGACTGCCTTCGCATAAATCGCTCCCGTCCCCATTTTCCGACTGCCTTAGCATAAATCGCTCCCGTCCCCATTTTTCTGTGAGAATTCAGATGCTGCCAACTCGTCCAACACACCTCTGGCCGGCGGCGATCGCCTGCCTGCTCGTTCTTCTTCCCGGAACCCCCCGCTCCGTGGCTGCACCAAACGACAACGACCTGCCAGCCGGCCCGCGCAAGGCTGCCTGGGAACAAGTGGAGCAGGCTCTCGAAGAAGGCAAGCCGAAGTCAGCCGCCAAGGCCCTCGCGGGAATCGAGCAGGCGGCCATCGCCGAGAAGGCCTGGGCCGAGGCAGCCCGGGCAATCGCCACGCAGGCCCGCACCGACACCAGCGATGCCGCTCCCGACGAACCCGACCTCGTGATCCGCCTGGTCACCGCGATCGACGAGGCCCCCGAGGAAACCCGGCAGGTGCTCTCTGCGATCGCCGCCAACTGGACCTGGAGTTATTACCAGGCAAACGCCTGGCGGTATCGCGAGCGGACAGCCGGCGGCGCCGACCCAACCGACCTCACCTCAATGGGAGCATGGGATCTGCCGACGATCCTTGCCGAGATCCGCCGACGGTTCGACGCGGCCCTCGGTGACCCAGGCAGCCCCGCAGAGCGTGCCCTGCAGACAATGCCAGTTGCCGAGTGGGACACTCTCATTGAAAAGGGCAGCATGCCCGACGCTTGGCGGCCGACGGTCTGGGACGTGCTCGTTCGCGATGCAATCGCCGTCACAAGTTCGGCCGATGCAGGCCTCACCGCCCCCGAGGATGCCTTCGAATTGCAGGCCTCCTCGCCCGCCCTCGGCTCGCTGGAGGAGTTTCTCGCCTGGCGGCCCGAGGCCGACGAATCGGTCACCGACCGTGATTCGATGCTGCTCGAGACCATCGTGCTCTACCGCCGTTTGCTCGAGTTTCACCGCAATGACGAAGACCCCTCGGCCCTTCTCTCGGCCGACCTCGACCGGATCCTGTGGGCCGCCGAGGCGAGCGTGGGGGAGGAGACCGAAGCCCGCAAGGAGGCAGCGTTGCGAGCCTTCCGCGAGCGGGCAGGCGACCACGAAACTGCCGTACTCGCCGCTTTCCATCTGGCAAGCCTGCTGCAGGGACGGGGTGATTTCACCGAGGCCCGGGCAATTGCCGCCGCCGCGGCCGAGGCGAGCCCCGAGAGCCACGGCGGCGCGATGTGTGCCAACCTTGTCTCGCAGATCGAAGCCAAAAACCTCTCGCTTGCCACCGAGCGGTCCTGGGCGGCCCCCTTCCCGTCAATCCGCGTGACCTACCGCAATCTCGAGCGGGTGCACCTGCGGCTCTGCCGGGCCGACTGGCGTGGCCGCCTCGAGGCCGGCAAGCCCCATGCCGGCTGGCTCGATGCACAAGACCGCAAAGCGATCCTGGCTCTGCCGCCCCTTCGCGAACATGCCGCCGACCTGCCCGCCACGCCCGACTACCAACAGCGGTCAGAGGAGATCCCAACCGCCGTCGCCTTCGACGCAGCCACACTCGAGCCGGGCGCCTACTGGCTCATCTCCAGCCACAAGCCCGATTTCAGCGGTGACGACAATCTTGTCGCCGCTACGATCGTGTGGGTCACGCAGCTGGGAATCGTGACGGAAACCCCGCCGCCAATCTTCAGTGACGATTCCCGCAACGTCGGCCGGCGGCAGCCCGGCAGGATCTCGGGCACCGTCGTCGACCTCGCCAGCGGCGAGCCGGTCGCCGCGGCAAACGTGGAACTGTATCTCGACCAACGGGGCCTGCAGCCAGCCCGCGGCGGACAGACGGGGTATGCCAAGACAGCCGCGGTGAAGACCGGCAACGACGGCCGCTTCGAACTGCCCGCCGAGCCGGGCCGCGGTGCGGTGCTCGTGGCGACAGCGGCCACCAGCGGCCGCGAACAGACGGCCACCAGCGGCCCGACACGACCGCAGACCCGAACACTGCAGCCGCGTGTCTCATCGATCGTGCTCGTCACCGACCGCGGCATCCACCGCCCCGGCCAGACAGTCTTTTACAAGGGCATCGTCTGTGGAGGTGACCAGGCGACCGGAACCTACGCCGCGGTGGAGGGTGTCGCCGTCGAGGTGACACTCCGCGATGCCAACGGCCGTGAGATCGCCACGGCGAAACACGAGGCCGGCGGCAACGGCTCCTTCCATGGCAGCTTCGCGATTCCCGCCGGCTGCCTGCCGGGTCAGTGGACGATTCAGGCGCGGGCCCCGCAGGCCTCCGGCGGGGTCGCGGTTCGCGTTGAGGAATACAAGCGGCCGAAGTTTCGTGTGGAACTGGCCGCTCCCCAGACGAGCGTGCCGCTCGGCGGCGAGGCGACGCTCACCGGCACCGCAAAGACCTACACCGGGCTGCCGGTGGCGGCGGCCACGGTTCGCTGGCGGGTCGAGCGGCGGGTTCGGTTTCCCGTCTGGTGCCGCTGCTTCTTCCCCTGGCTGCCGTTCGAAGGCGGTGCGCAGAGGATCGCCCGCGGCACGGCGACCACCGATGACAATGGCTCCTTCCGCGTCTCGTTTCTGGCCACGCCCGACCGCTCGGTCCCTCGGGAATCACTGCCGGTGTTCAGTTTTGAGGTGGTCGCCGACGTGACTGACGGCGGCGGCGAGACCCGCTCGGACGAGCGGACGGTGAACCTCGGCTACACCGATGTCGAGGCCAGTGTGTCGGCCGATGACTGGCAGGCAGCGATCGACGGAGAGCCTGCCGCGGTGGCGATCACCGTCGCCACGACCACCCTCGACGGCGAGCCGGCAGCCGCACAAGGCCGGCTTACCGTACGACGGCTCGTGCAGCCGGCGAAGGTCAGCCGCGGCGACCTTGGCGGCCGCCCTCCGATGCCGCTGCCCCGCGTCGGCGGTGCGTTCTCACGTGACGACACGGCTCCGCCCGAGCCGCGTCCGGCCGACCCTGAGACCTGGGCCGACGGCGAGACAATCTTTGATGAGCCGCTGGCTACCGATGACAACGGCAAACGGGTTGCGACCGTCAAACTCCCCACCGGCATCTACCGTGCGAGCTTCGAGATTCCCGCAGCCGGCGGGGTGCCGGCGGTGCGAGGCGTGCGGCTGGTTGAGGTCATCGATCCGGACGCGACAAACTACGGCGTGAAGCGAGCCTTCACGATGCGGGCCGAAGCCAGGGTGGTCGAGCCGGGAGAGGCCTTCGCGGCGGTTATCGGCACCGGCTACCCGACCGGCCGGGCGGTCGTCGAGATTTCGCAAAGCGGCCGAGTGCTCGAGCGATTCTGGAGTGAGCCGGGTCGCACGCAGTGGCCGGTTCGCTTCAAGGTGGGCGAGGCCAATCGCGGCGGATTCACCGTCACCGCCTGGATGGTCCGCGAGGGCCGGCTCCATGTCGAGCGGCAGGTGGTCGACGTTCCCTGGACAAACAAGAAACTCGCCATCGAATGGGAACGCTTCACACGCCGCACCCGCCCGGGGGCGAAGGAAATCTGGCGGGCCCGGATCACCACTGTGAGCGGGAAGCCGCTGCCGGTGTCGGCCGAGATGCTGGCGGTGCTCTACGACGCTTCCCTCGACCAGCTCGCCCCACATGCCTGGCCCTCCACGGGGCTGGCGGGCATCTTTCGTCGCGAACGCGGCGGAGTGAATCTTGGCTTCACCAACGCCGCCGATGGGCTGCGGACGATTCTCGGCGGCTTCAAGCTGGCCAGCCGCCGCGTCCCACCGATGACGTTCCGCGAACTGCGGGATCCGTTCGGGCCCACAAGTTGGCTCTTCAGCCAGCCGCGGATGATGGCGGCTGGCGCGGTGTTGCCTGATGGCGCGCCAATGGCCATGGAAATGGCTGATGGAGCCTTGGCAACCAAGGCCGCCGCGCGGCAGATGGGCGAGGCAGATCGGATCGAAGCAAATAACGGCGATGCGGGTGATGCCGGCCAGGCCAGCTCGCGGGCAGATGCTCCACCACCCCGCCGCAACCTCGTCGAGACGGCCTTCTTCCTGCCGTCGCTGTCCAGCAACGATGACGGCATCGTGACGATCGAGTTCACACCGCCCGATACGCTCACCACCTGGCAGTTCAAGAGCCTCGCCCACGACGCGGCCCTGCAAAGCGGCACCCTCGAAGACAGCTGCATTTCGGCGAAGGACCTGATGGTCGAGCCACTTGTGCCGAGGTTTCTGCGGGAGGGTGATCTCGTCAGGATTCCCGTCAAGGTGAGCAACACCTCCACCGGTCGGCTTGCCGGCACGGTGCGGCTGTCGCTGGCCGACGCACGGACCGACGCGTCGCAAAACAGCCTGATCGACGGACCGCGAGAACAGTCGTTTGATCTTCGTTCCGGCGAATCGAAGCCAGTGGTGTTCACCGTCAAGGTGGCCGACGGCACCGGTGTTCTGAGGTATCTCGCCACCGGCTCAGCCGACGCATCCGGAAAGCAGGCCGCCGACGGTGAAGAGGCCTTGCTGGCCGTCCTCCCCCGCCGCGTCCCCGTGACCGAGACGGTCCCGATCACAATCCGCGGCCCCGCCACGAAGAAGGTGTCGCTCACGCAGCTTGCCGAAAGTCAGGGCACCGACATCCAGAGCCAGTCGCTCGTCGTTCAGGCTGCCTCCAACCCGGCCTGGTATGCCGTGCTGGCCCTGCCGGTGATCATCGAGACTGCCGACGAGAGCAGCGAAACACTCTTCACCCGCCTCTACGCCAACACCCTCGCCCGCCACCTGGCCACGAGTGACCCGCGGATCGGCAGAATCTTCGAACAGTGGAAAGGCACCGACTCGTTGACCAGCCCGCTCGAGAACAACAGTGACCTTGTCCGGACCCTGCTCGCCGAGACCCCGTGGGTCCGCGAGGCGGTCGACGAAACTGAGGCCCGGGCGAGGATCGCCTTGCTGTTTGATGGAAACCGGGCGGCGAACGGAGCGAGAGCGGCCCTGGAACGGCTGGAAAACCTCCGCAACCGCGACGGTGGCTGGCCCTGGTTTCCCGGGGGCCGCACCTGCGACTCGGTGACGCTGGGCATCGTCGCGGGCTTCGGGCGGCTGCGGGCGGCGGGCGTGGAAGTCGACGTTGATCCGGCCCTGCGGGCGATCTCCTGGCTTGATGGAAGACTCATCGAAGAGCAGAAGCGGGCCCTCGAGCGGTGGCGGGACGAGCCGGACGAGATCGTGCTCACGCCGATCGGCGTCTCGGCCCTCTACGCGCGGAGCTTCTTCAACAAAGACAGGCCGCCTCAGGGCCAAGCCACCAAGGCGATTCAGTGGGCCCTCGACGTGGCAAAACGCTCCTGGATGAAGATCGAGCCGCGGCTGTCGCAGGGTCAGCTGGCAATCGCCCTGCACCGCTTGGGAGACAGGAAGACGGCCCTTTCGATCATCGAGAGCCTCCGCGAGCGGGCGGTGGATGCCGATGTTCAGCCCGGCGATGAGGCGGATTCCTGGCAGGGAATGTGGTGGCGGGATCGCCACCCCGGCTGGTGGAGCTGGGCCCACGCCCCGATCGCCACTCAGGCGATCATGATCGAGGCCTTCGACGAAGTGGCGGGCGATGCCGCGGCGGTGGAGTCACTCAAGGTCTGGCTGCTCTCTCAGAAGCGGACGAGCCGCTGGGCGGGCAGCCGGGCCACCGCCGACGCGGTCGGAGCCCTGCTCGGCCGTGGCGACGACCTGCTCGCCTCGCAGGAGCTGGTCCGGGTGCGCGTTGGCGACGAAGAGATCGTGCCCGGAGATCTCGAGGCTGGCACCGGCTTCTTTGAAACCCGCTTCGTCCGCCGCGAGATTGAGCCGGGCATGGCCTCGATCACCCTCGAGAAGCCCGATCGCGGGCTCGCCTTCGGCGGCGTCCACTGGCTCTATCTCGATGACATCGCCAATGTGCCGGCGGCCGGCCGCGACGAACTGGCAGTCGAGAAGAAAGTCTTTCTGAAGCGGTTCACCGAAGCAGGCCCCGAGCTGATTCCCGTCGGCGACGGCATGGCTGTTGAGGTCGGCGATGAGCTGGTCGTGCGGCTGGTGGTCACGAGCGATCGCGACTATGAGTTTCTGGAGCTTGCCGACCATCGGCCGAGCCTCACCGAACCGGTCGACCTGCTCTCGGGCTGGCGGTGGGCCGACGGAGCGGCCTGGTACATGGCGACCCGTGACGCGAGCACGCAGCTCTTTTTTGAGCGGCTGCCGCGGGGCACACATGTCTTCGAGTATTCGCTGCGGGCAGCGCACCGCGGCACCGCCTCGAGCGGTTTCGCCACGATCCAGAGCCGGTATGCCCCTGAGTTTTCCGCCCGTTCCGCGAGTGTGGCGATCGAAGTCCGCTAGAGCGCGTCTGAGATAGGACTAGCGCTATCTGCGCAGCCTAGGTAATGTGGGCATCTTCCCTTTCCAAGGAGGTGTTCATGAAGCCGTATTCA
>CAZRKH010000103.1:0-15004 GCA_964600785.1 uncultured Chitinophagaceae bacterium
CCATCCGCTACAAGCTCAACACCCGCACCGCCAGTTATGCCGCCGGGATGTACGGCACGGGCGACGCGCCCAACATCCCGGTCCAGTCGGCCCATCCGGGCGGCGGCCAGATGCTCTATGGTGACGGAAGCGTGCGGTTCATCCGCGACAGCGTCGCGTTCGACATCTTCCGAAGCAGCGGCATCCGCGACGACGGCGTCGAGGCGGGCGTGATCCTCCAGTGATCCGTCCGAACGTTGGCCACCCAAGTTGGTGTCGGCCACCACGACTTGGTGCCAGCCGCAAAATCCGGGCCCGCGGGCGATGGGGCAGCAACAGGCTCGTGCGACCCGTGCGTAACGCCCCGTTCGCACGACACCGCTCGGAAAAGCGCGGGCCAAACTGATGGCCCGGGTGGGGCAGGGGTTTCCCCTCGAATGCCCGGGATGCGGCGGTGACGCCCGGCCGATCGCTCGTCGGGGGGCACGCGCACCGACGTTGTTGAAATCGCCCTCGATCGACTGGCTCATCGCTGGGACGCCGAGGAGATTCAGCGGCAGCGCCCCCACCTCTCGCTCGCCCAGTGTCTATACTTTCAGGCGAAAAGCGCTTTCAGGCGGAAAGCAGTTCTGGAACCCACCGCATGCCACGTCCGAATTCACGGATCGCAACGCTCGTCACGCTCGCCGGTCTGGTGGCGGCCGCGGCTCCGCTCGGCCAGCTCGCAACGGCCGACCCGCCGGCGGCCGAGGCCCCGGGGCGGCAGGGTCGAGGACCGGGCGGCGGCCAGGGCGCCGGCCGCGGCCAGTGGGACGATCCCCGATTCATCGCCGACCGCGAGGCCTATCAGTTTCTCCTCCAGCATCGCGACACGATCCGGCGGACGATCACCCTCCGACCCGACGGCGTCGATACGCTCACCGAGTCTGACGACCCCGAGGCGGCTACCCGGATTCAGGAACACGTCGCCGCGATGCACGAGCGGGTCAAGGACGGACGCGGGATCCACATGCGGGATCCCCTGTTCCGCGAGGTCTTCCGGCACCACGAGCAGATCGTGATGGAAATCACCAACACCGAGCAGGGCGTCCGCGTGCTCGAGACCTCGAAGGACCCGCACGTCGCCAAGCTGATAAAGGCCCACGCCGAGGTGGTGAGCAAGTTCATCGAAAACGGGCCCGCCGAGGTGCGGCGGAACCATGCGGTGCCGTGACCCGGAAGTGTTTCACGAGTCCTCGCGAGCCTTGTGCCAGCCGCCGAACCGGGGCAGCCTGCGACACGTTCGGAGGATCCGCTTCGCTTTTGGCGGAACCTGAGGCATCTTTTCGGGCAACTTTTCCCACCGTCGTAAAAAGGGTCCCATGTCCGCCCCATAGCCGACGATCGTCGATACCGTCGCCTTGAAGCGGCGGGGGGAAAACCAAAACGGGGCAACCTCGCATCTCGTTCGTGTTCAGTGGCTGGATTGAAGAGCCGGATTTCGTGGCCGGCAGCGGGTTCCGTCAGACCCCTGCGGCTTCAGGCAGCGAGTGATCTGGCGCGCTCATACACGGCTCGGTCCACGCGGGTCGCCTCGTCGAGCCGCTTCACGACCTCGGCGGGCAGTGAGTCCCGGGTATAGCCACCGACATTCTCACGCGGCGTCTGGGCGTCGTGGATCCCCAGAAGGCGAGCCAGGCCGCCGGTGAAATCCGGCAGTGATTCGACGGTTCCGACGAGCCGGCAGCGGGAGAGCGTTGCCGTCGCCCGAGCCAGGAGTTCGTCGTCGCTGATCTCGCGGCGGAGCAGTTCAAACTCCATCTGCCAGGCGTGCGGCCGGTGGGGATCGTAGCCGGCAGGCGGCGGCGGGGGCAGGATTCCCAGGTGCCGGGCTTGTGGATTGTCGTTGAAGGCAGCCAGCCTTGGATCGGCCAGCCAGTCGGCCAGGTCCAGGTGCTCCGTGTTGAGCAACTGGTGGAGCGGGTGATGCGAAAACCGACGAACATGCTGGTAGAGCGAGACGAGTTGGTCCCTGGGATCCCGCAGGATCGTCGCCACGTGGGCAGGCGCGGCATCATGCAAGGGCACGAGACCCAGGTGGCCGTGCAGAATCTGCCGCCGCGGCCAGTCACGATGCTCGTCCCGGAGCAGGTCGTCGAGCAGAATCGGCCCGAGCATGCTGCGATTGGTGCCGGCCGCGATCCCCTCCAGCAGGCGGCCGATCGAGGTCCCCGCCGTCTTGGGGATATGCAGGAAGTAGAGTTCGCAGTTTTGGTTCATGGCGGGAGCGATGTCGTGTGGGGGTGAATGGGAGCTGCGGATTGCAGGCTCAGAATCGATAGCCAAACGCGTCGATCCAGTCGGCGTAGAGTTCGGCCACCGCCTGCTGTCCCTGACGGGTGTAGAGCGGTCGGTAGTCGCGGCTTGCCGCTGGACGGCTTCCCGATTTGAGCCGTGGCCAGGCGACGTCCGGAATCGTGAAGCCACAGCGTTGGGCAAAAAGGGAGATGTCGTCCACAAGATGCTCGTAGCGGATGAAGGTGTCCATCCGATAGTTGGGGCTGACAATCTGTCGATCGATCTCCCAACGACGGTAGCCATCGAGATAGGCCTCGAGCTGTCCAGGAATCTGATCGGGTTTCAGAGGCATCCGTCCTTCACGCTCGGCATCGAAGAAGAAGTGCGAAACCATCTTGTCCCAGGGATTGCGGATGTTCGCGCAGGTTGTGTAGTCCGAAAGCACGTCGGGCCCCAGGGCGTCGATCAGTTCCGAGGGGGTCATGTGGTGCCGGAAACGGGTATGAGCCCCATGCACGCGGGCGGCCACGATTCCGCGGTCATCAACGACCTCGTCGGCCTGGTGCCAGTCTTCCCATTTGTCGGGAAGGTCGCCACGAGGAAGGCAGGCAGCCTCCAGCAGCACCTCGGTCGTGGTGCCGGCGGTCTTCACCGTCTTGAAGTAGATGAAACGCCTGGTGTGAGAGAGGATCATTGGTGATCGGTTGGTTCGAGACAACCGAAAACTTAAAGCAGCCTCAGAGATCGCTTCAACAGCGATACGGAGGTTGACGGCGGTGGCGTTCAGCCCCAAATCCCGCTCATCGCCGACTTGGTGGTCCTGGCAAGCCCGGCAAGTCAGCCACGCATGGCAATCAAGGGGGTGTGGCCAGAGAATTTTTCCATTGTGGGTAAACCCGGAATTTCCTATTCATTCCTCGATTCATATTCCGAGAACAATACCGCCCTGGTCTGTCACCGCGGGGCCGGCAGTCCTGCACAACCTCGAGACGACGTGTGATTTCCTACGCCCAGAATCTCGAGGACGTGGTGCTCAGGCGGGTTTTCCGCTGGCAGTCGCGGGGCTTCTACGTTGACATCGGGGCCTTTGACCCGAATTTCCATTCGGTCACGAAACATTTCTACGACCATGGTTGGCGGGGCGTGAATGTGGAGCCGGTCGCCGCATGCCACCGGCGATTCCTGCGTGAGCGGCGGCGGGATATCAGCCTTCGCCTGGCGATCGGTGAGCAGGCGGGCACGGCCGAACTCCACGAATGGACCGGCACAGGGCTGAGCACCATGCAGCCGACCGCGGTACGGGAACTCGAGGAGCAGGGCTATCGTTGGCGGCAGCGGGCGGTGCCGATGGTCACTCTGGCAGAACTGCTCGACCACGTTTCGGTGTCCACGATCGATTTCCTCAAGATCGACGTCGAGGGCCTCGAGGAGCAGGTGATCCGCGGCGGTGACTGGAAGCGACATCGGCCGCGGGTGCTCGTAATCGAGGCGATCCGGCCGATTCACCCAGGCGACGACCCGGTCGAGTATGTGCCGACCTGGGAAGCCTGGGAGCCGCTGCTCTTTGAGCACGGCTATCGCTTCGCCCTCTTCGACGGCCTCAACCGGTTCTACTATTGCGAAGAGGAGCCGGAATTGGCCCGCCAACTCTGCGTGCCGGCGAATGTTCGTGATCAGTACGAAATCGCCCGGCTCGAGGAGCCTACACGGACAGAGGGTGACTCCTCGCCGCCGGTCGCCGGGACCAACCAGTCTGCTGGTCAGCGTGGAGTGGAGCGATTCCTGTGGTGGCCCATGTTGCGGGCTGACAACGAAAGCGTGCCGTCGCCAACACCGATGACTCCCCGTGAACGGATCAAAATGACCGTCGCCTGCCGCGACTGCGATTCGATCGAGAAGGTGCCGGCTGCCGGCGAGGTGCTGGTGCAAGAAGGGGTCGCGGTGCAGGTGATGCACGAGGGCACCCGGGTGCGTGCCGGGGGTTACCACGGCGACTGGATGCTGGAGGTCATCAAGCGGCTTCAGGGCCATCACGAGCCGCAGGAAGAGCGGCTTTTCGATGAAATCGTGCGGCACTGCCGCAGCGAATCGCTGATCGTCGAACTCGGAGCCCACTGGGCCTACTACACCAACTGGTATCTGGGGGCGATTCCCGGCAGCCGCGGCGTCTGCGTCGAGCCGGACGAGAGCAATCTCGCTCTGGCGGCTGAAAACCTGGCCCTCAACGGACGCAAGGCCGAGCTGATCCATGCCTGCGTGGGCGGCACGACGGGCCAAACCACGCTCCATGCTGAAACCCTGCGACGCAATGTTACCGTCGACTGCCTCGACATGGGCGGGCTGCTCGCCCGAATCGGCAGGCAGCCGATCGAGGTGCTCCACATGGACGTGCAGGGTGCCGAGAACGACTTCCTGCGGTCGATGCGGTCAGCGGGTGTTGTCGATGGCGAGCGACCGCTGGTGCGATTCCTCGTCGTTTCGACCCACCATGCCACGATCAGCGGGTCGCCCGACACCCACCGCGAATGCCTCGAGGCGATCGAAGACCTCGGCGGCTTTGTGCTCGCGGAGCACGCCGTCGAGGAATCCTTCAGCGGCGATGGGCTGATCGTGGCGAGTTTCTTCCTCGGCGATGCGATTCTGCCGCTGCCCGAGATCAGCCGCAATAAGCCGGAGCGGTCGCTCTTTGGCCGGTCGGCCCGGGCGTCGTAGCCGCGAGCCGTAGACCGGTGCGGCCCGCACTGGCTCTTGCCGTAGACCGGTGCGGCCCGCACCGGCTCCAGCGGCCCTGCGATCAGTCCTCGAGTCGGCCCGCCGCCCAGAGGGTGCCGCGGGTCACAAGTTCGAGAAACTCCGGCAAAGCCACGGTGTGGGGGTAGTGGCCGATCGTGGTCGCGAAGACACGGGCCTTGCCGAACTGGTTGGTCCAGATGACCGTCTGCATGCTCTTGCGTTCGCGGCTCATCGCCTCCACCAGGGGCGTCGCGGTGGGCCAGAGTTTGTCGATGAAATAGAGCTCCTCTTTGGGTAGAGCCCATTCGGCGGGCAGGCCGGCAAGCACCGGGTGGCCCTCGGCTGCGGGGAGGGTCTTGGCGGTGTATTCGTAGTGGGCCCCGTGGCCCGGCGAGGTCACGCCGCAAAGCCTGAACCAGTCGTCGATTCCCGCGCGGTAGCAGTGCATCGCGCAGTGCATCATCACCGCCGGGGTGCCCTTTTCGTGCTCGGCCACGATCTTGCCGAGAAAGGCCTTGTCCTTGACGTTGGCAAAGCACTCGTTGTGGAAGACCACGTCGTAGCCCTTTGACCAGTCGGGCTTTTCGTAGAGCGAGACCTTGTGGTTGGTGCTCGATCCGCCCTCGTGGATCACGGTGACCTTCATCCCCCGTGATTCCAGGGCCGGCACGAGCAGTTTCTTCTGGGCGTCGTAGTCGTGGCAGCAGCCACCGGTGATGTAGAGCACCTCCAGGGGCTTGGGCTCGGCGGCGATCGCCGGCCATGCCGCGGCCGCCAGCAGGACGGCCGCGGCAATTGCCAGGCGGGGATGTGACTGAGACAGTGGCGACGTTGGCGACATTGGTGGTCTCCTGGGGGAAGATCTCCAGAATACCACCGCCGGAGCGGTTGTGGCCGCCAGCCACGCGACGGAGGCTCGCGGTCAGCGGCCCCCGAAAAACACGCTCCGCAGCCACTCGTTCTTGCGTCGCTCCAGTTCGATCAGCCGGGCGAAAGGCCGAAACCGTCGGGCTGCCACGGCCCGGCCACGGTAGGACGAATACTGCGCCGCGTCGGCGGTGTCGGCCGAGGCAACAACGAGCGTGGCGAGCAGGGTGGCGATCAGGAGCGAACGACGCATCGAGAAGTCTCCAAAGGGGGTGATGGCGAGCGACCGCGGAGCATTCCGCGGTTCTACTGGAAGGGTCATTCGGCAGTTCTCCCCCCGAATCCTTGCCGCAGATTTCCCCGACTGCCCAATCGCTGCAAGCATCAAATTCGGCGGGGTCGCAGGCGTAGGGCCATCTGAGAGATCAACACTTCGGCAGAGTGAACGCGGTCGATCTCAAAGAAGCCGCCGCCCCCGGGGGATGCCCGGAGGCGGCGACCGTGGAAACGTTCCTTCGCGGAGGCCCTCGGGGCGGCCGCCAAGGTGTGGGCTGCGTCAACGGCGAGCCCGTCGGCAGGCCGCTAGAGCCGCAGCCCCTTCGTACAGTCGCTTTGTTTCACTGAATCACCTCCTTTGCTACGCACCACCCCGGTCGAGATCGGCCGCTGCACTGGCCGCCGCCGGGCCTGACCCTTCTCCGGCCGTCACCGGAGACCACCGGCACCGCTCCCCCGACTACGCGTCGGCGGAAGCCGCTGCACACGATGAGTATAGACGGCACGCGTCCGCGGGGAGCACGGCGACCCTCTGCCCAAAACCGCCGCGTCCTGCGGCAGCAGACGTGACTCACAGTCTGCAAAGGCGAATGGAGAAAAAAAGACTTGCTTGATTTGTGAGAATCGCGCAAAATCATGCCCAGAAGGTTGATTTTCAGGGGATCCGGGGTATTCTGCGGTCAAAAGTGCTTCTGCGGGAGTCGATGTGGTCCTGAGGTGACCGCAAGGAGTGATTCCAAGCAAACAGCATGTGGTGCGGGTTGTCTCGGGCGTTGCTGAATGAGCAGCAACATCATAACGACGGATCGTGACCTCCAGAATCGTGGAAAGGAAACTTTACCGTGATTCCAAGTCACATGAGTGCGGAAGTCGTTGGTCGGCTTTTAGGCTGGCGGTATCGCCGCGGCCGAGGACTGGTTGTCCCGGTGCGAAGCGGGGGCGGGACTGCTTGGCTGGCTGCGGCGGGGGTGGCGTGTGTGATCACCTGCTTGCAGGCGTTCAGTCTCGCTGGTGTCGCCATGGCGCAAGGCAGCGATCCGCTCGTGGTTCATTACACCTTCGATGATGCCGGGCAGTTCACCGGATCCGCCGGCGACTCGATCCTCGACTCATCCGGCAACGGCCTCAACGGCACCGAAGCCTCGAGCATCACCTGGAGCGGCTCAGGCATCAGCGGCGGGGCGATGACCACGACCACTTCGTCGTATTTCACGACCGACCTTTCCTCAGCGGGCATCGCCGGCGACTCATTCACGATCAGCTTTTGGGCCAAGACCGGTGCCACGAGCGGCGGATACAGCTATAACGACTGGGGCAAGGTCGACTTCTCCAACGGCACGACCACGCAGACTGCCGAACTCCGTTCGCTGCCCAACCCGAGCGGCTTCTACTGGCGGGACACCTCGCTGCCGTTCATCAAAACCACGCCCGGCAGTCCGGTGAATCTCAAGGACAACACCTGGCACATGGTGACGGTCACCGCGAATCCTGCAACGGATGACATGGTCGTCTACCTGGATGGGACCAATGCCACAACCTTCACTGGCTATCCTCGCGGGAGTGACTTTTCGCTCTCGAATCTCTGGATTGGCCGCGGCAGCTTTGGCGGTCTTCCCGGCCTGATGGATGATGTTCAGCTCTACTCGAGCCCGCTCTCCGCGGCTGACGTGGCCACGATGTATGCCAATCCGGGGCTGGCGGCGACCGGTGCTTCGACCTGGAGCCCTTCGGCAACCGGCAATGCCTGGCTCGCATCGGGCAACTGGTCGTCTGCTGCGTCCTCGGCCGTTCCCGGCGAGGTCGGCAATGCCACGAGCACCAACAATCGCCTCGCGATCTTCGGCGACTACTCAGGCTCATCGATTCCCCAAGACGGCCTGGGCATCAACATGGCTTCCGCGGTTGATGCCAATACAGGGCAGGGCGTGGTCGCCCTCGGAGGCATCCAGGTCAATTCCAATTCCGGAACGCTCCGCATCGGCAACTCCGATTCCTTCACCAGCGGCACACTGCGGCTCAACGGTGCGACATCGGGCGGCGTGGTCGGCACGGTCGTCGACGTCCGCGGCGGGAGCGACCTCGTGATCGCCGACTCGCCCGACGGCTATTTCTCCGGCGGGATGACGGTTGAGCTCGCCGCGTCCGAGAGCCGGGTTGCCGTGGCCAGCGGCCGGTTGGTCACGATCGACTCGGCGATTCGCGAGGCGACCGCCGGCTCGAATCTCACGCTCGACGGCGGCGGCACGCTGGTGCTCGGGGCGGCCAATACGATCAGCAGCCTGACCGTCAATGACGGCGTGCTTGTGGCCGCCGCCGACGGCGCGCTCGGCAGCGGCACACTGACCCTCGACGGTGGCACCCTGCGGCACGCGGCGTCCTCCGGGCTTTCCAATGCGATCACCCTCTCCGGCGACGCCACGTCCAACACGATCGACTTTGGGGCCCAGATGGTCGATTTCCTCGTCGTTGGCGGCGGTGGTGGCGCGGGTGGTGGTGTCAGTGGCCAGTCCTACGACGGTGGTGGCGGTGGCGGCGAGGTGCTCTTCGGCAGTTCGCTCACGGCGATTTCAAGCGATGTGACAGTGGGCGCCGGCGGCGGCCTCAGGGCCGACGGTGAGGCCTCGGTCTTTGGCGTGGTCACGGCGTCGGGCGGCGGGTCGGGAATGGTCTCCGGGATCGGCGGCACCAGTGGCTCGGGATTCGCCGGCGGAGCGAAGGGAGGTTACGAAGGTGGCGGCGGCGGTGGTGCCGGCGGCGTCGGCAGCAATGGAATTGCCAGTCCGCGCGAGGGCGGTGACGGTGGCGTCGGTCTGGCTTCGAGCATCACCGGCACGGAAGTCTATTATGGCGGTGGTGGTGCCGGTGGCGGCGGCGGTGAGGGCCCGGGTTCTGGCGGGCTTGGCGGCGGTGCCGGCGTCAACACCCCCAACGGTCAGCCGCTGGCCAACAGCGGTGGCGGCGGAATGGGCGGCGGCGTGGGTGGCTATGCCAGCACGGCCGGGGCCGATGGCGTCGTGATCGTTCGCTATGAAGGGGGCCCTGCGGCCACCGGGGGCACGATCGATTCCACGACCGTGTCGGGCTACACGCTGCACACCTTCACCTCGGGCTCCGATCAGCTCGTCTTCAGTCCCAAGTCGGTCACCCTCAGCGGAGACATCTCCGGCAGCGGTGGCTTCACCTTCGATTCGGTGGGCACGCTGACTCTCAGCGGCAGCAATTCGTATTCCGGCGGCACGATCGTCGCCCAGGGCACGCTGGCAACCGGCTCGGCCACGGCAGTCGGCACTGGTGGCGTGACTGTCCGCAGCGGGGCCACGTTGGCCGTGAATCACGCGGACGTCCTGCAGTCGGCCGACCTTGTGGCCGAGGCTGGCAGCACCGTGTCGCTCGCTGCTCCGGCAGCGAACAGCTACACGATCGGATCGATTGCCGGCGCCGCCGCGGTCGATGCCGGGGTGGCCAGCCTGAACGTTGGTGGTAGTAATGCGAGCACCGAGTACGGCGGTGACATCACTGCTGGCACGCTCGTCAAGCAGGGCTCCGGCACTCTCAAACTGACAGGCAGCAACTCCTTTGGCGGCGTGACGCTCAGCGGCGGATCACTCGTGGCGGCGTCCGCCGGTGCCCTCGGCTCGGCAGCGGTCACGGTCAACGGCGGTGAATTCAAGGCCTACGGCGGCACGACGGTTGCCAACAATCTGCAACTGACCGCGACGACCACCCTCGGCGTCGCTCCGGTCGCCGTGGAGTATCTCATTGTCGGCGGCGGCGGCGGCGGCGGGCCGACCTCCAGCGACTACGCCGCCGGTGGTGGTGGCGGTGAGGTGCTCGTCGGCTCGGTCGACGTGGCCGCTGGATCCACGACGATCACGGTTGGCGGCGGTGGTGCCTACCTGAGCGACGGCGAGGCGTCCTCGGCGTTTGGCCTGACGGCCAATCCGGGCCTGGCCGGCCGCAATGACTCCTCGACAGGGTTCAACAGTGTCGGTGGTGCCAGCGGCTCCGGCTTCGACGGTGGCAGCGGCTACGACGGCGGCGGCGGCGGCGGCGCGGGCGGCCCGGGTGCCAATGAAGACTCGATCGGCAGCCGCCTGGCGGGCATCGGCGGCGACGGGGTCTTCTCCTCGATCACGGGCACGGAAGTTGGCTATGGCGGCGGTGGTGCCGGCCGCTTCGAGGCGGGCTGGGGCCCCGATCCTCGCGGCGGTCAAAACTACGGCGGCGGCGGCCCCGGTGAGGACGGGGCGGACAACACCGGCGGCGGGGGCGGCGGCACCGCCGGTGGCTCCGGCATCGTGGTCGTCCGCTACGCCGGGTCGGCGATGGCCACCGGTGGAGCGGTCGATACCTCGAGCGTGCCCGGCTATACCGTCCATGCCTTTACCGATCTCGGAGAGGCGGACTTCGTGATCACGCCGTCCGCCACGATGAGCGGCGTGCTGTCGGGCACCGGCGGGGTCAACTACGACTCCGCGGGAGTCATGGTGCTCAGCGGCGACAACACCTACTCAGGCGGCACGGTTGTCTCAAGGGGTACCCTCCGTATTGATGGCGATAATTCCGCGGCGAGTGGTGCGGTGAGCGTTGCGGCAGGTGCGGTCTTTGGAGGCAATGGCATCGTTGGCGGTGCGACCACGATCGGCGGCCTGCACGCCCCGGGAGCCTCGCCGGGATTGCAGACCTTTGTGAATGGGCTCACCTACGAGGCCGACGCCACGCTGCTTTGGGAGCTGTCGGCCAATACGGCCGCCTCGGTCGATCGTGGTGTGCTCTATGATGCGATCGATCTCACGACTGCCGGGACCCTTGAGGTCGATTCGGCGGCCACGCTCGATCTCGTCTTTGACGCGGCCCTTGACGACGGCACTGCCTCGACGGTCGACTGGACGAATGCCTTCTGGGACAAAGACCAGCAGTGGACGCTGGCCAGCGTCTCGTCGCCGGTGAGCTGGGACGGCTCGCTCTTCGGCACGCTCACAGTCGGGGTGGACTCACTCGGGCTGGTGCTCGAGAGTGTTCGGCCGGATGCGAGTTTCAGTTTGGTCGCATCGGATGGCGACATGATGTTGGAGTACTCTGCGGTGCCGGAGCCGGCTGGTATTGTGATGGTGGGCCTCGCTGCCGCCTTGGTGATGCTCCGCCGCCGCGGAGGCTGAGCGGGCAAGACGCGGTTTTTCATGATCGATCGCAGAGAGTTCCTGTCGGCTGCGGCCGCGGCCGCGGTTTTTGCGGCGCCTCAGCTGCGTCGCCTGCGGGCCGAGGCTCCCGCCGACGGCAGGATCCGCCTGGGGCTCATTTCCGACGTCCATCAAGACGTGATGCACGACGGGGTCGAGCGGATTGCCGCCTTCGTCGAGGCGATGGAGCAGGAGGGGGCGCAGGGAGTCGTGAACCTCGGCGACTTCTGCGTGCCCCATGCCCGCAACGACGCCTTCCTGGCCGCCTTCGATCGGTTTGCCGGGCCCAAACTGCATGTGCTGGGCAACCACGACACCGACGGCGGCTACAAGCGGGAGCAGGTGCTCGAGTATTGGAAGAGCCCGGCTCGCTATTTCAGCCGCGACGAGCACGGGCTGCACCTGGTCGTGCTCGACGGCAACGACCCCGATGGCAAACGCGGCTATCCCTGCAGCGTCAACGACGAGCAGATCGCCTGGCTGGAGAAGGACCTCGCCGCCACCAAGGCTCCCACGGTGATTTTCATCCACCAGCCGATCGACGCCTTTGACAAGCATGTCCGCACTGCGGCGAAGGTGCGGGCCGTGTTGGCCAGGGCGAATGAGGAGGCGGGTTTCAAGAAGGTGATCGCCGTCTTCTCCGGCCACGCCCACCTCGACTACGTCAAGGAATCCGACGGCATTCCCCACGTCCAGATCAACAGCGCCAGCTATGTCTGGGTCAGCAAGAAACATCCCAACTACGATGCCGCCGTCCAGAAAAAGCACCCCTGGGTGGCCGCGACCTGCCCCTATGCCGACCCGCTCTGGGCGGTCGTCACGTTCGACGTCGAGGCCGGTCGGATCGAGATCGCCGGCAGAAAGACGGAGTGGGTCGGCCCGGATCCCTGGGAGGTCGGCCTTGCCGAGGATGCGTACCAGCGAAGCCGGGAGTTCTGCCGGCCGGCGATCACGGGAAGGGTTGTAAAGGGGTGAGGTGATGCCAGTTGCAGCGGCCCGCAGAGCCGGCATGACGCTCGTGGAGATCCTCGTTGTGATCTCGATCATCGCCCTGCTGATGGTTCTGCTTCTACCGGCGGTTCAGGCGGCCCGCGAGGGTGCCCGTCGAGCCGGCTGTGCCAACAACATGAAGCAGATCGGGGTTGGGGTCATCAGTTACACGACGCACCTGGGCAGTCTGCCAAGCGGCTCCTCCGTCACCGACACCAACCGCGCTTGGGGCGGCTCATGGGTGGCCCACATCCTCAACTACACCGAGCAGCAGGCCTTTCACCGGACGCTGCGGTTCGACTGCGACAACGCCTTTCACACGGGCGTCGGCTGCAACGATGCAGCCCTCGACGGTTTTCTGCCCGACTGGATGCTCTGCCCGTCGAGCCCGCTTGAAAAATTCAAGACCTCGAGCTTCAGCGGCCGCAGTTCGATCCGCGGCTACGGCACCTACGTGGGCATCAGCGGAGCCTATCCGGATCCTGTTGATGGAGGCAGTCGGGTGGCCTACGCGGCCGGATATCAGGGCTACATCGCGTCCAATGGCACGCTGATTCCCAACGGCCGGCTGTCCCCGGATCAGGTGCTCGACGGGATGAGCAACACCTTTCTCGCGGGCGAGCAGTCGGGAATGATGTTCAACATCGACAAGGGAGGCGAGGAGTGCGATCTCCGCAGCGCGGGCACGACGTACGGATCCTTCATCGGAGCCAACCGCACCGGCTCCCCCTGCTCCACCTGCTCTGGCTGGATCAACGGAATGCCTCGGGCGTATAACGTGACGACGATTCGCCACAGGCTCAACACCCGCACCGCCACCTTCGCCGCCGGGATGTACAAGGACGGACCGAACCTCGGCGTCCAGTCGGCCCACCCCGGCGGGGGACAGATGCTCTACGCAGATGGTTCGGTGAGATTCATCAGCGACGGCATCCCCTTTGACGAGTTCAAGACCCACGCGATTCGCGACGACGGCGTGAAGGCGGGGGTGATCCAGTGATCGACGGAAAAAACGGGAAAGGTGCCGTCCACCTTTTTTTGCTGTGCGTCGTCGCCGGATGCAGTGGTGAGCCGACGGCGCGGGTGTCTGGTCGGGTGACCGTTGGCGGGGAACCGCTGGCCGCGGGGCAGATCGCCTTCGAGCGGGACGGCCGTCTCCTCGCCGGAAGCATCGACGCCCAGGGCGGCTACGAGCTTCGCAACGGCAACTCGCGAGACCTCCCGCCCGGCGAGTACACGGTGCTGCTCTCCCCCCCGCCGCCGGAATTGGTGGCCGACCCCCAGACGACCGAAATGACCCCGGTGAGTCTTCCGGATCAGTCCCGCTTTCCCGATCGCTACCGTCGGCCGGAAACCAGCGGCATCGTCCGCACGATTCCCCCCGGTGAATCGACGATCGACATCGATTTTTCGCTGCCCTGACAGCCAGCGGAACACGTCTGCTGCCCGAGGACGCGAACCATCGGCCCCCGAATCATCGGCCTCTCGGGGTGTCGCCCGAGTGGGAAAGGGCCGGGGATCGCTTTTCCGCGGGCCTCGCGGCTCGCGTTCAGGCAGGGTGTATGATTCCTTCATGCGACGCTTCCTGCTTGTGCTGGCACCGATCATTCCCGCGGTGATGCTCGTGGCCGTGGTCTCGGCGACGGGTGATCGACCGGCCGCGGCGAGTGAGGTGGTCGACGATGCCGAGTTGGCCCGCCGCTTCGTGGCCGGGCTCGAGCAGATCGTGGAGGCGGGCGATGCCGCCGCGGCCCCGCTCGGCTCGCAGGCGGCCGCGGAGCAGCTGGCGGCGGCCGAGGGTCGTCGGGTGCGGGTGCCTCCGGCGGCCACGCCCTGCAGCCTCGGGCCGGACCGCTCGCTCTACGACACGGTCAGGCCCGCGGTGGTGATCGTGGGGTCGATTTACCAGTGCGGCAAGTGCAACGACTGGCACCTCGGCGGGCTGGCCAGCGGATGGATCGTTTCCGACATGGGGCTGGTCGTGACCAACCATCATGTCTTCGGCCGCGAGCCCTCGCACCGCTTCGGGGTGATGACCGCCGCTGGCGAGGTCCATGCAGTGACCGAGGTGCTTGCCGGCGACGCTGCCGGTGATGCGGCGGTGGTGCGGATCGACACGCGGGGCAGGCGAATGCCCTTTCTGCTGCTTGGCCGTGAACCCGATTGCGGTGATGCGGTGACGGTGATCAGCCATCCGACCGGCCGTTTTTATTGCCTCACCGAGGGCGTGGTTTCCCGGTTCCATCGCCAGCCGGTCGCCGGCGAGGCCAGTGCCTCGGCTGTCTGGATGAGCGTGACTGCCGACTACGCGCTGGGCAGCAGCGGCGGGCCGGTCTTCGACACCGCCGGTGAGGTGGTGGGGATGGTCTCGCGGACCTTTTCATCGCGTCGTCGTCGCGGCAAGCCCGACCCCTCGCCGAGTGCCCCGACCGAGCAGATGGTCTTCAAAGACTGCGTGTCGCTCGAAACGCTCCGCCGACTCATCGACGACGCCTCCTAACCACCCCCCCAAAAAAATGGGGACGGGAGCGATTTTTCTCGTCTCGGGAGCGGCTCCCCCTAGAGCGCATCCGGTTTACGTGTAGCGATAGCCGCAGTGTCTGAAACAGTTTCGGCACTCCGTTTCCGTGAAGGCGTCGATGAGGCTTCCGCACATCGCCCACAGCGAGTCGACCGTTCTCGTGGCCGCACTCTTCAGGAGC
>CAZRKH010000104.1:0-22605 GCA_964600785.1 uncultured Chitinophagaceae bacterium
GTCGTGTCGCCCGTGGTGTCATCCGTCGTGTCAGCCGTCGTGTCGGCCGTCGTGTCGGCCGTTGTGTCAGCCGTCGTGTCAGCCGCGTCGGCTTCCTCCGGCGGGTCGGAACGCCACGCCGGATTCGCCGGCGGAGCAAGCAGGTCTTCGACGGAGCTGAGCGCATCCAGCGGCTCGGCCTCGGCCGCGGCGGGGAATGCGGAACGCTCGCGGCGCTCGAAGGAAGGCGGCTCGACGATTTCACTCGGCTCAAATTCACCGGCCGCCTGGTGCACGTCAGGCCCGGCACCTTCCGGCGGTCGCGGGATGAGCAGCTTCGAACCGAGCACACCGGCGAAGGTGGTCGAGAGCGTACCGAGCAGACCCAGCAGGATTTTCGTCTCGCGGCCCATCATGGGCGGGAGTGTGCGGACCCGGCCCGACCACGGCAACGGCAGTTCGACGGCCGCCCGGACTTGCCTGGTCAGCCAAGTCGCCGGGCGGCCCGCAGTTTCGCCGAACGGCTGCGAGGGTTGCGCTGGCGTTCGGCTTCGCCGGCGGTCACAGGCCGCCTGGTGAGACACTCCCAGGTCTGCCGGCTGCGAAAGGCCTCCTTCACGATTCTGTCCTCGAGCGAGTGGAACGAAATCACGGCCAGCCGCCCGCCGGGCAGGAGCCGCTCGGGTATCCGCTCCACGGCGATCCGCAGGCTCTTGAGTTCGTCGTTGACGGCGATCCGCAGCGCCTGAAAGGTGCGTGTCGCCGGATGGATCCGCGGCGGGCTGCCGGCTTTCGGCTTGGGGATCGCCGAGGCGACCAGGGCCGCGAAGTCGCGGGCCTGTTCGATCGGCTTCCGCTCGCGGGCGTCGACGATGCGGCGGGCGATGCGGCGGCTGAACCGCTCTTCACCGTACTGATAGATCAGGTCGGCGAGATGATCGAGCCGGAGCCGGTTGACGAGGCGGTGGGCCGGCTCACCCTCGGTCGGATCGAACCGCAGATCGAGCGGGCCATCGGCATCGAACGAGAAGCCCCGCGAGCGGTCGGCGAGCTGGTCACTCGAGAGCCCCACGTCGAGCAGCACCGCATCGACCTGGTTCACGCCCACCGCATCGAGGACCTCGGGGATGTCGCGAAAGTTGGCCTGGGCGAAACGGACCGGCAGGGATCCCAGGGCCGCAGCCGCCCGCTCGATGGCGGCCGGATCGCGGTCGATGGCGATCACAAGCCCACTCGGGCCGACCGCCTCGGCAAGCAGCCTGGTGTGGCCACCGCCTCCGAGCGTGCCGTCGACCACTGTCGTGCCCGGACGAACCTCGAGCAGACCGAGCGATTCCCGGGACAGCACGCTCTCGTGGCAGGTATCGGTGACTGGAAACGCGCCGGCGTGGTCCGGGTCAGGGTTCATAGCCGGAGTCTACCCGGCTTACCGGACGGTCGGCTAAAGCGTCGGGGGGCGGAGCCGGTGCGAGCCGCACCGGGGGTACTGCCGGTTGCGGCGCAACCGGCCTACTTGGGCCGCAACCGGCCTACTGGCCGCCGGTGAATTTGTAGTTCGCGTTCGCCTGGTCGAAGTCGGCGTCGGTGAAGCCCTGATTGATCTGGAGGTTCATGTAGGTGTACTCCTCCATCAAGACCGGCTGGCCTCCCGGCTGCTGCGGCCAGTCATACGCCTCGTAGCGGATCGGCACCATCAGCTCGTCGTCGATGAAAACGCGGGCCAGGTGAAAGCGGAAATTTCGACGCGGCACCGGATGCTCGACCTGAATGCAGGTGCAGACCCGGCCGTTGACCTTCGCATTCGGATAGAAGTTGACCGTGCACTCGCCGAACTGCTTGTCGTGGCGGGCGACCTCGACGAGCCGCCGTGTGAGATTCTCGACCCCGATCTCCGTGATCGGATAGCGGTTGCCCTGCATGGCGAGCATGCTGTCGGGCTTGAGCTGTACCGTGCCAACCATGGCCCGTACGCCGCTGCCGGCATGGGCGAGCATGTTGCCGTCGTTGCGGCCCGCCACGTAGATCACCTCCTGGCCCTTCACGCTTTCGGGGGCAAGGAAGGAGAGATAGACACTGAAAGGCTCACGGCGAACCTTCAGGAACATGTACTGGTGCTCGCCGAGCTGGCCGTTGATCCGCTCCCGCTTGACCATCGTGGCCGAGTAGTCGCGGATGTTGGCCTGGATATTGGCCAGACCCTTCTCAGCAAGTTTCAGCGCCGGCTCGAGGGGATGCTCCGCAGTCGTGGCTGCCTCGGCCTGGCCGGCGTTGGCGTTGCCGGTGGCACCACCGCCGTTGGGAACGAGCCCGGGGCCGGCGGCCGGATTGGCCGCCGCGGCGGCCGCTGGCTGGGCGGGCTGCTGCTGGGTCGCCGCTGGCTGGGTCGCTGCTGGCTGGGCGGGCTGCTGGGCCACGGCGGAGAAGCCGCAGGCACCCAGCCCGCAGGCAAGCGTGATCGCCAGGGTCGTGCCCGAGCGGAGAAGGTCGTGTCGCGGCATCGCTCGTCCGGCCATGGTCGTCGTTCCTCCGTGGAGATCAGTCATGGCCGGCAGATCGGCCCTGGGTTTCACCGGTTTTTTTCTGGTTTTTTGGGGCCCGTCGGCGGATTGCTGCGACGTGCGGCGGGAGTGTAACGAGGCCCTCGAGGAGCGGCCAGACCATTATTTGCCCACGTTTGCGCGAAATCTCCCTCGCGGCGGACGCCGGCGGCTTGCCCTCCCGAGGGCATCCAACCATGCTGCCAAGGACTCCCGCTCCCCAACCCCCGCCTGGCACCTAGACCTCTGGACCGATGGCATCGACCACCACCCTCGACACCAAACTGCCGCTGCGGGTGATCTGCGTCGAGTCACAGCCGTTTGCCCAAAACAGCTACCTTCTCGCCACGGGCCCGGGCCAGCCCTGGCTGCTGGTCGATCCCGGCTTCGAGCCCGATGCGGTGATTGCGGCAGCCGGGGCTTTCGGCGAACCGGCGGCTGTGCTCCTGACCCATGGCCACTCCGACCACATCGCCGGGAATGCGGCGGTCAAGTCCCGCTGGCCGCAGGTGCCGATTCTGATCGGCCACGCCGAGACAAACAAACTCACCGACCCGGTGGCGAACCTCTCTCACAATTTCGGTATCGATGTGGTCAGCCCTCCCGCCGATCGCACCGTCGCCGAAGGTGATCGGCTCTCGCTGGCGGGCTTCGATCTGCTGGTGCACGAGATCCCGGGCCATTCCTCGGGACACGTGGTGTTTGTCGTTCGCCGCGAGGAAGCCGGAGCCGGCGAGCGGATGCTCCTGCTTGCCGGTGACGTGCTCTTCCGAGGCAGCGTGGGCCGGACCGATTTTCCCGATGGCGACTTCGCAGCCCTCGCCGCGGGCATCCGCAGCAGGCTCTACACGCTGCCCGACGACACGCTCGTGCTCCCCGGCCACGGACCGACGACGACCATCGGCCGCGAGAAGCGGGAAAACCCCTTTGTGGCAGCAGCCGCGGGCCGTCCCGATTGACCGGCCACGCAGGCAGGCCCGACACTTTTCTCATGCTCTCCCCCGCCGACCCCCGACTCACCGTGCCCCCCGAACCCGCCGCCGCGGCGACGGGCGAACTGGCCGGCCGCTCACCGCTGTGCAGGGTCGCGGGGCTCTCGCTCGCGGCGATCGCGAGGGTGCTCTCGGGGGCGAGCATTCGCTGGATCGCCAGCCAGCCTGACACCTGCCAGCGGGTCTACTTTGCCAACCACACCAGCCACCTCGATGCACTGCTGATCTGGTCGTCGCTGCCTCGGGCGGTGCGGGAGCGGACCCGCCCGGTGGCCGCCAAGGACTACTGGTCGCGGGGATTTGTCCGCCGCTGGCTCGCCCAGGAAGTTTTCGACGCCCTGCTCATCGACCGCACCGACATCAAGGTCCACCAGAGCCCGGTCGATCTGATGCTCCGCGAGATCGGCGACACGAAGTCGCTGATTGTGTTTCCCGAGGGGAGCCGCAGCGTGACGGGGGAGATCGGTGAATTCAAAAGCGGGCTGTATTACCTCGCCAAGAAGCGGCCCGAACTGGAACTCGTGCCGGTGCACATCGACAACCTCAATCGCGTGCTGCCGCGCGGCGAGTTCCTGCCGGTGCCGTTGCTTTCGTGTATCAGCTTCGGGCCGCCGCTGTGGCTGGAGCGGGGCGAGGCCAAGCTCGATTTTCTGGCCCGCGCGCGGCGGGCCGTGATGGCCCTCAAGGAATCCTGAGCCCGCCACCATGCAGGATCCCCGCACGCTCGCACTCATCGCCGGGGTGCTCTCGCTGCTGACGGTGGCGACCGGCATCGGACAGTTTCTCCGTCGCCATCCCGACCGCGGACTCGACACGGCCGCCGTGCGGACCTTCAACTCGCGGATCCGTGGCTGGTGGGTGATGTGCACCGTGCTCGCGGCGGCATTCTGGCTGGGCACCACGGCCACGGTGGTGCTCTTCGGGCTGGTTTCCTTCTGGGCGTTGCGGGAGTTCATCACGCTCACCCCCACGCGGCTCGGCGACCACAGGGCGTTGTTCTGGGTGTTCTTCGCTTTCACGCCGGCCCACTATGTGCTCGTCGCCTATGACCGCTACGACATCTACAGCGTGTTTTTGCCGGTCTATGCCACGCTCTTCGTGCTTGCCCGCGTCGCCTTCGCCGGAGACTACAAGCGGTTCCTGGAGCGAACGGCGAAGATCCAGGCCGGGCTGGTGGTCTGCGTCTACTGCCTCTCGTTTGCGGCAGCACTTCTGCAGCTGCCGATCGACTCCGCTGCGACGGGCCTCGCCCAAGCCCCCAACTTTCGACTCCTCTTCTTCCTGATCCTGCTGGTGCAGTTTGCCGACTGCATGCAGTATGTCTGGAGCCGGATGCTCGGCCGGCGGCTGGTCGCCGCGGCGGTCAGCTCCAATCGCACCTGGGAGGGTCTTCTCGGCAGTGGCGTGAGCACGTCGCTGTTGGCCTCGGTGCTCTGGTGGGCCGCGCCGCCCTACCAGCCGTGGGAGGCCGCTCTGGCGGGCTTCATCGTGGCGGTGATGGGCTTCGCCGGCGGGATGACGATGTCGGCGATCAAGCGGGATCGCGGCGTGAAGGACTACGGCACGCTCGTAACCGGTCACGGCGGCGTGCTCGACAGGATCGACTCAATCTGCTTCGCCGCGCCGGTCTTCTATCACATCACGCTCGTGGTGGCCGAGGTGACGAGAAACTGATTCTCCGGCGGGTCGCTCCGCCCGCTTTCGCTCGAGACGCTGGTAGATCGACCGTCGCCCTGCAACAGCGACGGCATCGGCCGGCACCTGCTGCGGCGGTCGCGGGTCGGGGCTCTGGCCGCGGGCAGTCGGTCCGCGACCGACGGACGGGGGCTCGCCGGCAAGCGAGGCGGGCGGGGCCGGGCAACCCTGACGAACCCATTCGAGCCAAACCTCCTGCATCTGAGCCTCGTCACGGATGCCGTAAAACTGCCCGAGGGCCGTCGGCCAATCTTCCGAGGCGAGGCCCGCAGCGAGAAAGTCGACGTACTTCCGGCGGCCACCACGTTCGATCAGAAAGCGAGCCAGCGAGTAGCCCTGGGCATACAGCGGCAGCACGTCGGGCGGATATTCCCGCATCGCGAACATCTGCGGGAAGGAGATTCCGCGGCCGGTCGTCAAAAACTCGATCAGCATGCGGTGCTGCCGGGCCCGCTCCACGGGGTGTTCCACGGTCGTGCAGCCCCCCTCATCGGCCCAGCGGGGCAGCGGCTGGCGGAAGTGGCTGGCGAAGATCGTGTGGGTCACCTCGTGCGGCAGGACCGAGTCGAGCACCCGCTGCTCGCTGCCTTGGATGCTCATCTGCCAGCCGAAGACCTCTCCGTGGTCGAACACGAAGCTGGTCGCACCGCCGGCCCCAAGCTGCGGGGACACCTGGGCCGTGATCGGGCAGGGGCTTGCCCAGCGTGGGATCGGCCGGCCGATCCATTCCACAGCCAGGTCGTGGCGATACTGTTCGGCGGCATCGCCGATTTTTCTCGCCATTTCCGGGGTGGCCGCCTCAACGACGAAATTGGTGGTGCGGTAGCCGGCAGCGAAGCCCTCTGGGGGCGTGCCGGCGGCGATGATCGCGATCAGGACGACCACAAGGCGACGGAAAACCGCCGCGACAGGTCTGCTGCGGATCTCCAGGCAGCCCCCCTGGCGTGTTCCGCTGGCTTCCATGCCGTGCAACTCCTCGAGCGACAACGCGGAGGCAGTTCGGCGACACCGCCGTCGCCCGCTTCCGCGTGGGCGGCGAACCGTAGCGGAGGCCGGCAGCCGGGGGCCAGACCGCTTTTCGCCGGTCTTTTGCCGCACACGCAGGAACGCTGCATCGACGGCGTGCCGCGGCGGCGGTCAGCGGCCGGTTTGCCGAGTCGCACTCAGCTTGGCGAGTTGATCGGGGTCGAGAGAGACGACCTGAGTGCTTGAAGGATCGCGAACCACCAGCGAAACCTCGTTGCCGCCACCGCGGCGAAGGGCTGCTCGTCGTGCCACAAACCAGACAGCCGCAGCGATCGCCGCGGCGATGAGCATCGCCACTGCCGGCCAGACCGGCTGCAGCAACACGAGCCAGACCACCGCGACCGCCCCCGCAACCGCCGGCCAGATTCGCCCCGCGGCACCGCCCCAGCTGTTTCGCCAACGATTCGAAAGGCTCCAGGCCACGCCGACAACCAGAATGATCATGGCGGTGGCCACCGCCCGAGGCTGGATCGTGGCGTCTTTCGTGGCCAGCCCACGCACCACGATCGGCTGGCCGCCCTCGGAGACGGCATAGGCGTCAGCCGAGACCGCGGCGTCGGTCCGCACCCAGGCCTGCTCGGCGGCGGTGCTCTCGCCGTGGGCCAGGAATCGGCTCACCTCCCGCTGCACCCGCGACCGCTCGGCGAAATCTCTGCCCGCAAGCGCCGCGTCGAGTTCGGCCTCGAGAGTCATCCCGGCCTGCCGACGGATCTCGGCAACCTCCTCGGCGGTCGCCGGCCGGGCCGGCGGCATCACCCCGAGCTGCACATTGGCCGGGCCCCGCAGGGTCCAGACAACCTGCCGGGTCTGCACGTCCACCAGCTCGGGCGGGGATATCTCCACCGGCATCCCGGAGGCCAGCGTGTCGCCGAGGTCACCCGCGAAGATCGCCAGCAGCGTCCGCGGTCGGCTCGTGTCGAGCAGTTCGAGTTCCCAGACCGTCTCGTCGATCGGGCGGCCCACGAGCGGATGCCCGTCGACGAACAACTCGAAAAGCCGCATCCCCTCCGGCAGCCGGATTCGCACCTGCCGTTCCCGGGGAACAAGGGCGATTCGCGCCACCCCCCAGCCACGTCCCCGGCTATCGCTCGCGAAGCGGATGTCGGCCAGTTCGACCCGCGGTGTCCCGCGGTCGCCCGGCTGCTCGCCGAGGAGATCCTCCCCGTCGGCGGACGGCTCGGCCCCCTGCGGCAAGAGTTCCTCGTCTGGCTCGTTCTCGGTTTCGTCAACGAGCCGATATCTCGGCGGGGCATCGGCCACCACGTCGATCGGCCGCCAACGCGGGGCCCCGGGTGCCGCATCGCGGCCGCTGAGCAGGCCCGACTCGTCAAAGAGCTCCACCGAGCCACCCCCCTCACGACGGCACTCGACGATCGCCGCCGTCTCTCCGAACTGCTCGACGGCAAGCAGCGGCAGCGCTCCCTCGCGGCCCACCTCGCCCTCCCCGCGGGCATCGACCCGCAGCCGGTAGCCGCCAATACGCGGCCGCTGGCAGAGGACGCGAACCACCCCGGGCCGGATCGGCGTGAGCTGGAAGGGAACCGCCTCGGTCCCCGCCTCCGACTCGGCATCACCAGCCTGCCCGAGAATCCGCTCGAGCCTTGCCTGCTCGACCGTGAAACCGACAGGCATGCGGATGTCGAGCATGACCAGCGGCGTGTCGGATGCATCGACGACACCGTCGAGCCTGGTCCGGATCCGATCCGGCTCGAAGACAATGCGGTTTTGTTGGGTTCCGCGAATGGGCATCGCCCGACGACGAACCGTGACCACCGCCTGCTGGCCGTCGCTCAGGCTGTCAAGACGCCAGACAACCGTTTCACCCGCAGTGTCTGGTTCGCCGGCCGACTCGGCCACCGCCGAAGGCGGAAGCAGTACCGAGGCCTCGAGCCCTGCGGCGGCCCGCAGTTCGAAGACGCTCGCTGCTGAGCCTGCAGCTGCTTCGCCTTCCCGCATGGCCGGCTGCACCGTCGGCAGCGGAAAGACGCCCACCGGATCGTCGAACCGCATGCGGAAGGGAATCACCAACTCCGCTCGGCCCCGCACGGGCCGTCGTCGCTCGACCCGCCAGAGACCAGCTGCCAGCGGTTTCACCTCCAGATCAGACTCGTTGTTGACCGGGAAAAGGTCCGGATCGCCCACCACCTCGATGGCCTGGAAGATACCCCCGTCGGGATCGACGTCGAAGCGGGCGGTGATCCGACATTCCTCCTCGCCCCACACAATCTCGTTGCGAGTGGCGGCGACCGCGGGTGAGCTGACGAGGGTGATTTCCCGATCGCTCGGCCAGGCCAGCCGCAGGCGACTGCGACCGGACAGGTCGAACCGGCCTGCCGATCCCTGGCCCGACACGAAGTCCGTCGGCCTCAGCCCCTCCGTGCCACGGCTCGCCTCACAGATGACCGAGGCTGCGTTGTCATTACCATCGATCGCCACCGCGGTGGCCGGAGTCACCGGTATGCCGATCTCGGCGACCACCAGCTCGCCGCGACGGCTGAGGGCCGGTTCGATGTCGAACTCCACGACATGCCGTCCGGCGGCGGCCAAAGGGACTCGCAGGATTCGTCCGCCGGCCTCCACCATGCCGCCGACCGCCACGCCATCGACCCGCAGCGAGTCGCCGCGATAGCTCCCGCCCCACGTTTCCTGTCGCAGCACGAGTGAGGTCCGCGAGTCACAGACGACCTCAACCCGCATCTGCCAGACGCAGCGGCGGGGTGAGGCCGCGGCGGATGCGTCGACCAGTTCGGCATCGACCAGTTCGGCGGTGACCAGGGCTCCGAGCATCCGGGCCCCCGCCTGCTCCCGGGAGGCACGGCCGGATGCAAGCACCCGAAACACTCCGTCGGGCACGAGCACCGTCGAGGCCGGATCCTCGCCGGTCACGAACACCGGCAACGGATCGGCCGCCGCGGCCACCGGCGGCAGGCTGCAGCTGGCCAGCAGGCAGGCCGTCACGGCGGCCCCACGGAGGCTGCGGCGATACCAGGTGGCGGCGAGCATTCCAAGCCACGCACCGCGACACGCGGCAATCCACGGCGGCGGGACCCAGAGCGAGGCGACCGCGACGAGCCCGCAGGCCACCACCGCCACCAGAGGCCGGCTGCCGGCGATGAAAAACGCCGCCAGGGCCGCGGACACCGTCGCTGCCACGGCAAGCCCATGGACCAGCCGGGTCGGCACCAGCCAGACCGATGTGCCTGCGATGCGACCGCTCGCGGCGGTGAAGCGAGCCATCTCAAAACCCCGCACGAGCGTGCGGGAATCACCGCTCGGCGGCGGCGGCGAGGTGAGCTGGGGCCGAGTCTGGGTCCGCGGACGAAGCTCCGCTCCGAGCAGCCGTTGCGTCCAACCGAGGGGCCGTGCGTCGAGAGGTGCCAGCACAGGGGAGACGCTCGCGATTTGCAACGCCGGCGGCACACCGATCTGCCAGACCCGCTCCATCACCGGCACATCGATCGAGCCGGCCTGCAGGTCGATCCCGCGAATCCCCCACCACGGCCAGACACCGCTTGCGGACGCATCGGCCACCGCTCGAACCTCGAGGCGAACCATGCGACGACCGGCCGGAAGTTCGATCCGGATCTCACCGCCGAGAGTGTCTCTGCCGCTCGCCGAGAGCTGCACACCATCAACGAGCACCTCCTGAATCCGCTTGTCGGCCGGATGGCTCAGCACGATCTGGGGACGGCCGTGATTCTCGATTTCAAAGACCGACTCAAACTCGATCGCTCCCGACGAATGACACCAGCAGGTCGTGGTCGCATTCCAGGCCCAGGCCCTCGCCACCGCCGACGATTCGCGACCGGGAAGCACGACCATCGGCGGCCCGGCCGGCCCGAGGTCGGCGACCGGATCGAAGATGAAGAAGCTGATGGCCGAAGCGGCGCGATCCCCGGCGGCGGTCCCGGGAATCTCCGCCAGCGAACGGTTGCGGACCTGCGGCCGTCGCCGGCCGGCATTCCGCAGTTGCAGTTCGCCGACCGGGTTGATCGCCGCCTCGACCCAGGCCAGCGGAGCCGCCCGCGGTCCGTTGAGGGGCACCGCCTGCACGCCCCGCACGGTGACGGTCTCACGAATCGGCGGCACGAAATCGAGAATCCAGGCATCCCCCTGGTCACCCGAGGCCCGCCGCTCCGCCGGTTCCAGACGCCTTGGAAACACCGCGCCGCCAGCCGGCGGCACGAGCGACCACTCGAGGCTGTCCTGCGTCGGCACGGAGAAATGCACCACCACCGAATCGAGGTCGGCATCAATCGGCGTGCATTCGAAAGTAAACGACTCGGTGAGCCGGTCGTCGCGGGCGGTCAACCGAATGCTTGTTCGCACATCGACCGGAGGACGCTTGCGAAGCAGCACCAGTTCCCCGTTGGGGGCCACCCCAGCGGGCAGCCTGAGGCGGATGCCCGAACTCGTCGCGAGCGTGCCGAAGCGTTGCGGAATTTCCTCCGGCAGGATCGCGACGAGGCGGTCGTCGAGCGTTTCGATCGTGGTCTCGGCGGTGGTGCGGATCTCGACGAGCCCGCTGCGTCGAGACTCTCCCTGCAGTCGCAGCATGTCGATCGATGCCAGGGGAAACCGTGAGTTCGGACGCAGCGGCACGCGGTGGCCACGAATCTCGAGTCGCACCAGCCTGCCGGGCGTGATCGCCGTGGCAAGATCGACCCGCAGCAGGCTCCCGCCGGGAATCGGCTCGATCCGCCACTCGGGCCGTTCCGAGCGGGAGGGCATCTCGACCGCATCGATCAGCCAGCCCGCCGCCACCTGTGCTTCGAGTTCGAAGACCTCACCCTCGTCGATCGAGACCTCGCAGGCCGCACGGGCGAGCACCGCCGAGGGTGAGATGTCAACCGTCGTGACCCGCGTGACGTCGAGCCTCGGCTGCCGCGGTGCGACCGTGAGGGTCAGCATCGCATCCGGCTCCTGGTGCTCCAGCAGCAGCGATTTCTCTCCGCCGGGGGCAATCTCGGGCCAGCCGGCGGCGACCGAGTCGGCCACCGGCACCGCCGCGGTCCAGGCCGCGTCCTGAACGACGAGGTAGTCGTCGAGTTCCACCGCCAGGCCGCCGCCTGCCCAGCGGCTGCGGGACGGCCGCACCAGCGGCACGACCGTGGCGACTCCCGTGTCGAAGGCCGCGATCGCCTCGACCACGATCCGGCGGCGGGTGCCGATGCACTCCGGTGGCAGGCCCAGGCTGAGGGTCGAGTCGTTCTGCCAGAGCCACTGCAGCGGCCGCCATGTGCCATCGATCTCCATCGCGACCCGCTGCGGTCGCAGCCCGGGGTCGACGTCGAGCAGGAGGCCTTGCTCCCGCCAGCCGTTGGATGGCCGCACGGTGGCGGTGAGGGCCAGTTCCCGGCGGCTGATCGCCGCGTGCGTCCAGACGGCCAGGCCCGGCGGCGTCGCCGGACCCTCGGTCAGCAGACAGTCGAAACTGGCCCGCGGCGTGAGTTCGAACCGCCAGGTGACCAGGCCCGCGCCGTTCGCCTGGGGCCCTCCGGCGGCCCGGGCGTCGGCGACCACCGGCACGATGCCCCGTGGCACGGTCAGCTCGACCACCGAATAGACCGCCGGCACCATCGGCAGTCTGAAGCGGCCGCGACCCGCGGCTGCATCGATCAGTTCGAGTCGGAAATCCCACGCATAGCGTCCCGGCTCGTCGGCGAGTACGACCAGCGAGCCGTCCTCGAGCCCGCAGACACTCGCGGCGCCGGTGCCCTCCGCGGTTTCGACCGTGGCGGTGCGGACCATCGCGTCACCCAGCGGCAGGCTGACCCGCACCCGCTGCGGGGGAATCGAGACCTCCACGGCTGCCTGACCCACCAACGGGCCACGGCCGGTCCACCGCAAGGCGTATTCAGCCGACTCCGCAACCACCTCCCGGCTCGGCAGGCCCTCCTGCCGCGACTCCTCGCCGAAGGTGTCGGTGAGTCCGCGTTGGAACTCTGCCATCGTCATCGGTACGTATCGAAGACCACCGAGGGGAATTTCCTCGAGCCGCTCGACAGGCACGTGCACACGGCGAAAGGCCAAGGGCGGCCCGGCCTCTTGTGCCTCGATGCATCGGGCGGGAATCAGTGACAGCACGGCAGCCATGGTCGCCGTGATTGTCCTTGCCGCGAGCCGGACGCGGCCGGCATCGCCCAGGTGTGACGAGAAGCTCGTCGAGTCGTGGCGGGAAATCATGACGCCGACCGCTCTCCCTGCCGCCGCTCACTCAGCCGGCTCGCGGCGGCGATCGCCGGCGTCGCCAGGCGGGTGGAGGAGGTCGGCACCGAGACCGGCGGCTCGCCCGCGAGACGGCCAGGCAGGTCGGGATCGAGCGAAAACCGCAGCCCGGCGGCAAGCACCGCGAGCACCGCCCCGGGCAGGGCGGCCTGAGCCACGAGGACCGCTCGGTCCGGAAAGACGGAAGCGGCCATGCCGCCGGCCAGCATGGCCGCCATCACCACCATCGGACGCCGAACCGCCGGCCATTCCACCAGGAGCAGGCCCAAGAGCAGTGTCGGCCCCGAGGAGACGAGCACCAGCAGCCAGGTCGGCAGCAGCCAGATGGTGCCGCTACCGGGACTGCCCACGCCGGAGAAGACCACGTGGGGATCGGCGGCGGGCAGGCTTGCCGACACCGGCGGTTCCTCGGCCGCGGCCGCGAGGGGCCGCGGCGAGCCGATCCATTCCGAGAGCATCGCCGAGGAGATGATCGGCTCCGGCGAGAACCCGAACCTGCCCCAGGCCCACCGCTGCTGTGGCGTCCACTGCCGAGGGGAGGCGAGCAGGTGCTCATCGGGCCGCAGTTGCACGTCCCAGTAGAAACGCCGCTCCACGACACCCTCGGCGAATCGTGGGGCGGCCAGGGTCAGCGGACCGGCGGCCGGCGGCGGATCACCGCGGCGGATCAGTTCCACCTGGTAATCCCGCAGCCCGCCGGCGGCTGGCAACGGGATCACGATTCGGCCTCGGGGCTGCACCGCGTCGGCCACGATTCGCCCGTCGAGCAGGCAGTCGATCGCGGCGGGGTCAACGTCCTCGTCAAACTGAAGGAGCAGCCGGTCGGCCGAACTGACAACCCGGTAACGAAACTCGTCTTCCCGAACCGCAGCCGCCAGCCTGGTCCGCAGCAAGGCCGCCTCCACGATCGTCTCACCGAGCGTCTGCCGCTCCGTCGCCACCGCCAGCTGCACCGCCGGCTGCGGGCGTTGGGTCGTCCAGCTCCGCGGCAGGCCCGACGACTGGCCCAGGGTGTCTCGCCGCCACGAATCGCCGCGGACTTCGACCGACAGGCCACGGTCGGTCTCGATCGCGACGGACTGCTTGCCCAGCCGCACGCCCAACGGCATCACCAGCGGCACGGTGGCGGCGAGCGTCGTCTCGGCCGGCGGTGGTTCAAACGGAAGGGTGTAGGAGATCCGCAGCTCGCCCGATCCCAACAGCGGCACCGGAAGCAGCACCGGCACCACCGATCTGGGCGGCAGTTCCTTCGCGTCACCCGCGGACTGTTCACTCTCCAGCCCGCCGTCTTCCGGAAATTCATCGGGCGGCAACGGCGCGATCGGCGGCTCGTCCCTGGCCGGCGTGAGGGCCACCAGCAGCTGGCCGTCCTGCCGGATTTCGAGCGACTCCGATTCGATCACAGCCGACGGCAGCGAGAGTTCGACCACCTCCAGCGGAAGGTGGGCCACCTGGAATCGCAGAGTCTCCTCGACGTTGATCGTGTCTTCGGCGAGGGCCAGACGAGTGGCCACCGAGGCATCCACGCGGCGGGGAAGATAGCGGCGGCTCGCCACGAAGCGACCCTCGGGAGAATCGAGCCGATAGGCCAACTGCGGCAGCTGGCCGCTGTCGGACACCACCGATGTCGGCTCGTCGCGGCTGCTTGGCGGCGGCTTTTCGGTCTCCGTGGCGTCGCCGAGCGGCCGGTCGGTCACAGGAGCGGTCGTCACCGGATCACGGTAGGGCACCGCGGCAATCTGCCGGGTCAACCCCCGCACCGAGCCGGTCTCCGGAGTCAATTCGATGTTGCTCTCGGCGGTGATCAAGACCGTCGCCGGCGCGACCAGGTCGGCCGCCGGTCGGGGAAAATCCCAGGCAACCTGATCGGCATCCCGATCGAGCCGTCTGGTCGCCCGTAGCTCGATCACCGCATCACCAGTGAGCCCTTGCAGGAAGGGAATCTCGACGCCGCCGGCAGTCGAGCGGACGCCGGCGGAATCGACCAGCCCCGGCGGCCCGACCTCGCCCACCTCCCAGCCATCGAGCTGAAGCTGCAGTTGCGAGGTCGGTGCGCCCCGCACCGCGACCCGCAGCCTGGCGACCAGATCGATCCGCACGGCGGCGACGCGATAGCGGTATTCGGGCTCCACGACCACCCGGCTGGCCAGCGGCCGCACTTGCAGCGGCAGCCTCGCCGGCTGTGCGTCGAACGCGAAGGCGGCGACGCAGCCCTCGCGACGGAGCCGGCGGGGCGGATCGATGCGTCGCAGGGGCCCGATCGTCTCCCACTCCACCTGCCAGTCGCCAAGCACCACCAGGCTGACGGTACCCCACTGCCGCCATCGCGGGATCTCGAGAATCTCGAAGGCCAGCGGCTCGACCGGTCCGCCCGACGGCTCTACCGGCATCTCGCAGACGAGGTCGACCCTGCCTCGCCCCAACTCGTCGCGTTCGACGGCAATCTCAACGTCGCCACCAGACTGAGAACCCCGCACCACGGTCGATGGCGGGGCCACGCGCTCCAGCGTGCTGCGACGCGGAAGCCTGATCGTGATCCGATCGCGATTCGCCGGCAGGCCCTCCAGCCGGATCGAGGCCTCGGCCCTGGCCTTGCGGCCGTCGATCGCCACCGCGATGTCGGTTTCAGCCTGGGGCACGACAGCGGCCGGCTGCCCGACCGGCTCCGCGGTCCCCAGCCTGACCCGCACTTCACCGCTGAGCCCGACCACCGTCACGCGGCTGCCGCCATCCTCCCCGGGTTCGATCTTCGGCGGCAGCGATGCCGGCTGCACGACGACCACCGGAGCCGCCAGCGGCGTCGTCCACACCAGCGACGAGGTGTTGGCCGGTGGCAGGTCGAGTCCGATCTCCCGCGACTCACCCGCCGGCTCCAGCCGCACGCGGCCCACGAGCACCACACGGTGCCGGGTGCCGGCGGGTCCCTCGAACCAGCCGCGGTAGCCCCGCGAGCCGACCGGGCGATCGATGAGAAATGTGCCGGATGCCCCGGCGGCATCACCACCGAGCGTTTCGTGCTCGGCCGGTCCGTCAAGCAGCACGCGGCCGAGGCCCAGCGGCAGGCTCACCCAGCCAGGCTTTGACTGCACGAGAGTGAGTTCGACCCTGATCGAACGGGTGTCGAGCGTTGGTGGCTGAGCGGTCCGCGGCGGCGGGAGGGATTCCGCGGCAGACTCCGCACGATCCGCAGCCTCGCCGACTTCGGTCCCGGCGGCCTCGCCGGTGATTCGCAACTCCAGTCGCTCGAGCACCGCAGCGGGCGGCTCCGGGGCCGCCGGCAGTCCGTCGCGAAGCCGCAGCAGTTCCACGAAATCGCTGTACAGAAAGCCCGGCACCGGCACGAGGCGGCCGGCATCATTTTCGAGGTAGTAGACCTCCGGGCCGACTTCCCGCACCTCGCGACTGGCCGACCGATTTTTTCCAACCGAACCGCCATCGTTTTCCGCGGAGCCCGACGGCTCTGCCGCCCGCCCGACCGCTGCTGCGAGATTGATCGCCACGAAAATCGCAAGCAGACAGTCGACGCCCGCCCCGCCCGAGCCGAAGACCGGTCGAGGGCGAATCGCCGTGCCCGCGGAATGTTCAGCCACAACTCGCTCCATACCCGCGAGCGTACCCTCGCCTGGCCGCCTCCGCACTTTCACCGCCGCGAACACGACCGAGCAAATTTCAGGATTTCAGGAATCCAACCCCTCCCATCGTTGCAATCGCACCCCCGAGCGGGAGCCGGCCGCAACGACCTCGCTTCCGGGGCAATTGCACTCGATTCGCGGGGCTGGCGTCAAACTTTCCGCCCGCTCGGCCCCGGGACGGTGCGGGGGTCTGGCGAGAGCATGTCGCGGATTGCCACGAGCAGCTGCGGCGAGGCGGCGGCAATGAAGGCGGGTGAGTCGAGCGGGATCGTTTCGCCAGCCTCAGCGGGCGATTCCCCCGGACGCCTCAGCGGCGCGGTGACACCGCCGGCCTCGCGAACCAGCAACAGTCCGGCGGCGATATCCCAGGCGGCGATTCGCCGCGCCCAAAATGCGTCGATCCGGCCGCAGGCGAGGTAGGCGAGATTGAGGGCGCTTGACCCACTGCGGCGGATCGAATGCACGCCGTTGAGGATCGCCAGGAAGTCGGCCACCGCGAGCGACTGGGCATCCGCCTGGGCCGGGATGCTTACGGCCACCAGGGATTCGATCGGCTCGGTCGCATCCGAGACCCTGATGCGGCGTCCGTCGAGCCAGGCTCCGCCGCCGGCTTTTGCCGTGAAGCACTCGCCGGAGACCGGGTCGTAGATCGCCCCGACGAGGATCTCGTCGTCCACGGCGAGGGCTACAGACACGCAGTAACAGGGCAGCCCGTGCACGTAGTTGGTGGTGCCGTCGAGCGGATCGACGATCCAACAGGGGCTGCCCGCTTCCGCAGCCGGGGGGGCATCCTCGAGGGTCTCCTCGCCCAGGAAGCCGTGATCGGGAAAGGCTTCCAGCGTGATCCGCCGGATCTCCCGCTGCGAGGCGAGGTCGGCCTCGGTGACGAGATCCCGTGGCCCCTTGGTCGAGACACCAAACCGCCCCACCCATTCGCGGAGCAACGCCCCGCCGGCCCGGGCTGCCGCCTCGCAGACCCGTGCCTGCTCTTGGGTCGCTTGCGGCGTGGATCTCGCTGACTCAGGCTGAGGCATGAATTCCTGCCGACGGCCGAACGTGAACGCGGCACCTTCCCGTGCCACTGCCATACATAGTGTAGTCGTTTCGCACGAAAGCTGCGGGCTGCCGGGAATTGTGGAGAGCCGCCTGCGGACTGTAGTCTGCCGCGACGACGCAACGGCGGCCCTCGGCAGGGCCCCTGCTCAATGCACCGCGAGGATGCTGTGAGTTCTTCGACGACGCCCGCACCCGACCCGCGTCCAAACTGGAGCCTCGCTGACGGGTGCGGGCTGGAACTGGCGACGGCCGCCCGCGTCGATCTGTCGAATCCGGCAGCGGGGCTCTGTTTCCCGACCGCGAAGATGGCGACGGGCCGGCTGGAACTGCTCGGCGTCGATCTCGGCGAGCCGCCACGGCCGATCGAAGCCTGGGTGCGGGGCCGGGATCTCGTCGCGATCTACGAGCCGGCCGACTCCCGCCGGCTGCGGGTGTCGCTGATGTGGCGGGCCTGGCCGGCTGCACCGCCGGCCGGCGGTGGCGGGCCCGCGGCAGTGCACGCCTGGGAATGCGTGGTCTCCGCCCAGACCGCGGTGCTCGAGAGCCTGCCATCAATCGACGTCGTCTGTCGGGCCCCCGGCAGTCCCCTTCACGAGGCACCCGAGCCCTCGACCGCTGTGATCGCGGTTTCCGGCAACGCGACGGCGGTCGGCCAAAGCGGCAGCGAGGCGGACAAGGCTCCGCCGCAGCGGCTGCTTGTCGCGGCCCATCCCGATACCGGAGCCACGGCCGATCTGGTCGAGGAGCACGGCCTGTGCCTCCTTCGGTGCCGGCTGTTTCGCGGCCGACTCGAAAAGGGCGTGCTGCTTCGCAGTCGCGTGCTCGCCGCGATCGGCCCGGCCGACGAGGCCGCCTGGCCGGGTCGGGTTTTCCAGCGATTCGCGGGCTCACCGCCGATCCTCTCGACCTGAGCGGCTGTCTGGCCCGGTGGCCGCCGCGGCGGGCACGCGACGGCCACGCCGCGGCGAATCGGCCGACGAAAGCCCGGCAAATCTCCGCTTGGAGCAGGACCACCGGCCCCGCTACCCTGTCACCATCTGTCGCACAACTTCCCGTTTCCCTTCCCGGAGGCCGACGCGTGCCCGCCCCACTCGAGCCGATTCCCGGCGGCATCATCTTCGCCTCTGATGCGAGGCTCGACTCGCCACTGTCGCTGCCCGGCTCACCGCCGGATGCGATTTCGGGAGCGATCGGTTCGGCGGCCATGTCCGCCGTCGCCGAGGTGTTTGACACCGCCTGCGTCCACGCCGCCGCCGCTGTCGTCCTGTGTGGCACTCTGCTCGACCCCACTCGGGCAAGTCCCGCCCAGACGCTGCCGCTGCTGGACATGATCGAACGGTTTGGCCGCCGCGGAGGGGTGACGATCTGCACGGCGGCCGACACCGCCGCCGCGAGCCTGCTCCATGAGACCCTCGGCTCGGTGGCATCCCTGCGGCTGCTCGAACCATCGAGCGTCACGACCGTCGACTTCGGCGGCGATCCCTGCGAGATCGAGTGCATCACGCAGCGGCGGCTCGTGGTCCGCACCGCCGAGGCCCGCAATCGCATCGATATCCACGGCCTGCTCGGGCCGGAGGGGGACCCGGCGGCAAGGCCGCGGGTTACCGCCTCCTGGCAGAACGCGGCTCGGGAGATCGTTCTGCCCTCGCTGCAGGCTCGTCACGCCGCGGAGTTCGGGGAGGGCGTGGCCGGAATCCTCGCGATCGACCACGACACCGCCTCGCCACGGTGGCGCACCTTTCCGGTCGCGCCTTTCGTGTGGACCACCGTGACCACCACCTGCTCGGCCACCGAGGAGGAGGAGGAACTCTCCGTCACAGCACGCGCCGAGATCGACCGCGGGCTCGCAGCCGATCCGCGGACCCACCTGGTGCGGCTGCGGGTCGCCTGTGAGTCCGATCCCCATCGCCGGCTGCGAGTTGCCACGATGGCTCCGGCGGTGCTCGCTGAAATTCGAGAAAGCATGCAAGCCGACGGCCTGACAAGCTGGTGCATCGATGTGGAGGCCGACCCCGGCGAGTCGCTCGAGGGCCTGATCCGGCCCGAGGCCCCGGCCGGCCCGCGACGTTTCACCTCGATGCTCGCCGACCTGGCCGAACATGGAGATCCCGACACCGACACCGCCCGGGCGGCCGCCGGGCTCGACCGCGAGGGGGCCTGGATGGCCCTCGAACTGTTTGCCGGGGCACGCCTGGGTGGTCGCTGAGACGATTGACCGCAAGAAACGCCGGCCGGAAAGACGTACGAGGGAGTGAGGGCATGTATCTCGAGAGGATCGACATCGACCGCTTCGGCGGCCTGGAATCCACCACGATCGGGCAGCTTGACCGCGGCGTGCATGTCTTCCACGGCACGAATGAGACCGGGAAAACGACCCTCCTTGAATTCGTCCGGGCGATGCTCTTCGGCTTCGAATCCCTCTTCGAGCGGGGAGTGATCGACGCGGAGTTGCCCTGTGGCGGCAGGCTGCTGGTGCGTCCCTCGCGGGACGACGCGGCCTGGTCCCTGACCCGCCGACATCTGCCGGGTGAGGTCGAGAGCGAACTGGTGATCGAGGACGGCCAGCAGCAGGCCGCCCACCGTTCCCGGCTGCGGGAATGGACCGGCGGGATCGACGAGGCCTCCTATGTGGCGGTGATGGCCTTCGGGCTGGACGAACTCCACGAACTCTCCACCCTGCAGGCGGCCGGCTGCGGCTCGCGTCTCTACGAGCTTGCCGGCGGGCTCGACCGCAGCAGCGTCTTCCGACTCGTTGACGACCTCAGGGATGCCGTGGCGAGGATCGATGCGGCCGACCCCACCGAATCGCCGCTGGCGGCCCTCTTCGAGCGTCGGCGGAAGGTGCTTGGGAGGATCGAGGCGGCGGCAAGCCCGGCGGTGGTCGCCGGACGGCGAGCCGCCGAGCGACGCCTGCTCGAGGAGGAGATCGCCCGCCGCGAGCCCGCCCTGGCCGAGGCGACCCGGGAGGAAGAGCTTCTCCTGCAGGCGATCGACATGGAGCCCCTCCGCCGCGAGCGGCTCGAGGCCGACGAGGCCCTGGCAGCCTTCGAGGGCGAAGAACTCCTGCACGAAGACTTCCACCGCTGGAGGAGGCTCAACCGGCGGCGACTCCGCCATGAACGGCGCGTGGCGATCGATCGCGACGCCCGCCGCCGCTGGTCGACGGAGGGCAAGGCCGCCACCGCACCCTCGGCGGCCTGGTCGCGACGGACTTCGATCTCGCTTTTGCTCGACGAGGAACCGCGGATCGAGCGGCTCACCGGCGAACTGGCAAGGGCCGAGGCGGAGGCCACGAGGGCCGCGAGACGTTTTGGCGAGGCCGTGGGCAGTGTCGGCCTGGCCACGCTTCTCGGCGGTGATCAGGCGGCAGGGGCCGACTCGACGGCAGCCGGGCTGCCCCCCGGCTTCGCGCGTTCGTTCGCGCCGCTGGCGGCGGCCGCCAAGGCCTGCCGGCGGGCCGCCCGGGGCGTGGCTGTGGCCCGTCGCGACCTCGCCGAAATCGAGGATTCGGTTGCCACTTTCGGATCGAGGGGCGACGAGGCCCGGCCGGCCCGCATCGCCGAGCTGCTCGAGGAGGCCTCCGCCACCGAAACGATGATCCGCAACCGCCTCGCGGCCGCCGGCCAGCTCGAGGAGGTCGACCGCGGTGTCACGACACTCGAGGGCGAGGTGCGGGCGAGGCTCGAGGATCGGCTGCTCCCGGCAGGCTGGCTGGCCGGGCTGGGCACCGCCTTTGCCGGAGGCACCGGGCTGCTCCTTTCCGGTCTGCTGCTGCCGGCCGAGGTGACCGGATCCCTGGCCTATGCAATGGCCGCAGTGGGGCTGACCGGCGCCGGTATCGCCGGCGGCACGACCTGGTCTCTCGACAGGGCCAAGGCCGGCCGACTGGCCGACGCCCGTCGCAGACTCTCCACCGCCGAGCGGCAGCGGGACGGGCTGGCCGCCACGGTTCACGAACTCGACGCCCGCCTCGGCAACGACCCTTTGCCGCTGACCGCCCGGCTGGAGGCGGTTCAGGAGCAGATCCGCGGTCTTGCGGCGGAGGCGACCGAAGCGGGCGAGATCGAACGCCGCGAGGGGGTGGCGGCCGAGGCGAGGCAGCGACTCGAGCAGGCGATCGCCCTGAGAAAGCGGGCGAGGAGCCGGTGGCGGAAGTCGCTGGCTCTGCGTGGATTTCCGACCACCCTCGATCCGCGAGGTTTCGCCGAACTCGCCGAGCATCGCCAGCAACTGCGGGAGCTTGACGAGGCACGCCGGCATGCCGCCGAGGTGGCGCGACTGCTGCGAGAGGATCTCACGGCCATCGCCGCCCCGGTGGAAGAAGCCGCCGCGGCGCTCGAGCTGTCCGATGCCGACGGCCGCACCGGCGGGGATCTCTCGCCGCTTGACGCGGTGCGGCTGCTCCGCGAGCGTCTCACCGCCGACCGCAAGACGGTGCGGCGACAAAAGTATCTTGCCCGCAAATACCGGCGTGCCCGGCTGCGGCACCGCATCTCCCAGCGGCGGCTCTCGACGACCAACCGTCGCATTGCCTCGCTGTGGAGGCTCTGGGAGGCCGAGGGCGAGGAGGCATTTCTGGCGAAAGTCGACCGCCGCGCGGCCCAGGCCGACGCGGTGCATCGTCTCGAGCTGGCCGATATCGCACTCCGTGAAGCCCGCGGCGCGGTCGCCCAAAGCGACCTGCCGACGATCGACCACTGGCTCGACGAGGCCCGGTCGCGGCCACTCGAGCCGCTTGCCAGGGAGGCGGCACGGCAACGTGACGCCCATGCCGCGGCCCTCGCCGAGGCACGCGAAAAGCTGGCTGCCGTCGGCCTGCTCCTCGACGCCGCCCGCGATGACCACGGCCTCGAGCCGCTGCAGGAGGAGATCGCGGAGATCGACTGCGACATCGCGGCTCATCGTCATCGCCGCGAGGCGTTGCTGCGAGCGGTGGAACTGCTGATTGCCGCACGCCGCCGCTACATGCAAGAACACCAGCCGCCGGTGCTTGCCGAGGCCTCGCTCTGGCTTCAACGGCTGACCGACGGCAGCTATCTGAGGATCACCGCCGACGGCGACGAGGCCTACCTGCGGGTGCACGACGCCGATGGGGCGGCCTGGCGGCCCGAGCGTCTCAGCCGCGGCACCCGCGAGCAGGTCTTTCTCGCGCTCCGCCTGGCGCTGGTGGCCGACCTGGAACGCTCCGGCGTGAAGCTGCCGATCATCATGGACGACGCGCTTGTCAACTTCGACGATACCCGAGCCCGGGCGGCGGCGAGGGTGCTCGTCGAGTTTGGCAGTCAAGGGGAGCGGCAGCTGCTCGTGCTCACCTGCCATGCCCATGTCGCCGCCTTGTTCCGCGAGGCGGCGGCCGATGTCCGCAGCCTCGGCGGGGTGCTGCCGCCGCCGAGGCCGGCGGCCGGGCCTCTGCCACCTGCCCCCCCCCCCCCCCCCGCGGGGGGCGCCGCCCCCCCCCCC
>CAZRKH010000105.1:0-30335 GCA_964600785.1 uncultured Chitinophagaceae bacterium
GAGGCGGCCGCCGGGGCGTAGTAGGCGCTGCCGGTCTTGAGCAGGCCCACAATCTCCGCCCCGCCGTTGCGGGTTCGCTGCACAATCTGCTCGAGACGCTGTGGGTCGATCAGCTGGGTGATCGGGATCCCCCCCACGCTCGTGCAGCTGGGGATCGGCACCATCGTGTCGCCGTGGCCGCCGAGGAGCATCGCCGAGATGTCCTCCACGCTGACCCCGAGTTCCATCGCCAGGAAGGCGCGGTAGCGGGCAGTGTCGAGAATGCCGGCCTGGCCGAAGACGCGTGCCGAGGGAAAGCCGGTCACCTGGAAGGCCCGCTGGACCATCGCGTCGAGCGGATTGCTGACCACGATCACGATCGCCTCGGGGCTTGCGTCGCGGACGTGGGCCGCGACGTCACCGACGATCTTGGCGTTGGTCGAGAGCAGGTCATCGCGACTCATGCCCGGCTTGCGGGCGATGCCCGCGGTGACCACGACCACGTCGCTTGCCGCGGTGTCGGCCCAGTCGGTGGTGCCGGTGATCGCCGCGTCGAATCCCACGATCGGCGAAGCCTGAAAGAGGTCGAGTGCCTTGCCCGCGGGCATGCCCTCGGTGGCGGGGATGTCGAGCAGGACGATGTCGCCAAGTTCGGCCGCGGCGCACCAGTGGGCGGTGGTGGCGCCGACATTGCCGGCCCCGATGATCGAGATTTTCGCGCGACGCATGGCAGGGTTCTCCGGGTGGTGGGGATCTCAATTGAGCGACCGTGCGAGGAGTGTCCGCAAGGTCGCCGCCCGCCACAACCCCCGTCAACCGGAGCCGTCGTCGGGAGGCTCGGGCAGCCCGACCTCGTCGGGAAACTGCTCGCGACGGGCCCGATCGCGGCGAGCGGAGTCGCGGAGAAAGACCCAGGATCCGACCGCCAGGATCAGGGTCGTGAGGCCCAAGACGGCCCCGAAAATCCAGCCCAGCGAGGTGCTCGTCGGCTCGGAGGAGGGCGAGGGAAACCAGACCGCCCGCTTGCCGATCACCAGCGGCGACTCCTGATCGACCGGGCCGTCGCCGCCGGGCTCGGAGGTGGGATAGCGGTATCGCTTGAGGGCGAAGCCGGCCACCTCGACCTCCTCGCCGATCGACGCCCCGCGGGGCATCCCCTCGGGCAGCCGCCGCACGCAGCAGACGATCGGGTAGTTGTCCTGCACCCGTTCGCGGATCTTGACCGGCCCCGGCGTGGGACTGAAGACGTAGAGTTCCCAGTAGTGGTCGGTGCCGGCCGCCCGGCGTCGGAACTCGTCGTCGATGGCGATCCGGATCGCCCGCCTGGCCACGCCGCGGATGACAACCGCGTCGCCTCGGTGGGCCTCGAACCAGCCGGCCTTGGGGTCGATCAGGGGGATGATGTCGGTCGACCTGCCCGCCGCCTCCTCGATTCCCTGCTGGGTGCCGCGGCCCGCCGCGGCGAGCATCGCGTAGAAGGCGTCGGTATCGCCGGGAACGAGGCGGCGGCCATCGACGACGGTGTCGAACAGTCCGTAGTCCATCCCCAGCGAGCCGAGCGGCGTGGCTGGATACCAGGCCACCCGCCGCGCCGCGAGCACCAGATCGGCCGGCTCTTTCGGCCAGGCTCCGCCTTCGGTCGTCGGCTGCGGACCGCTGCCGCGGCCGATCACCAGCCCGACGACCGCACTCGGCTCGTCGATCTCCCGCCAGCGGGGCCAGCTGATCGGCACGTGGTCGGTGAGGACGTCGACGACGATACCGTCCTCACCGACGAGCCGCACGAGGCCCACCTCGCGACGGGCGTGGAGTTCCCGCTCGTGTGGAGGCAGTTCGATCGTTCCGGCGAAGACCGCCCGGCCGGCCACGCGGACGAGCCGATCGGGGGCAGGCACGGCCTCGGCAGGCTCGCCGGCGTCGCCCACCCAGGCGTCCCAGCGGTCCCGCGGCGCCTTCGCCAATCGGGAGAGCAGCCGCAGGGCGAGATTTCTGCGGGCGTCATTCCAGCCCGCGTCGCCCTCCTCCCGGCTCGCGGCGTCGAGTTCGAAGGTCGCCAGGTAGCGGGCGAGCGAGCCGGGCGGATCGGACGGCCCGTCGTCGGCAGCGACGCCGATTCCGCCGACAAGCATCATCGGCAGGACGAGGGCCACCGGCAGGTTCTGCGGGCGTGTCATGGGGCGGGCTCCGTGGAATCGGTCGGCGAGGCGTCGGCATCTTCGTGCCTCGCCTGCCTCGACAAGTCTTGCAGGGCCTGCTCCGCTGAGAAGAGGGGACGCTCGGCAAGCGAAGAATCGAGATCCTTGGCCGGCTCGGGGCTGCGGCGGCGCCCGCGGTTGGCCAGCCACAGGGCCAGGCCCGTGACCGCGACGAGGCCGAAGATCAGGCTCATCATCACCGCCTGCAGCGGCATCATCGGCGAGGGGCCGCGGTCGCTGGTGATCGGAATCGGCTCGAGGGCCACCAGCAACGGTGCGGTGCGGATCGCGTCGGTCGCCTGGTAGGCCCATCGCTTGAAGAAATAGCCGACCACCTCCACCGGCTCATAGAGATCGAGCCCGCTGGGAAAGCCTTCGGGCAGTTGTTGGAAATAGACCACGACCGGCGATGGCGGTCCCCCCTGCGGCTCGACCCAGGCCTGCCAATAGCCGGCGATGTTGTATTCGTTCGCGGTGGCCTCGATCCATTCGACCCGTCGCACGGTGCCGGCGAAGCGGACCAGGCGGCCGCGGAAACTGCGGGGCTGGCCGTGGAGTTCGGTGAACCCGATCTGCCGCCCATCAAAAGCCCGGAATGACCGCGGGTCGGTGGAGCGGATCGTCTGCCAGAGCCCGAACCAGGCCTCGTCGTCCGCCTCGCGGAAGGTGGTGTCGTCGCGAACCTTGGCCAGTGACGAGGCGGTCGTGCCCAGTTCGCCGGGGGCCGCCACGGGAGGCAACTGCTCGGCCTCGATCAACACCGCATCGGGAATCTCCGTGTCAAAGCTGTCGAGTCCCCCACCGAAAAGCCGGGTGTCGACCTGCTCCACCGCCGGCTCCGGAGGGCTGGCAAACCAGGCGCGTTCCAGCCAGGCCAGGCCCAGCACGACCACCATCGCCGGGGGCATCACGATCCAAAACAGCCGCCGTTGCTCGTCGCGGGCCAGGTAGTTGCGGGGGCGGGTCAAGCTGCCCGTGGAAAAAGCCTTCTGTGGCCCCCTGCCCGCGGACGCGGGCGAATGAAGTCCACCTGAGTGACTCTCCGAAAAACCGGGGTTTTCAGGGGTCGCCGATCGCTGCATCCTGCTGCGGCAGACGTGTTCCACAGTCTGCAAGGGCCGATCCTGCGGCGACGGTTCCTGGCGGTGCGGCTCGCTCACACTTCTCGCGATGCCCGGTTCAGGCCGTTGGCATCTCCTCGCGGATCCCGACGGTCGAACGGCCGCCGGTCGCTCCGGCGTACTCACCGGCGGCGGATTCCCCGGCACGCCGCTGCCGGCGGACTTCCCGCCAGACATAGAGCCCAAAGCAGCCGGCAAGCGTGAAGGGCATCGCCAGCATCAGGAGGATGCTGTAGAAGTAGCCGCGGGCCATGTTGATCGAGGCCTGATCGGTCGCCGCCACTCCATCCTTGCAGCCCGGGCAGGCGACCGCCTCTCCGCCGAGCAGGCAGACCGCGATCACGATCAGGGGCAGCAGGACACGGGCGTGGGAACAATTCAGCGACATCAGGGCTTCTCGCGGCTCATCTGAGGGGCCAGTTTCCTGCCCCGCTTTTTATTTTATCCCGTCGCCGGCCCCGGGAACAGCCGGTAGAGCATGAGGTAGATCACCACTCCCGTCACCGAGACGTACAGCCAGATCGGCATCGTGATCCGCCCCAGCCGCCGGTGCGGCTCCCAGCGGCCCTTCCAGGCGAGGAAAAACATCCGCAACGCCAGTACGGGCACCGCCGCGGCGAGCACGACATGGGTCACGAGGATCGTGTAGTAGACAGGTCGCACCGCCCCCTCGCCGCGGAACGGACGGCTGCCCTCCATGGCGTGGTAGGTCAGGTAGGAAACGAGAAACACCGCCGACACGGCGAAGGCCGCCACCATCGCGGCCCGGTGGGCCTTCCAGTGGCCGCCGCGAATGGCGATCCAGCCGGCCACCAACAGGGCCGCGGCGATGCCGTTGAGCACGGCGTTGGTCGTCGCCAGCGGATGGACCTCGGCGAACACGCTCGGGATTCCGCTCACGCTTCTTCGCTCCCCGCGGGATCGTCGGCATCAGCCGCCGGCTCGTCGAGCAGGTCGCGGATCATCGCCTTCATTCGTCTGATCCGGTCGGGATCGAGCAGGTGGAAGCTGCCCCGCAGCCGTCCCTGCCGATCGAAGACGACGCCCCGCTCGGCATGCACGCCCACCTCCGCCGGAAGGAACAGGATGTCGTTGGCGATCCGCTTGATCTCGGGCATCTCGCCGGTCAGGAAAATCCAACGCCGGGGATCGGCCTCGAAGCGGGCCGCGTAGTGCTCGAGCACCGCCGGTGTGTCGTTCTCCGGGTCGCAGGTGATGCTCACCGCCACAACGTCATCATCTTCGAACTCGGCGAGCAGATCACGGATCGCCTGGTTCTCGCGAAAGCAGGGGCCGGGGCAGTTGGCGAAGAAGATACTGCCGACCCAGACCTTTCCGGCAAGCGACGCTGAGTCAAACGGCTCGCCATCCTGGGCGGTGAGAGTGAACCGCTCGGCCGGCTCACCGGGCTCGACCTCCATCCCCGCGGGAAGCGGATGGGCATCCTTCCCGCCGCGAGCTGCGCCGCTGCCGGGGGGCTCCTCGGCCGTCGGCCCGCAGCCGGCCGCAAGCAGCATCACCAAAGCCCCGGCGACGACCGCCTGCCGCCGGCGGCGCGACGTGGCGGGGTTCAGGGTCCGGGTCAATGGCCCGCCTCCCCGGCTGTGGCTTCGGCGGCGGTCGCGGCCCGTTTCAGCACGGCCTCGTCGGAGGGCCGGGCCATGTGCAGCAGCCGTTCCTGCGAAACCATCCTGCTGCGAAAGCCGATGTCTGGCACGAGCATGATCGTCAGAAAGATCGCCATCATTGCCGCGGGAATCGTGAGCACGTATTTCCAGTTGGCCTCCCAGAGCACGTGCATGAAAAAGAGCACCACGAGCAGGGCCTTGGTGCAGGAGACCGCCATCATGAAGGCCCAGCCGACCTGTGGCTCATCCCGCCAGGGCCAGTAGGGGGAGTAGGTCAAAAACGACATCGTGGTCAGCAGGCAGAGGGCCACGAAAACCGCCAGGTACACCCCCAGTCCGCCGTGCGAGGCATGCGGCGGGTGGGCCGCGTCGTCGGTAAGTTCGCCGGGGCGGGTCAGGGGGCCGTGGGATGGCTCGGGGGTGGTCATGCCGGTTCTCCCGTTGGGGTCGGGGTTCAAAACAGGTACAGCAGCGGGAAGAGGAAAATCCACACCAGGTCGACGAAGTGCCAGTAGAGCCCGGCATTTTCGATCATGCCCGCGGCCGCCGGACCGAGCTGGTAGCCGAGGAGCACCGCGAAGACGATCAGTCCGACCACGACATGCACCGCATGGAAGCCGGTGAGCAGAAAGTAGGTGCTGGCCCACATGTTGCCCCCGGGGATCACAGCCGGCAGACGCAGCCAGTCAAAGGTGTCGTTGAGGCCGTGGGCATGCCCGGCATCGTGGCCGCTGCCGGGCCCCTCGGCGGGCAGGGGCATTACCTGATCAGCCACCACCGCGATGTCGAAGGCCTGCTGGTCGGGGTCCATGACCAGCCGGCGGATGTCCGCAAGGCTCTTTCGCCCGGCCACTTGCTCGGTGGTCAAATCGGCCTCGGAGGTGGCCTCGAGTTCGGCGATCTTCTCGAGCACGAGCGGATTCTTGAGCCGCTCGCGGACGGCCGAGGCATAGTAGAGATCGGGCTTTTCGTAGATTCTCCCGAGCGGCTTGGCCGGATAGATGCCGTGGTCGAACTTGGCGGCATACTCGTAGCCCTTCACGCCCAAAAAGAGCGTGCCCAGCAGCAGGGTGACGATCATCCAGAGCTTGGCCAGACCGGCCCGGTTGGCACGAGCCGCCTCGAGAGCGAGCACCACCGTCACGCTCGAGCAGATCAGCACGAAGGTGTTGAAGGCGCCGATCGGCTCGCTGAGGTGGACATGGTGCGGCTTGGGCCACTGCAACGCGCCGAAGCGAAGCACCACGTAACTGCCCAGCAAGGCCGCGAAGAACATGATCTCCGTGGAGAGAAAGAGCCACATGATCAGCTTGCCGCGGGAGAGCGGCAGGCCCGGCTGGTACTGCAATGCCACGTGCCCGTGATCGTCGTGCCCGTGATCATCGTGGCCGAAGGGGGTGTCGGCGGCGAAGGCGGAACTGCTCATCGATTTCCAAAGTCCGCAAGGGTGTCGGGGGAAACTGAATCGATTGTGACCGCGACGGTGGCCCGACGCGAGTCGGCAGCAACGGCCGGTCGGCCGAGGGCGACCGCGGCAGCCATCACTGCCAGGAGCGTGCCCAGCGAAGCCAGCAGCAGCCGTCGGGCTGAGAGGTCGTCGCGGCGAACGGCGAAATGGGCGGTGGCGGCCACGTAGAGCCCCACAGCCGCGGCCTCGGCGAAAAACAGCCGCACACTTCCCGAAGGCACCGCCAGCACGAGGCCGACCGGAAGCATCGCGAGGGCGGCGGCCAGCGACTGCCCCGCGGCACGCAGGCCGGAGGGATCGTCGACGGTGAGCATTCTCAGGCCGGCATCCGCATATTGCCGGCGATAGAGCCAGGCGATCGCCATGAAGTGCGGAAACTGCCAGAGGTAGAGCAAGGTGGCGAAGGCCGCCGCGGCGAGGGTGCCGGCGGCGTCGCCCGCAGCAAGCCGTGCCGGGGAGCCGGCCGCGACCGCCCCGATCACCACCGGCATCGCCCCGGCGATCGCGCCGATGGCGGTATTCAGCGGCGTCCGTCGCTTGAGTGGCGTGTAGACCGCCACGTAGAGCAGCCAGGTCGCCAATGCGGTTACCGCAGCAGGCCAGCCACCCGAGGCTGCCAGCACTCCGCCACCGACCATCAGCAGTACCCCCGAGAGGATTGCGGCGACGGCAGGCTCCACCCGGCCGGCAGGCAGCGGTCGGCCGGCGGTGCGGGGCATCAGTCGGTCGGTATCCCGCTCGAGAATCTGGTTGGCCACGCTCGAGCTTGCCGCCACCAGTGCGGTGCCGGCGAGCACACCGGCGAGCGTCCAGCCGCCAATCCCACCGCCGGCGGTGAGCCACATGCCCGTGGCCACGGTGGCGAGCACCATCAGGGCAATCCGCGGGCGGGTCATCATCGCGACATCACCCAGCAGCGTGGAGCCGCTGCGGACCACGGGCTGGATTCCCGCAGCGGGCACGGTGCTGGCATCGGCAACGCTCATACGGCCTCCTCGAGACGGCGGCCGCCGGGGGGACCGGCGATCACTGCAAGGACCACGGTCATCCCGAAGATCAGCATCCCGAGCACGACATGGCCGGTGACCACCAGGGCAGAGCGGCCGCTGCGAGCCTCGAGCAGCCCGGTCGAGAAGGATCCCAGCACCTCGCCCAGCCAGCCGTCGGGCACGCCCCAGCTGACAAGCCAGGCCGCGGCGCCCAGCAGGATTTGCAGCAGCACCACGGCAAAAATCGCCGTCGCCCAGCCGGCCAGCAGTCTCGCTGAGGACGGCGAGTTCGGCAGACCGACCCGAGCCCAGCTGATCCCGGCGGCAACTGCTGCGAGGATTGCCACCGTCGCGGCGCCCGCGAGGTGGATTGCCACCAGCCAGGCAAAGGAACGGGGATCGACTGCGGTGTCGAGGTGCCGCAACTGGGCTCCGGCCACGAGCTGGGCATAGGCCGCGGCAAGCAGTCCGGCCGCGGAGCACGCCATCACAGGGGAGGCGTCGGCCATGCCCCGCAGGCGGCGGCTGGTGAGCGCGGCGATCGCGATCGCAACACCAAAAAACAGCGGCCCGGTGCAGGCATGCACCTTGGCGATCGTGCGATCATCCAGCAGCACCCGCATCCCGCCGAGCAGGCCCTGGATCACCACCAGCAGCACCGCCGCCGCGGCGAGACCACGCACTACCCCCCGCCGTTCCCAGCGGAAACAGGCTGCAGCGGCGAGCAACGTCAACAGGCCCACGGTCGCCCCGAGCAGCCGGTGGCCATGCTCGAGGAACAGATCCCACGGCCCGCCGAGCCATTCGGCAAGCGGGAAGAGGAACATGTTGTGGCCGTAGGTGCCCGGCCAGTCGGGCACGGCCATTGCCGCATCGTAGGTGGTGACAAGGGCTCCGAAGCAGAGCAGCACCGCGGTCACGGCCACCAGAACCACCGCCAGGATGTGCGGGGCGAGGGGCGACTTGTCGTTCGGCGTGGCGAGGCTCACGGTTGTCTCGGTGGCAATGCGGTCAGTGGGCAGCCGCGGCCATGGCCCGGGGCGGGTCGGTCTGCATGAGGTGGTCCTTCTCCTCGCCCGGCACCGAATACTCGTAGGGGCCGCGGTGCACGATCGGCTGGTAGTCGAAGTTGCCGTGGCCCGGTGGGCTCGGCGCGGTCCACTCCAGCCCGTTGGCATTCCACGGGTTCCTGCCGGCCCGCGGGCCGTAGAACATGCTCCAGAAGAAGTTGGCCGCAAAAATCGCCTGGCTGGCAACCATGCCGATCGCACAGTAGGTCATGAAGGCATTCATCGGCTGGAGATGGTGGAAGGTCTCGTAGTGGTAGGCGTCGGCCAGACGCCGCGGGAAGCCCACCGCCCCGAGGATGTGCATCGTGAAGAAGGTGCCGTTCAAGAAAATGAACGTCAGGAAGAAGTGCACCTTCCCCCAGAATTCGTTCATCGTTCGCCCGAACATCTTCGGGAACCAGAAATAGATTGCCGCCCACACACCCATCGCCGTGCCGGCAAAAAGCACGTAGTGGAAATGGGCCACGATGAAGTAGGTGTCGTGGATGAAGATGTCGACCGGGGTTGCGGCCATGAAGATGCCCGAGAGGCCACCGATGATGAACATCGACACGAATGAAATCGCGAAGAGCATCGCCGTGGTGAACTGGATGCGGCCGCCCCAGAGCGTGCCGAGCCAGTTGAATGTCTTCACCGCGCTCGGCAGGGCGATCATCATCGTCGAGACCATGAAGGTCATGCCGAGGGCCGGGTTCATGCCGGAGATGAACATGTGGTGGCCCCAGACGATGAAGCCGAGGCCGGCGATTCCGGCCACCGAGTAGACCATCGGCCGGTAGCCGAACAGCGGCTTGCGGGCGAAGCAGGTCATGATGTCGGAGACCATGCCCATCGCCGGCAGGATCATGATGTAGACCGCCGGATGGCTGTAGAACCAGAAAAGATGCTGCCAAAGCAGGGGCTGGCCGCCGCCGGCGCTGGTGACGGTGTTGTTGATGATGCTCCCCTCGGCCGAAAAGAAGCCGGTGCCGAGGCTGCGGTCGGCGATCTGCATGAAGCCCGCCGCGGTGAGCACCGGCAGCGCGAAAGCCTGCAGCACGGCGGTAATGAACATCGCCCAGATCGTCATCGGCAGACGAAACATCGTCATGCCCGGGGCCCGCATGAGGATAATCGTGGTCATGTAGTTCACGCTGCCGAGCATCGACGACACCCCGACGAACGTCAGGCCGACGAGCCACAGGGTCTGCCCCCAGCCGCTGCCGGGCGAGGCGGCGAGGTTGGTTGTCAGCGGCGGGTAGGCGGTCCAGCCGCTGGAGGCTGCCCCGCCTTCCACGAAGAAGCTTGCCCCAAAGGCGATGAAGGCCGGCCACATGAACCAATACGAGAGCATGTTGAGCGTCGGAAAGGCCATGTCGTCGGCCCCGATCATCAACGGGATCAGGAAGTTGCCGAAGGCGCCCGCGAGGATCGGGATGATCACCAAAAAGATCATCACCGTGGCATGCATCGTGAAGAGCATCGTGTAGAACTCGGGGCTCATCTGGCCGCCCTCCTGGGCGAACAGTTGTCCGACCACCGGCACGTCAGACCAGGGCCAGGCCACCTGCCAGCGGACAGCCAGGGCCAGCAGGCCCCCGATCAGAAACCAGACCAAGGTCGAGAACAGGAACTGCAGCCCGATCACCTTGTGGTCTTTGGAAAAGACATAGGTGGAGAGAAACTCCGCGACCGGCCGGCGGGGTTTGGTCGCGGCTGGAATCGCCACGGTTGTCGCAGTGTCACGGGTGATGGTGCTCATGGCAGGGTCTCCTCGAATGCCCCGGTCGCCCCGGCGGCTGGTTCGGTCGGTGTGGTCAGTCGTTTCGGGCCATTTCCAGTTCGGCGGACGGCTGGGTCGCCTCCTGCTCGCGGTACTTCCGCTCCAGCCACGCCTCGAAGTCCTCGCGGGGCTCGATCGTGATCCGCCCCTTCATCTTATAGTGGCCCCAGCCGCAGAGTTCGGCACAGACGATGTCGAACTGCCCGGTTTCAGTGGCCTTGAACCAGACCGGGATCTTCATTCCCGGCACGGCATCCTGCTTGATGCGGAGGTTGGGGAGGAAGAAGCTGTGCAGCACGTCCATGCTCTTGAGCTGAATCAGCACCTCCTCGTTGACCGGCACATGCAGGTCGTTGACGAGAAACAGGTCATCCGGCGTGCCGAGTTCACCGTCACGCCCCGGATACCGCAGCCGCCATTCAAACTGACGTCCGACCACCTCGACGGTCGGCGGCATCATCGGACGCCGCATCTTCACGTCGGCCCAGGCGTTCATCTGGTAGATCGCCAGGAAGAGCAGCAGCACCGCCGGGATCACCGTCCAGATCACCTCGAGGGTGTGGCTGCCGTGGATGAAGGTGGCCGGACCCTCGCGTTTGGCCGCATCGTATTTCCAGATGAACCAAAACAGCAGCACTTCAGTGCCGATGAAGACCACGCCGGTCAACGCCAGGATGAAATAAAAGAGGCTGTCGATGTCCTTGCCGTGCTCCGAGACGTCCCGCGGCAGCCAAACGTCGATCGAGGGAGCGATCGCAAAGACGGCGACCCCAAGCACGGGCACGGCCAGAAACAGCAGGCTCCAGAAGATGCCGGCGAGACGATTTCTCACGGGTTGCTCCTCGTGTGGGTGGCGACGCCGCTGCTGCCGGTGCTGAATCCACCGTGGCTGGCGAGGGGGCGGTCGGCTCCGAGTTCCCCGTCAAAGCCGTAGGGCAGCGAACGGATGTAGTTCACGATGTGCCAGATGTCTTCGGGGGCGACGGTTCCCTTGGCGGCGGGCATCGGAGCCCCGTTGATCCCAGCGTGAATCCGGTAGTAGAGGTCGAGCGGACGGCGGCCGCCGCGATAGATTGCCCGCCGGAGATTTCGCGGAGGGATCGTGCGGGGCTCGAGGGCATCGCCGGCGAGCACCTGCTCGAAGCGGTCGGCCCACTCAATCTCGAGGACATGCTCGGCGAGTTCGTCGGGGCTCATGTCGGCCGTGGAGGTTTCCGCGAGCGAGCTGAGCGTGCTGTCGAGTTCTTTGCGGAGCTGCACGATCGGCTTGTTCCAGTCGTCGTAATCGTTGGCCTGGCCGTCGCCCAGGGCGGTCACACCGTGGCACTTCACGCAGTTGGCCTTGTTGCCGTGGTAGAGCTCCTTCCCAAGTGCGATCGACTCGGCGAGGTCGAGACCCTCGGGCATTTCCGGCACCTCGATCACGGCGTCCTCCGCCTCCTGCCACCGCTCGACAATCGGCAGAAGCGTGTCTTCCACGAGGAATTCGCGGGTCTCCGGAAGGCGACCCTCGTCTTCGTCATCGAGATCGAAGAAGGCCCGCATCAGCCACAGCTCGGTTTCGCCCCGCATGCTGAGATACTTCACATATTCAACGAGGGCTTCGATCTTCTGCTTGCCAAGCAGGTCAAAGGAGGGCATCGACGTGCCGTAGATGCCGTTGTGGAGAATGCGGGCGAGATCGGCGTCCGTCGGCTTGTCAGCCCGCTCGGTGCTCTTGAACTTGTAGACCCCCGGGCGGTAGTCCCGCGGGTAGGGATTGAGGAAGGCGGCCGTCGGCCCCAGGCCGTCGCCGGTGATGCCGTGGCAATGGCTGCAGTGCTCGCGGAACAGGCCGTTTTTGCGGCCCACGATGTCGCTGCGAACCGGACCGGCGGCAAGTCGCAGCTTCGCCTCGTCGAGGCCGGTTTCCGGCAGGGCCACCGGGTCGTCGGGTGTGCCGAACATCGCCAACAGGATGGTGGCCACCTGCTCCTCCTGCTCCGAACGGAGCTGCTGCTTGGTGGCTTCAACCATGTTGGCCCGGAACGATGCCGGGGGAGCCCCGCCGCAGCCGGACAGGCAGATGGCGGACATCGCGAGCAGGGCCGCACAAGGCAGCATGGCCGGCAGCAGGCTCGCAGAATGACGTGGTGACGACGGAAGCATGCTCATCCTCCGATGGCGGAAGCGGGAACCTCGATCGAACCGAGATCGGTGACCTCGTCGGCAGTCAGCGTGACCTCGAAGCGGCCCTTGCTCGACCAGCCGAGGTCGTCGTTGTCGAGGACGAGGGCGCTGTTGGGTCCGGTGGCCCGGGCGTGCCAGACCTGGAGTTCCACCTTCTCGCCCGCGGGCAGATCGGGAATCTCGAAGCTGCCGTCGGTGCCGCTGACGGCGACGTAGCCATCCTCGCGGAACACGGCGTAGGCCTTCATCCAGGGATGGATGTTGCAGGTCACTGAGACCGGCATGCCGGTCTCGCGGGAGGGCGTGAAGATCGTGCCGTCGCCCGCCGGGATCAGCTGGTTGAAGGCGGTGCCGGAGATGTTGGTGTTGTGCCCGATCGGATCGCTGTTGCGAACATCGACCGGCTGGCCGACCCGTACCGCAAAAACCGGCGAGAGAAATTCGCAATGCTTTTGGTCGAAGACAAGCGGCTTCTCGGGGATCGCCCGCTCCTTGACCCGGCGAACCTTGCGGGCAAAAACCACAACGCCCGCAAGGCCTTTGGTCGAGGGATCGACCTGCAGCGACTGATCAAAAAGCTTGCGGCCGCCGGCAGTGCAGACCGCCGTATCCTTGTCGACCACCAAGGCTGTCGCCTCCGGCGGGGTGCCGGTGAACACGAAGCGACCCCCGAGGGTTCCCCAGCCGGTTCCGGTCGACTCTTCAGCTTCCGCCGAGCCACCGCCTCCGCCTGAGGAAGCCAGCACCACGCGCAGCTTTCTGGCACCGTCGGCGTCGGCCGCCGGCCCGTCGACCCGCGGCCGACCGCAGCCGACAGCCGCAATCAGGCACAGACCGATCGCGAGAATCACGGAGCTGATTCCCTCGTGCCTCGGCGGTCGCGTCGGGTTGGGATGGTGCTCGTTCATGCTCAATCGAAGAGGCTCGCGTCGAGGATGATGTCACCGAGATCGATGCCGTCGGGCTTGACTTCCACGTCCATGCGGCCCCGCTTGACGCTCTTCTTCTTCCCGTCGATCGTGATCGAATCGAGATAGCCGGCCTTTTCGTGCCAGAGCTGAAGTTCGACTTCCTTGGCCGGCAGGTTCTCGATCTCGAAGCTGCCATCAGCGGCGGAGACGGCTGCGTAGGGGTTGTCGCGGACAACGACCCAGGCCTTCATCCAGGGGTGAATGTTGCAGGTGACTCCGGCCGGAATCGACTCATCGCGGTCGAAGACAATCTTCGTCTGGCCGCCGGCGGGAATCAGACTGTTGGATGCGGGGTTTTTGATCGTGGCGACATTGCTGTTGTGGCCGACCGGATCGGAATTTTTGACCACGAAGTCCTGTCCGGTTTGTACGAACACAACGTGCGGCTCGAAGCGGCAGTTGAGATTGTCGAGCACCGACTCACCCTCCGCTTTGAGATCGGGGTGGACATCGATCTTGCGGTCTCTCACGAAGACCACCACGTTCGCCAGGCCCATGTCATCGCCCACGACGACCGCTTCGTTGACGAGATTGTGCTTGCCGCAGACCTCGACGTCTTTGTCGACGGTGAGTTTGACCGGCACGGGGGCATCGCCCCCGAACACGAATCGGCCCTTGATGCTTCCCCAATCGGCGGCAACGCCGGTCGCTGCCGGGAAGAATACAAGGGCCGTCACCGCGAGAGCAGGGAACGACAGGCGGTTGCGGGCAATCGGCATCAGGGAATCTCCAGGTGGGTTCGAGGAATGCTTGAGGGTCGCGGGCGGGGCATCTGGCCAGGCCAGGAATTTCACCACAGAATTTATTCTAGTCGCCTTCTTCGCGGCGGCCTGCGGCGATTTGAAGCCGCCGAGGAGCCCAGCAGCGGATCGCCTGCGTCGGGGAGGTCGGCCGATCGCAGGGGATTCTCCAGCGGTGACTCATTCTCCGCCTCGGCCGCAGGCGGCGGGGCCGCGTTGCCGGGCGGGTTGTTTTCGGCTGGTTTTTCCGGCTCGGCCGGCTGCAAATAGGCCTCGAGCGACACCCGACTGTTGGCGAAGGTGTCGTAGTGCATCAGCAGGTCGGTGAGAGCGGAGAGTTGCTGGTCGCTGTCGCCCCGGTACAGTTCCTGGCTGACCGGCTTGTCGAAGGGGATGTTGACCGGCATGCCGGTGTAGGGCAGGAACCGCTTGGGGTTGCCGATCCAGCCGTGCACATAGTCGGGTCGCAGCCGCTGCTGAACCGCTGTCAGTTGCGGGGCGAGCGCCTTGGGATTGCCCGGCGGGGCATAATCGCCAAGCAGGTGGCACTTCACGCAGTAATTGGTGTTGGTGACGATCTTCATCGCGTCGTCGAGATGGCCCGGATGGGACCGCTCCCGTTCGGCCAGCGTGCTGTCCTCGTAACGGGCGTCGTAGTCGTAGGGGAACTCGGCCCCGTCGACTGCGGCGAAATAGTCGACAAGTGCCGCGGCCTCCTGCGTGCTGAAGTGGAACCTCGGCATGCGAAGCACCGCCGACGGACGGATCGGGTGGGGCGCGAGCAGGAACTTGTGCAGCCAGCCGGACTGCACCTTCGAGCCCTCGCCCACCAGCGGCGGCGGCAGCCAGCCCCATGCATCGCTGGGCTTGACGTTGGGATTGATCTCCTTCTCATCGGCGATGACCACCGGGAACAGGAGCCTCGCCAGGTCGCCGCCACGCGGTGGGTAGGTTTTCCCGGCGGCGAGGGCGTCTTCAGGCACATAGATTGTCTGGCTGCCCACCGCCCACGGTTCGCCATCGACGATCGCGTCGCGATAGAGCATGAATGGTCGGTGGGGGATGATCTCGGGATCCTCGTCAGCCTCCTCGCGGTCGATCGGCACGAAGTCCTGGTCGACGAGTTCTGGCTCACCGGTCTCGGGGTCGAGAATCGGCATCCCGTGCAGACTCGCCAGTCGCCGGCCGCGACGATCGGTCTCGAGGGAATCCTCGAGTTGCTTGACCGGGAAATGGGGCTGCAGGAAGGCATAGTCGGCAAGGGTCGGGGCCTCGCCGAGTTCGCCCGGCTCATAACGCACGTCCCAGCGGTCGGTCTCGAGGACATGGCAGCCACCGCAGTTGTATTGCTCTGCGACAACGAGCCCGTCGAGCCTGGCCTGCTCACGCCGATCAGGCCGATGGAGGAATTCCTCCGCCGGCGGTTCGGCCACGAGCCCGAGCACAAAGGTCATCACCGCCTCGCGTTCTTCGGCGTCGAAGGGAAACTGTGGCATCCGGTATCGCTCGTTGTACGACTTGTTCTCGGTCTTTTTGTAGTCGTAGCTGCGGGGCTCGCGGAGCTTCTGCCAGAGGAAGCCCTGACGGTCGTGTGCCAGGAGTTTCTCGAGGAAATAACCGGTGTCGGGATCGACCGATTCGGGGCTGACGTGAGGCTGTTCGCCCGCGGCATAGGCGAGATCCTGGGCCACCGGCCTGTCGGCCGGAATCCCCGCGGTGCGTTCGTCGCCAATCGACATGTGGGCGGCAGCCGGATCCTGCTCGGAGCCATGGGCAGATCCGTGGCCGTGCCCACCGTGGCCTGAGAGTTGGTGCATCAGGTAAGGCACGATCTGTTCGAAGGCGATCTTGGAGGACTCCTTGCGGCCCCAGTCGGCCAGCGCCGCACCAGCGGGCTTGGCATCCTCGAAGCCGGGAATGTTGTGGCAGGAGTAGCAGGCGAGCTTGGCGATCGTCTTCTTGCCGACATATTCGAGCAGGCGGTGATCGCGGCCGGGGCTGTCGGCGGTGAGGCCCACGAGCATCGTCTCGTCGCCCTTGATGTCGGCCATCGATTCAGGAAGCCCGCCGCGGGCATATTCCTCGGCCTTCTTGGTGGTGAAGCGGCCCTCGAGGTAGAGCTGGGCGAGCTCCTCGGTGGCGGCCCGCTCGTCGTCGGTCAGGCGGTCGGCAGCCGGAATATCCTCGGGCTGCCAGTCATCGGTCGACTGCATCAGCCACACCGTGGCATCGAGTGCCGGGTCGCTCACGGTGCCGTCGGGAAGCGTGACCGGCTCGAGCAGGACGTTGGGCATCAGCGTTTTGGGGTGGTAGCGGCCCGGCTCGCGGAGCCAGCTGTAGAGCCAGGCGGCTCCGTTGGGGTTGCTCTGCATCTTCCCCCCGATTCGCGAGAGGTTCGGCCCCTGGTTGCTCATCGCACGGGGGAACTCCTCGTGCTGATGGCAGGCGAGGCAGCCGCGAACCTGAACCACCTTGCGGCCCCGTTGGGGATCGGGCTTGGCGGTGATTCCCTCGTAAGGCTGGACGTAGTCGAACGGCTCACTGGCCGCCTGCAGGTAGGCGATGATCGAGCGGATCTCGATCGGCTCATACCGCTGGCTCTCCTCGAGCCCGGCGCCTGAAAGATGGTCCCAGAGGCCGAAGAACCGCGGCATCTTCGTCGAGGGCCGGAAGTCCATCGGGTTGCGGAGCCACGAGTAGAGCCAGTCGAAGCCGACCTTGCTCGCCACGTACCGCAGGCTGGGGCCGACCTTCGGGAAGCGGCCGGGGGTTTCCGGGTCTTTCAGCAGTGGGGCAAGCGTGTGGGAACGGGGCGTGAGCTTGGCGTCTTCGCCGGCTTCGGCATCGCGGGCGACCAGATCGACCAGCCGCTCACGGGCCTGCCTGGTGTCGGGGCCGCTGCGGACTTCGCGAGCCCAGCCAGCCGCCGCCGGGTCGATCGACGCCAAGCCAGGGTCACCCAGCAGCGCCTCGGCCACTTCGTGGTAGGGCGGTGAAAGCCGCATGTCCGGGCCGACGCGGGTGTCGGCCCCGGCGTAGCCGTTGATTTCGTGGCAGCCGTAGCATCCGTACTCACGGATCAGGTGGTAGCCCTTGACCAGTTTGGGAGCGGGCGGCTCGGGAAACCGGCTGCTCGGCTCGAGATCGACAACCTGGTGGTGGCACTTCAGGCAGCTCGACTCCTCGAACCGCTCCGAAAGCATCGGGTAGATCCAGTGGTGGTTGTCAAACCATCCATATTCGTCGTGCCAGTCTCTGGCCTGGGCGGGATTGTTGGGAGTATGAGAAGCCCACTTGAACGACGTGGCACTCCCCTGCCCTTCATGACAGATCGTGCAGCCGAAGACCTGCTTGGGATGCGGGCTCAGCGATCCGACGAACAGGTCGAGCCGCGGGTGCGATGAATATGGCTCGGGAACCCCGCGACGAACGACCAGTTCCAGTGGACGGCCCCAGTCGGGGCTCTCGATGAGTCCGGTCAGGGCCACGCCGCGAGCATAGCTGCGTCCGCCGTCGATCGACTCGATGACGTCGCCGGTCTGCAGGCCCGCGATGGCCGCCGGGCTTTCCGGCAGAACCACACTCACCGTGGGCGCGTCGGGGTCGAAGAGCCCCCGCTCGGCGAGCTGCATGCCGTAGGCCTTCTCGAGCTGGCGGTTGCCGTCGCCCTCGATGGTGACCACCCTCGACGATGACGCTTCAGTCTCGCCTTCGCCGGCGAGGAGGGGCGGCTCTTCGGGGGTGGCGAGGCTGATGGTGAGCGTTTCGAGCTGCGGGTAGGCCGGATCGGTCGGGGCCCCGGCGGCGGTCTTGTCGATCCCCTTGTGGCAGGTGGTGCAGCGGTCGAAACGAGCCACGTCGCGAAAATTGTTGTTGAACGTCAGCTTGGGGAGCCAGATCTGATCGATCCGCAGCGGGCTGTTGAAGGCGTCGAGCACCGGCAGTTCGAGCACACTCTTGCCGATGTTGGGAGCCTTGTCGGCAAGGGTCTTGGTAATCATCTCGAGCGACTGCCGATGGTCGGCAAGGGCCTTGGCGGCATCGTCCTCCGGGGCGGTGATCCGCCGCAGCAGTTCCTCGAGTTTCTTGCGATGGGTGGTGTCGGCCTGGCTGGTGCGGCTTGCTTCGGCGACCCGCTCGCGAACTTCGTCGGCAGTGGCGAGCAATTGGTCGAGCTGCGAGGCGGGCAGGTCATCAGACACCGCGAGTTCGTAGTCGGCCCGGGCCTTGTCGAGCCCGGCCTTGCTGAGCTTGAGCTGGCCGGCAGAGAGATCCTCGCGGAAGCGGCAGCGGTCGACGATGTCACGAAGCCGCTGCAGCAGGTCGCCCCGCAGCACGAGCCGTTCCTCCGGATTCTCCTCGCCGCGCAGCCGCTCCACGTCGGCGGTGGCCAACGCGGCCGCCTCGGAGTCGGCCGCCACGGTTCGCACCTCGGCAAGGAAGGCTTCAGTCAGCGACGGCTCGAGATCGGCCCGTCGGGCCTCGGCGAGCCCCTGTTCGAGTTCGCGGGCCCGCTGCTCGAAGGCCCGCGAATCCTCCTCGGCCACGCGGGCGGCGGTGGTCCAGGTCTCGAGGTCGCGGAACTCCCGCTGGTATTTCTTCCAGGGGCGGTTGTGGTCGGCGGTGAGCATCGCCACGGTGGCGACAAGCAGACCGATCGCCGACACGCCGAAAACGACGTGCAGCGTTTTCATGTTCCAGAGGGTCTGTTCAGTCGCAGGCATGAGTTGCCCTCGGCGTCGCTTGGAAGTTCAACTTAAAAGTTCAGGGAGATCTCCGGGATGCTCACGATGTACCGCAGGTTCATCGTCCAGCGAAGCACCATCTTGATCGGCAGCGTGAGCATCAACAGCATCAAATTGGCCATCACCATGTATCGTATGAAGCCCATCTTGGCGTAGTAGCGGCGAAACACCGTGACCGCCAAAAGCGGCGGCAGAATCACCAGATAGCCGCCGAGCAAGAGCAGGCCGGGAGCCTCTCGCAGCAGGATCGTTCCGACCTGCACATACCAGGGGCTGCCGCTGGCGGCCACCGGTCGGGGCATGTTCATGAAGTTCACCCAGAACATGTCCCGTAGGTCAACGTTGTTGAGCACCTCGACCTTGTAGGGGCTCCAGTACTCGAAGGGGCCGTAAAAGTTCCAGTTCGGGCCCCGCAGAAAGGTGCCCAGGATGATCAGCGTGATCCAGAGTTCGAGGAATCCGAACTGCCACGTCAGGTAGGCGAACTTTCGCTCGGAAATCGAGTAATAACCGTTCCCATTTTTGTTGAAGTCGAGGTAGGGCATCGCCATCAGCCCGAAGATCACGAGGCTTGGCAGGACCACGCCGGCATACCAGGGGTCGAAGTAGACGAGCATCTCCTGCAGCCCCAGGAAGTACCACGGCGCCTTCGAGGGATTGGGGGTTTTCACGCTGCTCGCCGGTTCCTCCAGCGGCGCCTGCAGCAACAGGGCCCACACCAAAAGCAGGGATGAAACGGCAACCATGCAGATCAGTTCGGTGTAGACCAGGTCGGGCCAGACGAGGACTTTCTCGTCGGCGAGTTTTTCCATCGGTGGTTCGCCCCGGGCGATGCGTTCGTCGTTGACCACCGCCTGCTTGGTGGCCACCCAGGTGAAGAAGGCGAGCAGGAACACAAGCCCCACGATCGGCACGTTGTCGGGCTTCATCACGATCAGGGCGAAGTTTTGGTCGGCCATCGAAAGGCCCATCAGCAGGACCGCTGCATTGAACAGGCTCCAGGCGACCATCGGCTTGACGAAGAACCGCCGGAAGACGAACAGGCCGACCAAGAGGACCGTCGTGCCGACGGTGTAGTTGACCGGGCCGGAGAGGGTGTTGACCAGGCTGCGGGCAGCATCCGGCAGGGCCGGCACGGTTCCCTCGGTGCCGGTCAGGGCGAGGCTGGCGAGGATCATCATCACCGAGGCGAAAGCGGCCCACACGGCGGCCCAGCCGGGGCTGTCGTATCGCTTCCAGAGGAGCACAGCCATCACGCCGTTGATGATCGCGATCGCCGCGTAGTAGCCCCCCAAGAAGCCGGAGACATCCTGCAGGAACAGTTCGTTGGAATGCATGGCCGGGGGCCCGTGGGGTGTGGTGCTGGTGGCTCAGAGCGGCCCGCTGATGCCGCCGTCTTTACGAACCCGCCAGAAGTGGATCGCCAGCAGCAGCGCCACAGCCAGAGGGATCGCGATGCAGTGCAAAACGTAGAAACGGTTCAGGGTTTCCTCACCGACGAACCTCGCTCCGAGCAGGCCGAAGCGGGCATCGGAGCCGTCGGTGATCATGTCGATGCCGCCAATCGTCAGGAGCTGCTGCCCGGGGCCCTCGTAGCCGAGCAAGGGCGTGGCCCGGGCCATGTTGGAACCGACGGTGATCGCCCAGATTGCCAACTGGTCCCAGGGCAGCAGGTAGCCGGTGAAGGAGAGCAGGAGCGTGAGCAGCAGCAGGATCACGCCGACAACCCAGTTGAACTCCCGCGGCGGCTTGTAACTGCCGGTGAGGAACACCCGATACATGTGCAGCCAGGTCGTGATCACCATCGCATGGGCACCCCAGCGGTGGAGTTCACGCAGGATACCCAGGCTCGTCACGTCGCGGAGGGCGAGGATGTCGTTGTAGGCCCATTCGAGCGTGGGCCGGTAGTAGAACATCAAGAGCACGCCGGTGACCGTCTCCACGAGGAACAGGAAGAAGGTCACCCCGCCCATGCACCAGGTGAAAGAGAGCGCGATGCCCTGCTTCTTGATCGAGACCGGGTGCAGATGGAGGAAGAAGTTGGTGAGCATGACCACGATCCGATTCCGCCGGTCAAGCGGCATCGGGTGGCGGAAGATGCTCTTCCAGATCTGCGAGTTGCGGATGGTTTCGCCGATGGCCATCTGAGTGGGTCGTTTCCTGTCGGGGGACGCGGGCTGCTCGCTGCGATGTGGAAATTCAGGCGGTCACGAAGGAGGCGGGATCGGACCACTGCCCGAGTTCCTCCTGAAAGGTCTTGCTCTTGTCGACCTGGAGCTGCCCGTCGTCGGAGATGGAAATCGCATATCTCTCCAGCGGCCTGGGAGCGGGCCCCTCGAAGTTGATGCCGTCTTTGTAGAAACCGCTGCCGTGACAGGGGCACTTGAACTTCTGCTCCGCCTCGAGCCAGTTGGGCGTGCAGCCGAGGTGGGTGCAGACGGTCTTGAGGGCATAGATCTGCTCGCTGCCCTGAAACTCGCTGTTGACCACCCACACGCCGTATTGGGCGACGAACTTGGTTTCCACCTTGCCGGTCGGGAAGGCCTCCTTGAAGCCGACCTTGAAGCGACTCGGGGGCTCGGCGAGCACGTTGGGAAACAGGAACCTCGCCAGGCCCAGGGTGAACAGGCCTCCGGTGACCGACAGAGCCGTGAAGCCGACGGCCATGAACGACCCCAGCGCGATCGAGAGGAAGCCGCGTCGGTCTTCGGTGGCCGCGGCCTTGGCCGCGGCCGGTCGAACCGGTTTGGCGGGCACCGGCCGCGGGGCGGCCTTGGCAGCCGGTTTGGCGGCGGGCTTGGCGGGCTTGGCCCGCGGCGGGGCGTCTGCCTTGCTGACCGGACCGGGCTTCGCCCCGGCCCTCGCCGCGGCAAGAATGCTTGCGGTGTCTTTGGGCAGGGCCGCCATCTTCGGGGCGGCCTTGGCGGCCGGCTTCGCCGCATCGGCCTTGGCGACCGGCTTGGCCGCATCGGCCTTGGCGGCCGGCTTGGCCGCGGGCTTCTCCTTGGCCGCGGGCTCCCCCTTTTGTCTGGCAAGCGCGAGAATTTCCGCAATGCTCGGACGCCCCGTCGACGCTGGCTTGGCTGCCGGAGCCGCCGGCGACTCCGCCGCTGCGGTGTTGGCGGCCTCGGCGGCCGGTTCCTCAGCAACCGGGGGCTTCGGCTCGGGCGGCGCCCCACCACCCGCCTTCTCCGCTCGGGCCGCGGCGAGGATTTCGGCGACCGACATCTTTTTCTGCTCAGCCATCACACCCGCTCCTGTGGACATACCTCCGCGGTGTCGGCGGGCTCCACGCCTCAGCCACCCCATGCGGGCCCCGGTTCGACCGAAACCCACTCAGGACGCACGATTGGCGCGTGCGCCGAAGGACCGACGCCCTGCACCGCAGACAAATCGACAAAATCTGGTTTTTCACGGGTTTCAAGGGGGTTCGTGATTTTTTTCACAAACTCCTCTCCTACTCTATCGGCTCCTCCGTGGGTGTCAATCTCGCTTGATTGTGCGATCGCAACCGGGCAGTGTGGCCGGCGGGGAAATGCGGGGGTGGTGTGCGGTTCTTGGCGGAGCGGGGACCGCTGCTTGAAGGGGGACCGCGTGAACCGCACAATCCGCCGGGTCGGGCAGAGTGCCGCTGTGTGCCGCGGACCTCTCGAGAACCGGCCCGTCGAAATCGCCGGCTCATCGGAGGAACCGCCACCGTGTCTCGAGAAACCCAATCGCGTCGGGTGCTGGTGGTCGGTTCCGGTGGGCGGGAGCATGCACTTGCCTGGAAACTGGCCCGCGACGGGGCGGAAGTTTTCGCCGCACCGGGCAATGCCGGTACCGCGGCGGTGGGCGACAATCTGGCGATCGCGGCGACCGACACGACGGCCCTCGCAGCGGCCGTCGAGGACCGCGGGATCGATCTGACCGTCGTCGGCCCCGAGGCTCCGCTGGTGGCGGGCATTGTCGACGTCTTCCGCCGCCGGCGGCTGCGGATCTTCGGGCCCTCGGCCGAGGCTGCAGCCCTCGAGGGCAGCAAACTCTTCTGCAAGAAGATCCTGCACCGCGGTGACGTGCCCACCGCTTCCCACCGGGAGTTTCGCTCGCCTGACGAGGCGAGAGAGTTTGTCGAGTCTCGCGAGGAGATGCCGCTGGTGATCAAGGCCGACGGCCTTGCCGCCGGCAAAGGTGTGTTCGTGTGCGGCGATCGCGGCGAGGCGCTGGATGCGATTTCCCGCCTCGCCGATGACTCCATCCTCGCTCCGGCGGCCGGTCGGCTGCTGATCGAGGAGAAGCTCGACGGCGTGGAAGTGAGCGTGATGGCGATCACCGATGGCCGCACGATTCTCACGCTCCCGCCGCTGCAGGACCACAAGGCGGCTCACGACGGCGACACCGGCCCCAATACCGGAGGCATGGGGGCCTACTGCCCCACCCCCTTCGTCGACAGCCGCCTGCTCGCGGAGATCGAGGAGCGGATTCTCGTGCCCACCGTGCACGCGATGAAGCGGTCGCGAACCCCCTTCACTGGTGTGCTCTACGCGGGACTGATGCTGACTGCCGCCGGCCCCAAGGTGCTCGAGTTCAACGTCCGCTTCGGCGATCCCGAATGCGAACCGCTGATGCTCCTGCTCGAGTCGAGCCTGTTGGAACTGCTCGATGCTGCCGCCGACGGTCGGCTCGACGAGGCCGCCCCGCCCCGCTGGCGGCAAGGGGCCGCGGTGAGTGTGGTGATGGCCGCCGAGGGCTATCCCGGCCCGGTTGCCAAGGGCCAGCTGATTCGGGGCCTCGAGCGGGCCGCCGAGGTCCCCGGCGTGGAGGTCTTCCAGGCCGGCACCCGGTTTGTACCCGAGGGGGTGGTTACCGACGGAGGGCGGGTGCTGGCGGTGACCGCCGCTTCAGACACCCTGCCGCGGGCCAAACTGCAGGCCTACACCGCGATCCGCGAGATTCGCTGGCCCGGTGCCTGGTGCCGCAAGGACATTGCCGACAAGGCCCTCGGCCACGAGCGGGCGACCCTTGCGGCCGCCGAAGCGGAGGCCGGCGGATGATGCGGCTGAGAGCCGGAATCGTGGGGCTCGGCAGCCAGTGGGAGACCCGCTATCTGCCGGCGCTGCGAACCCTCACCGACCGCTTCGAGGTTCGCGGTGTCTTCGACCAGGTGGCCCACAGGGCCGCCGCCGCGGCCCACCAGTTGGGGACCACCGCGGTCGACGGCTACCGCGTGCTCGCGGCCCGCGACGACATCGACGTGATCCTCTCGCTTTCCGATCAGTGGTATGGGATCACGCCGCTTTTGGCCGCCTGCGAGCACGGCAAGGCGGTCTACTCGGCGATCTCCTTCCCGCTGGAAGGAGAGGAGGCGGCGATGCTGCGGGAGCGGATCGATGCGGCCGGCATCGCCTTCATGGCCGAACTGCCGCGGCGGCACGTGCCGGCCACCGTGCGGCTGAAGGAGCTGATCGCCACCCGGCTGGGCAGGCCGCGGATGCTCTTTTGCCACCGTCGCGTGGCTGCCGGGCGGGCCGCCGCCGGCACCCCGCCGCGGGACCGGGCCGGCGAGTGTCGCGACCTGATGGAACTGGTTGACTGGTGCTGCTACGTCGCCGATGACCGCCCCTCCAGCGTGGTCGCGGTTCGCCATGCGGTCTCGCCCGGGACGCCCCTTGACGATTACCGCATGATGAGTCTCGATTTTTCGGGAGAGGCCGCTGCCGGCAACGGCGTGCTCGCCCAGATCAGCTGCGGCTACTACATGCCCGAGCAGTGGGAGGAGGCCGCATCCTTCCGCACTCCGGCGGCCCTGCAGGTGGCCTGCGAGCAGGGCATCGCCTTTCTCGACCCGCCGGCCTCGCTGGTCTGGTTCGACACCGCCGGCCGGCATCTGGAATCACTCGAGAGCGACCGGCCCGTCGGCGAGACGATGCTCGCCCAGTTCCACCGCATGGTCACAAGCCTCGTCAGGCATGTCTCCGGCCTCGACGAGACGCTCTTCGCGATGCGGGTGGCCGCCGCCGCTTCCGCCAGCGAACTCGAGGGCCGCCGCATCCGCCTCGACTGAGCGGCAGCAGAAAAGAGCCGCCTGGCTCAGCCGAGCGCCTCGACCACCAAGTCACCCACCGCGGCGGTGCCTTGGCCCATGCGGCCGGCCGCCTGGCTGGCCATCTTCGTGCCGGTCACCCGGGCCACCGCCTGCTCGATTCTCGCCGCCGCCGCCGGCTGGCCGGAGTGCTCCAGGAGCATCGCCATCGCATTGATCGCGGCGATCGGGTTGATCTGGTCGGTGCCGGTGTACTTCGGGGCGCTGCCGCCCATCGGCTCAAACATGCTCACACCGCCGGGATCGGGGTTGAGGTTGCCGCCGGCGGCCACGCCCATGCCCCCCTGCAGAATCCCGGCAAGGTCGGTGATGATGTCGCCGAACATGTTGGTGGTCACGATCACGTCGTAGAAATCGGGGTTTTTCACCATCCACATGCAGCAGGCGTCGACGTGGTTGTAGTCGGCCTTGACGTCGGGATAGTCCGCGGCCACCTCCTGAAAGCACCGCCACCACAGGTCGTGGCCGTAGGTCAGGACGTTCGTCTTGGCCACGAGGGTCAGCGTTTTCTTGGGGCTGTTGCGACGGCGGGTGTAGTCGAAGGCCCAGCGGAGGCACCGCTCGGTGCCCTTGCGGGTGTAGACCGCCTGCTGCACGGCCACCTCGTCGGGCGTGCCCTTCTTGAGATAGCCCCCCACCCCACAGTAGAGATCCTCGGTGTTCTCCCGGACCACCACAAAATCGATGTCACCCGGGCCGCGGCCGGCCAGCGGCGTCTCCACGCCGGGCAGGAGCTTGACCGGCCGCAGGTTGATGTACTGGTCGAGCTTGAATCGCAGTTCCAGCAGGAGGCCCTTCTCGAGCACGCCCGGCGGCACGTCGGGGTGGCCGATCGCACCGAGAAAGATGGCATCCTTGCCACGCAGCAGGTCGAGGCCGCCTGCGGGAATGATCTCACCGCTGGCGAGGTAACGCTCGCCACCCCAGTCGAGCGTCTCGACGTCGTAGTCGAACTGCTCGAGGCGGGAGACGGCCTCGAGGACCTTCATCGCCTCTCGGGTCACCTCGGGGCCGGTTCCATCCCCGGGGATCGAGGCGATGGCAAGCGGTGGAGCGGGCATTGTGGCGGGCTCGCTTCTATTCAGTTGTTGCTGAAGTCGAAGTGCTTCGCCGTCTTGCCGCCGAGCGGGTTCTTCAAAAACCGCCGACGGCAGTCGTCGCAGAGGTCGTATCGCATCGTGCGGCAGACCTCCTCCTCGAGCATCGAGAGATCCTGCTCGTCGATCCGTTGCAGCAGTTCCTGCACGTCGTCGAGATGGTCAAGGTCGCCAGGATCGTCGCAGCAGTCGTCGCAGTCCTCCACGGCCCGATAGACATCAATCTTCACAACGTGGCGTGGCTCGCAGCAGACATCGATGGGTCGTTTGCACAGGTCGCACGAGTAATGAAGCATGAAGGTCTCCGGAGTGGGGAAGGACAAATCAGCCGAATGATGATGCCGTGAGGGCGTGGGCCATGTCGCCCGCGTCTCACACTCTGAATTGTGACGATCCTGTTCGGGGCGTGCAACTTCAGGGTGTGTGTCAGGTGTGTGCCGAGTGTGCGAGGGCCGCAGGGGTGGCCTCGCGCGGTAGCCGCGTGGCGCCTGCAGCGAACCTCTGCAGTCTGATCGCCACCGACAAGCGTGGCAAGTCTGCGGGCTGCACGATTTGGCAGGATCGATGACCGCCGGATAGACTCAAGGGCCGATCGATCGTTGCGTGCATCTGTTTTGCGTCCGTGAATCGTTTTTGCGTCCGTGAATCGTTGTTTCCCCGAATGCAAGCGTTCGCCGAGTCATGTCGAGCTGTGCCGCCACCCTCACACCGCTTGCCCCTTCGCCGTCGAGTTCCACGCTCGGGCTGAGCGTGCTGGTGCTCAACCGGTCGTTCGTGGCCGTTCACGTCGTCAATGTGCGGCGGGCGATCGGCCTCTTGTTTCGCAGGCTCGCCGAGGTCGTCGATGTGGAGGAGGGGCAGTTTGCCGCCTATTCGCTCGACTCCTGGAGGGAGCTTTCGGCGTTGCGAGCGGAATGCCGCGGCCCCGAGGAAGACTGGATCCGGGCTGTCGGCTACGAACTCCAGGCTCCGCGGGTGATCCGGTTGGTGACCTGCGACAGAATGCCGAAGCTTGGCCTGCGGTTCAATCGTCGCAATGTGTTCGCCCGCGACGGCAATCGCTGCCAATACTGCGGGAATCACTTTCCGACGAGCGAACTTTCGCTCGACCACGTGGTGCCCCGCAGCCGGGGCGGTACGACGAGTTGGGAGAACATCGTCTGCGCCTGCGTGGCCTGCAACGTCCGCAAAGGAGGTCGCACGCCGCATGAGGCTCGGATGCAGCTCTTCCAACAGCCGGTGCGGCCGAAGCGAAACCCGCTCCTCTCGATCAAGCTCGGCAATCCGAAATACGAGAGCTGGAAAAGCTTCGTCGACCGTGCCTACTGGCTCGTCGATCTTCGCTAGCTGTCTGTGGAAAAAGCCTTCCATGGCCTTTTTCCACGAATGCGAACCCCAAAAAAGCCGAGGTTTTTCGGGGTTCGCTGCCGCCGCATCCAGCGGCGGATCACTTCTTCCACAGGCTACTGGCAGACTGCACAGCCAGAGTGCACAACCTGTCGGCAAAACGCGGCTGTCGCCGATCAGCAGAGCGGGTCTTTTTTCTCGGTGATCACCGAGCACTGCGGCGACATTTCGGCGTTGAGTTCGGTGAACGCCTTCCACTCCTCCGGGAGGTTGTCCTCGTGGAAGATCGCTTCCACCGGGCACTCCGGCACGCAGGCCTCGCAGTCGATGCACTCGTCGGGATGGATGTAGAGCATCTGGTCGCCTTCGTAGAAACATTCCACGGGGCAAACAACCACGCAATCGGTGTATTTGCAGGCAAAGCAGGGTTCGGCGACGACGTGTGTCATGGACTCAAGACTCCTGAGCAGTGACGAATCTTCGATTCCCCGTTTCCGGGGATTCCAGGGCTGTGGGGATAATAGGGGGCCCCCTGCGACCTGTCAACGAACGCCCGCGGGCCGACCAGCACCCACGCACGCCCACGGGAACGAACCCCGTCTCGCCGCTGATCGCAGGCCCGGCTGTTTCGGCGTTGGTGCCGGCGGGCAGCCTACCATATGCTTTCTATCGGCAGGGGCCTGTCAGCGAATTCACTCCGCGATCCACCCGTCGGCCCGGCTGCAGGCCGCGGCGGATCGCTCCTTCGAATGCTGCCATGACTGCTTCCCCCAGCGAATCCGAACTGCTCGCCGCCTGCCGGGGCGGAGCGAGCAGCCTTTCCCGCGAACGGGCCTGGGACATGTTCGTGCAGCGGTATGCGAGGCTCGTGCGGGCGGTGGTTCGGCGGACGGCCGACCGGCTGGGCCTGGCCACGACCCCCGAAGACTGCGAGGACATGGCGGCCGACGTCTTTGTGGAACTGCTTCGTGCCGACGCTGCGGTGCTGGCACGCTACGAAGGGCGGGCCAGTTTTGCCGCCTATCTTGCAGTGGTCGCCCGCCGGCTTGTGATCCGCCGCGTGCGGGCCCGTCATCGGCTGGTGGCCCCGCAGCCGATCGAGCCGGCCACCGAAGGTGACGCCCGACAGGTGGACGACCGCGAGGAGGTCGCCCGCCTGCTCTCGTCACTCGAGCCTGACGAGGCCCGCCTGGTGAAGCTCTACCACCTCGAGGCTCGCAGCTACGGCGAAATCAGCCGCATCACCGGCATGCCGATCAACTCGGTGGGCCCGGCCCTCTCGCGGGCACGGGCGAAGCTTCGTGGGCCGACCGCGGTGCGGCTCCACGACCCGGAGCGGAGTATGTCCGCCGAGAGCGACCCTGTGATTCAGCGGGCCGGCGGTGCGAACCCGACTGACGGATCGGCAAGATCGACCGGTTCGTAGCCTTCGTAGGCCGGCATCTGCCAGAGGAGGCCGGGATCGCCGCCGGGCTGGTTGGTCGAGATCGAGGCGATATCGAGCCGAAACTCAATTCCCGCTGACGGCCAGGAGACCTCCACCACCCTCGGCAGGGCCGCTGACGAACCGGGGTCGACCCGGTGCCGGCTGGTGCGGACGCTTGCGAGCCGCTCGCCGGAAGGGGCGAAGAGGTGCTGCTCGAGCACCAGTCCGGTGGTGCCGTCGAGGAGCGTCGACCGCACCAACTCGCCGTCGGGGGCGGCCACCCGGCTGCGGATCTCGATCCGACCGTCGGGAAGCTGAAAGGGTCCTTCGTGCCGGTCGTCGGGGCTGAACTCGACAAGCCCGAGAAGTTCCGGCAGCCAGTCGGCCTTCAGCGGCAGAAGCCGGCGGGCGTCGGACTCGGCGTAGCGGTCGTGGCGGCAGAAGAGCAGCACCGGCGGCTCGTGCCTGCGGACCCAGAGCCAGAAGAGTTCGTCGTTGCTGCCGAGGTCGAGTTCGTTGCCGGTCACGGAGGTTTGGGCCCGCAGCCGGAACCGACGCGGCGGCTCGCAGGCGATCTGCGCGGAGAGCTTGGGAACCCCGGGCACGGCGAGGGTCGCCTGGGGGGCCATGTAGGTTCGCACCCGCCGGGTGTTGTCGTGGACCGCCTCGATGATCTGCCCGAGGGTGGGCTGGGCCGGCAGAGCGCGGGGCAGCGGGAGCGTGCCGTATTGGTAGCCACGAAGATACTGCGGGCAGCTGGCCCCGCTGGCCGCCACGGCCACGAGGACCGCCGCCAAGGCGGCCGCCTTGAGCGGGACAGGGGGCCCGGCCGGCGGGTGCGGGGTATGGGCCATCAGGCGGCCTCCTGTTCACCCGACCACAGCAGATCCAAGAGCCGCTGCTGCACCGCGGCGGCGGTGGCGGCCGGCGGTGGGGCGATCGCCACCCGGTAGTCGCAGGAGCGGCGTCGGCAATGAAGGCCCAGCAGGGCCGGGCTGTCACCTGACGGCGCGAGATCTTCGTCGATGATGCGGAGCACCCGACGACGGACAAGCACCAGCGCCAGAAGATACCGCAGCGACCGCTCCTCGTCGGCCGCGGAGTCTGCCAGCTGCTCGAGCACGTCGAGGAGCACTTCTGCCGGGGCGAGCGTGGCGGTCGCCTCGGCCGCCGGCATCGTCGACCGCCACCAGGCGAGTGATCCAATCGGCGGTCCGGCCCAGGCATCGGTGGCGATGTCGAGACGCTCGATTTTTCCCTCGCGACGCACCAGCGACGAATAGAAACGCTCGCCCGGGGCGAGGGGCTTCCCCGTCGAGCCGCAGCGGCAGTCAGGTCGATGGATCCGGTAGTCCATGGTCGGCGGAGAGTAGAAAAGAGCCCGTCTCACGGCAAACCCGTTCCAGCGGCCGCCACCCGCCCGCTTGGAGGTCTGCGGCGGCTGGGCAAACGGCGAGCGGTTGCGGGGCTGGTTTTTCGCGCCGAGCGGGCCATCCTGGCCCGGCGGCTTCACAGACAGCCGGCGTCGTGCCGGCTGGGCCGGTTG
>CAZRKH010000106.1:0-11983 GCA_964600785.1 uncultured Chitinophagaceae bacterium
AAGGCACGGTAGTAGTTGTCTTGCTTGTCCTTGTCGCGGACCTTGCCGAACAGGCGGAAGGCCGTCTGGTCGTAGACGCCGGGATAGAACATCACGACGGGCGTGTGGCCGGTGTGTCTGTGGAGGCTGTTGAGCACGCCGCTCGCCCGGAGCAAGGGCCAGGCCGAGCCGACGCCGTGGATGAGCACGAGGTCGGTCTGGCCGGCGGGAATCTGCCCGGCGAGCAGCGGGGCGATCTTGTCGGGGTGGAGGAGCGTGGTGAGATGGCGGTGGAGGGGGTCGCGGCCCTGCTTGCGTTCCATCTCGAACGACCGCTCGAGCAGGTTGCGGCCGCGGAGATGCTCGACGACAAAATCAAACAGATTGATGCCGGCCACGCGGGTGCCGGGGCGGGCCTTGGGAATGCGGTCGAGCAGGAAGTCGATCTGCTGGCGGACGAGCAGCTCCTGGTCGGCCGGATACTCGAAGACGTGGTAGGGAATCTCGTTGCCCACGCCCGAGGCGGAGAGGAAATCCTCGGCGGTCAGAGTGGGAAGCAGGCGGTTCATCCGCTCGATGAGGGCATCGCTCACGAGGCCACCTCCATGCAGCGGAGGGCGTAGCGGCCCGGGGCTCCGTGGTCGGCCAGGGGACGGGCGACGGCAGCCAGGATGTGAACAGCCTGGAGGCTGCGGCTGGCGGTGGAATCGAGGTAGCCTGCCTCGGCAAGGGCCTGAAACACGCTCGATCGCAGGCGGCCGCTGGTGGCGGCCGTCCACCGGGGCATGTCGGGGTCGCGGCCGTGGCAGGCCTCGAGGTAGTCGTCCCAGGCGGTGCGGGGCAACGCGGTCTTGAAGGTGCGGTAGAGGGGGCGGAGGGCGAGATCGAGAAAGTCGCCCAAGAGCGGGCTATCGATCACGGCACCGGCCAGGCAGGCCTGGGTGGCTTCGCGGTGGGAGCCGTCGCGGACGAGTTTGAGAAGCGCGGGCGGCAGGCTGGCGAGCCGGCGGCGGATGAGCTTGGCCAGGCTGCGGCGGGTCGCGGGGCTCTTGGCCTGGAAACAATTGTCTTTGTCGATGGCCGCCCGCCAGGCTTTCTCGCCGCCGCCGCGGAAGAGCACGCGGGCCGCCGCCCGGCTCTGGGGCAGTTTGAGGGCGCCGGCGGTGATGCTCGAGGTGTATCGCATGCGTGCGGGAACTGGCCCCTGGCGGCGGGGAAAATGCCGGCGAAAAGCCCTCATACGATACGGCGAGCGGCCCCGCCGAAAAAGGGGGTCGGCTGGGTTTGGCGGCCGCAGAAACGGGGCACGTGTGCCGCTGGTGCACACCGACGGCCACACGGACGGTGACGCGACCTTGCAGGCCTGCTGGGACGCCGATCGGCTGGATCTGGGTCGCGTGAGGATAACCCCACAGCCCCATAGACTCTGCACCGACGCCGCTCGGGAGCTGATTGCGTGGGCGGATTGGCGGGCGACTCAGGGGCATGAGCCGGAGGCTGTCCTGACAACATGGGGGTTGTGAATCGCGATGCTCCGCGGAAGGACCGCCGGATCACGGTCAACCCTGATGTTCCTTCTTGATCTACCGGGCCTGAGTCTGAAGCGGTTGCCCAATCTGCGACGGTGGGCGTGCCGGAGGTCACGGCCGGCCTCCTCTCGAAAAGCGAAGTGCAAAAAGCGAGCAACTGAAGCGGAACGCGACAAAAAATGCGACTTTGAGCCCGGACCGGCCTCAACCGGGCTGCCTGCCTTCGGCTGCCGATGGACATTCGCCACCAGACAGAAGTGAGGTGTTTTTTTTTCAGTCGCCAGCTGCGGCTTGATGACAAAGTGGTCTGAAGCAAACGATTTTGGTCTTGGCGATTTCGCTTTAACGGCAGACTGACAGAGGATTTCATTGCATGGGACAATGCCTTGGCGTTGCAGCAATCAAAAGGACGACGTTCGGCCAAAAATCAATGCGTAGTAGAGGAACTGCACCGCACGGCGCGCAGCGATCCTACCGCGACGGCTCGTCGGTCGGCCCGGTGACCTTGACCCATGCCACTTGCAGTTCGAACGGTCCGGGCTGCTTGTCGCTGAGCATGAAGCCCAGGGCGTTGACCTCGCCCGGCTCGACCGGGCCCATGCCCTGCACCCGCCGCCCGAAGGCCGTGGGAATGAAGTCGGCCAGCGGCACACGCACCTCCGTCCACTGCCCCCTGACCGTCGGCAACGCCGCCCGATACGAAAACGCCCGCCGCCGGCTCTTGGTGTAGAGATTGAGAAAATACTGCCGGCCGTCACCTCTGACCCGAACGACGAACGTGTCGCCAGTTCGCAGACCGAGGTTCGCCGGCCTGGTCCGGATCGACGCGAAGCCGCCGTTATTTTCCAACGACAGCCTGCCGAAAAACTCGAGCCTTCCCTCATCGGTGATCCTGAAGCGGCCGTCCGAGACTCCGCCCATCACCCGATCATTGACCGCCTGCCACCGCTTGTCAGCCTCGGGGCCGGTGAACTCCACCAGCGGCCGCAGGGCTTCCTCGCTCACCACCTGGCCGGCAAAGACCAGCAGCATCAGAAATTGTGTCGCCTGCATGATCTCTCCCGAATCCCGAAGCCGCTCACCGCAGGCCGTTGTAGACGCCCATCCCCTCCGGCGGCGGCAGGTGGTCCTCGAGTTTGAAGTCAGGTCGGGGATGGCTGTTGACGTAGGCCGCCACATCGAGCGCCTCGCGGTCGGAGAGGTCGGCATCCTCCAGCGGCATTGCCAGCTTGAGCCAGGCGGCGAGGTTCGCCACCTTCGAGAGGCCCGCCCCGGTGTTGAACGACCGCGGGCCCCACACCGGCGGCCCCTCATCGGTGCCGTCGCCGTTGACCGCATGGCAGTCGGCACACCTGGCCTCGTAGACCTCCCTGCCCCGCTCCACGCTCGCCGTCGCCGGCTGAATCTGCAAGCCCGGCACCCGCCGCGGACCGTGGGGGCTCTCGGGATTCATCGCCATCGGCCGGCCCTGCGAAAGCGATGTGATGTAGGCGAGAATCGCCACCGCCGCCTCGCCCCCCTGCGGCGGCCGAACGCCGTTGCAGCTTCGCATGAAGCAGTTGAGCACGCGATCCTCCAGCGTGATCACCCGGCCCTCCCGCGGCGCCCAGGCCGGATAGGCGGTGGCCACCTCCAGAAAGCTCGCCGCGGTCGGATGGGTGCCGTTGTCGAGGTGGCAGGAGGTGCAATTGAGAGCCGCCCCGACGTAATCGCGGGTGAGTGGGTGGGTGGAAGTCTGCTCGACGAGCAGCCGGCCAAGCTCGACCGTTTCGGCCAGCGGTTCGGCCGCCGCGGGCCGGCCCGCCACGAGCAGGGCAATCAGGCCCGCGGTGAAAAGCGGCCAGGAAACACGCACAAAAAAACTGATCGACATCATGGCAACCCCTGGCGTTGGGCTCTTGGCTTTGGTGCGGCTCACGCAGCTCATTTGAGCGTAGCAAACTCCACCCGATCACAAGAACGCCGGCAGCCTCCTGGCCGACGGCAAGAAAAACGCCACGTCGCAGGGGGAAGCCGGACATCCTCACGACAGCGTGTTTCAGACCCGGGCGACGGGAACACGCCGCTCATGAGCCGCCCATTGCCGCGGTGATGGTTGAGGAAGTGCCATCGGCCGGGTTATCCTTCGATGCCATTCACTCGCCACAGGAGTCTGCCATGCCGACCGTCAAAGAAATCCGCACCTCGATCGATGAACTGCTTGACCGCTGGGAAGCGGCGGCGACCGCCCTGGAGCACTCGGCCAACGCCACGGCCGCCACCGTCGCCGAGGAGGTCGATGCCCAGAAGCGGAAGGCGGCTGCGGCTGTCGAGGCGGTCAAGGAGTCGGTGGCGACGCTGGCCGACGTGCCGGAGCAGGCCAAACAGGAGGCGACCGCCGCCGCGGACCGTGTCCGCGCGGAGCTCGACCAGGCCCGCCAACAGACCCTCGAGGCGGCCCGCGGCCAGCGGGACAAGATCGAGGCGGCCTTCCGCGAGGCCCTCGACGAGCATCGCAAGGCGGCCGTCGCCAAGGGCAAGGAACTCGCCGAGTCACTCGGGCCGATGTTCAACCGGGCCAAGTCGGCCTTCGTGAAGGCCTACGAGGAGTTCACGAAAGACGCCTGAGGCCAAAGGGCCGGTGCCGGTGCCGGTGAGCGTGCGGGCAACGCCCAGACCGCGGGCTGCCGTGACCGTCAAGCCATCAAGAAGCAGCCTGAACGCATTCCTGCGAACGAAGGACCTCCCGCCACGGCGCTGAACTGCAGGTCCGGCCACTACGCTGACTTCCTCGTGTGGTTGCCGCCCGGTATGATGATCGTCGGCTTCTTCCAACTGCGGAGGACATCATCAATGAGCCTGACATTATCCCAATTTGGCATCGACCGCCTCAACGCGCAGCAGCGGGTGGAGTTGATTGGTCTGATCTGGGACAGCCTTCCCGACGATGCGCCATACACACCTCCCGACTGGCATATTCAAGAATTAGAGCGGCGAATTGCAGCCGCTGATGCCAATCCTGGGGCCGCTGAACCTTGGGAGACGGTGCTGGCGCGATTGTCGAGGAGTTCATGAGTTTGCCCGTCGTCCTGCGTCCGGAGGCTACGAAGGACGCGGCCGAGGCGATTGGGTACTTCGACGCACTGCGACCTGGCTTGGGGCAGGCCTTCTTGATTCAAGTTCAAGATGTTCTGCTTCGGATTTCAGGTATGCCCGAGATACATGGCATCGTCTGGCAGAACGTGCGGGCGGCGCGACTGCGGCGCTTCACCTATGTCGTCTATTACCGTGTGCACGCAGATCGTCTGGAGGTGTTGGCCGTGGTCCAGGGAAACCGTGACGCTGCTGTGTGGCAGAGCCGCGAGTGAAAGCCCGAGCAGGCCGAACCAAGCGATGCAGCGGACTGGCGATGAAATCCGGCGGTGTGGATAATCCCTTGGTCGCGAGCCGCTGATCGCAATCGTTCCGTTACCGAGCCATTTCGGCCCGCACGCCACCCGAAAAGCCGGCGGCGGTCACGGTCAATCTCCCTGAGCGGGCGTGGTCCGCAATGACGCGACCGGCACGACCGACAACCCGCAGTCTTCCTTGCCGATGGAGTAGACAATGAAGAGCTTGCCATCGTGCTCGTGGGCATAGGGGTACGACCATTGCTTGCTCTTGGCCTTGCCCGGGAAACGCGGCGGCTCCGACTTGCCATGCCGGATCCGCCACATCGATGAGAGCGTCTTCGCGCTGGGCCTGCCCACCGACACGACGAGCGTGTCGCGGTTCTTCAGGTTCGACACGACGTAGAGCTGGCCGGTGCTCAGCTTGCCGAGGTAGGCCTTCGATCGCGGCATGGGGTAGTTGCTCCGCACGGCCCTCGTCCATGTCCTGCCGAAGTCATCGCTGATCGAGACCCACGCGACATCGCCCCCGCCGCGGATCACCGCGATGACATGCTCCCCCTCGGCCCAGACCGTCGTCTCGGCGTAGTTGGGCTCGAGGGCCGGGTCGTAGGGGAGCGGGACGGTCTGCCACTTCTCTGCAAGGTCGTCGCCCTGACTGATCGCGATCACCGGCAGACCCTGCTTGTCCTGGCCGCCGGTGACCCAATTGCCGTTGCCCATGCGGACCGGCTCGTCGTAGGGCCAGCAATTGTCCATCACGATGCCTCGCGATTCCCACCGGTCCGTTTTCTCGTTGAGCACGAAGGCCTCGGCCGTGAGGCCCGGGAACTTGTGCTTCGAGCCGTCAAACCGCGCGCAGAATGTCCACAGCTCGCCCTCGTGGGCGAGGTAGACGCCGTGGCTGTGGCATTCGTTGCCCTTGAAACCCGGCGCTACAAGCTCGAGGGCCGACCATGTCTTGCCCGCGTCCAGCGACCGCCGGCCCCGCAGCGTTTCGTGCGGCCCGTTTTCGTCGGTCGGGCTGTTGGCCCAGTTGGCATACATCACCCCGTCGTGATCGATGATCGCGGCACCGTGGAGGAACTTGTCGTCGCTCTCCCCGGGCCGGTGGATGGTGCGATGCTCGAGGCCGGCCGCGAAGGGGATCGCCGTGACATCGGCGGGGATCGGCGGCCCCGACCACAGCTGAGGCGTCCATCCGGCTGAATCCTGTTGGGCACTTTCGCTCGCCTGCGGCAGGAGCAGCCCTCCGAAGAGGATCGACACAACGATCTGTCGCAGGAAGGTTGGCATGGGGCAGTCCTCTGCGGGGCGACGAGGCACCGATCAATCGACGTCGACCAGCTCGACGACCAGCACGCCGCCTCGCGCGTGAGCGATGATTGCGTGAGCGTTGATTGCGGTTTTCAGTCTGTTCTTTGCATCGCAGCGGCGAAAGCTCTCGGCGTGGAAATCGTGCAAAGGCCCCTCGTCGCCCAAAATTGATCACGACCCGGCCGGGCCGCCTGGGCTACGCTTCACATGCTGATCGACGAGAACGCCAGCCCCACCGCGGCAACTGCCCGCATGCACCCAGCCGCCCTGCCCGCCGAAGACCTGTTGGCAGCGTGCCGCGAGCGGCACACCCGCCGCGGCGGCCCCGGCGGGCAGCGACGCAACAAGGTTGAAACCGCGGTTGTGCTCGAACACGAGCCGACCGGCCTCGCCGCCGAAGCCTCCGAGCGACGCAGCCTCGCCGAGAACCGGCGGGTGGCCCTGCGGCGGTTGAGATTGCGGCTGGCCCTCGAACACCGCCAGGAGCCCGCGGAGACTCCCTCAGATCGCTGGCTGCGGCGGCTCGTCGGCGAGCGTCTTGCGATCGCACCCGACCACGACGACTACCCGGCGATGCTTGCCGAGGCCCTCGACCGGCTCGGGGCGGAGGGCTGGGCAATGGCCGATGCCGCGAGGCGGCTGGGCATCACGTCCTCGCAGCTGACCCGCCTCTTTCGACGCGATCCCGCGGCCTGGACCGCTTTGAATCGCGGTCGGACTCAGCGGGGGCTGCGGCCGCTGAAGTGATCTTTCGGCCCGGCCGAGTCAGACGTCGCGTGCGTCGTCGGCAGGCTCGGCGGAAGCGTCGGGGTCCTCGCTGAGGTGGCCGAGCTTGACCAGCGCCTTGCAGGCTGCCCGCTGCTCGGCCTCCTTCTTGTTGCGGCCGGTGGCTGGCGGGTAGCGGATCGCACCGACCTGGGCCGCCACGTGAAAGAGTTTGTCGTGATCGGGGCCCTGCTCGCCGACCACCTCGTAGGTCGGCGTCACGCCAAGCTCCCGCTGCGAGACCTGCTGCAGAATCGACTTGTGGTTCAGGCCGTGAGTGCCGGCGGCGACGTTCACGATCTCCTGCTCCATGAACCGCTCGATCAGCCGCCGGGCCGGCTCGATCCCGCCGTCGATGTAAACCGCCGCCACCAGTGACTCAAAGAGGTCGGAAAGCACCGAATTGGGCACGGGCTGGCTGCCCGAAAGGCCCTTGCCGACGACGAGAAACTCGACGAGCCGCAGCTCGCTGCTGATGCGGCTGCAGGTTTCCCGACTGACGACCGCCGACTTGATCCGCGTCAGATCCCCCTCGAGCGAATCGGGAAAGAGCCTGAAGAGCTTCTCGCAGACGACAAACCCGAGAATCGCGTCGCCGAGAAACTCCAGTCGCTCGTTGGAGGCGAGCCGGCTTTCCGCCCCCGAGGCATGGGTCACCGCAGCCTGCAGCAACGCCCGATCGCGAAAACGGTAGCCGATCCGCCGCTCGCATTCCTCCAGACTGGCGGTCGCAGAATCGGTCGCATCGGCTTTCATGCAGATTCACACCGGTTTATCGGTGGGCAGAGGGCTCGGCCGAGCCAAGGGCGGGAAGACGTGGAGCAGCCCGTACACCGCGTCGTTTCAGTATCGCGTCGAGTCCTCAGTTTAGCATCAGCCGCACGGGCCGCCGCCTGGGCGGCTCGGCGGAGGTGACAGGCCCGCCTGGGCGTGGCGCTGCGGGAATTTCAATTTCTCACCCCGGCGAACCATCCGGCCACGGCCGGCGTAGTCATTCGGTGAGGCTCGCGCCTAGGATACATCGACAGCCGGCACAATTCCCCCGCAGCCGTGGCGGTCACCCGGCCGCTGGCGGCTGTGGGCCGCAGCTGGCGAGAATCACAGGACGGCGGAAACGTTTGCAAGCTCGTAACGGAGGAGGCGATACCCGATGCCGAAGAATGACACACCCGCTCAATTTGATGATTCACCCCGCACAGGCCGGCTGCTGCCGGTGGTGGCCCTCGCCGTAGTGGTGGCGGCGGGTCTGGGCGTCACCGCCTCGCCGCTGCTCCGCGGAGAAGAGCCTGCGGCCGATCCTGCCGCCGCCACGGCGCTGGAGCATGCCAACTCGCTCTCGCGGGCCTTCCGGCATGCTGCCAAGATCGCGACGCCGAGCGTGGTGGTCGTCCGCAGCGAGATGAAGGCCCGGCCGGTTGGCGTCGAGCGTGGCCGCGGACGCAACCCTTTCGAGGGCACCCCCTTCGAGGACTTCTTCGGCGACCAGATGCCGGAAGGCTTCGAGTTTCGCGGGCCGATGCCGCCGCGGCGTGGCGGTGTCGGGTCCGGGGTGATCGTCGATGCGGCGGGCATCGTGCTGACCAACAACCATGTCGTGCAGGGTGCCGATTCGGTCGTGGTCGAACTCTCCGACGGCCGGGAGTTTGAGGCGGCTGAAATCAAGACCGATCCAGACAGCGACCTTGCCGTGGTGATGCTCGAAGGGGCGGCCGACCTGCCCGCGGCGACCATCGGCAACTCCGACGAACTGGAGATCGGTGACTGGGTGATCGCGATCGGCAATCCCTTCGAGCTCGAAACCACCGTCAGCGCCGGGATCATCAGCGGTAAGGGACGCGAACTCGGCTCGATCCGCCGCTCGAAGTTCCTGCAGACCGATGCCGCCATCAATCCGGGCAATTCCGGCGGGCCGCTGGTCAATCTCCGCGGCGAGGTCGTCGGTATCAACACCGCCATCGCCTCGAGCAACGGCGGCTACCAGGGGATCGGTTTCGCAATCCCGGCCAACCAGGTGAAGTGGGTCAGCGGCCAGCTGATCGCCAACGGCGCGGTGGAGCGAGGCTACATGGGCGTCACGATCAGCCAGCTCTCCAGCGAGATTGCCTCGCGGCTCGGCGTGCCGTCGAAGAAGGGCGTGCTGGTCACCGAAGTGCTGCCCGACTCGCCGGCTGCCCAGGGTGGTGTCAAGGAACTCGACGTCGTCGTCGGCTTTGACGGCAAGCCGGTCGACGGCCCGCGGACCCTCCAGGAGGTCGTCGAGCGATCGGAGATGGATCAAACCCACACCCTCGAGGTGATCCGCGACGGGAAGCGGGTGAAACTCGAGGTGTCGGTGAAGCGAATGCCCGATCGGCTCGCGGCCCGGCGGCCGGCCGGGCCCCGGGCGGCCGCCTCGGGCGGGGAAGGTTTCTACGACGCCACGCTGGGCCTCGCGGTCCGCGAACAGGATGCCGCGGCCCGCAACGTCTATGCCGGCTTCGAGGGCGTGGTAATCGACCGCGTCGATCCCGGCTCGGTAGCGGCCGCGGCCGGGCTCTCCAGCGGCGTGCTGATCCGCAAGGTCGGCCGCACGCCGGTTGCGAGCGTGGCGGAGTTTGAGCAGGCCCTCGCCGGCGAGTCGCTCGCCGATGGTGTGCTGTTGCAGGTGCGGACCCCCCGCGGCAACCAGATCGTGATCCTCGAAGGTGGGTCTTGACGCTGCCGCCCATGGCCACACTCGGGGTCAACATCGATCATGTGGCCACGATTCGCCAGGCACGGCGGACCGTGGAGCCGGATCCGGTGTGGGCCGCGGCGCTCGCCGAACTCGGTGGTGCCGATGCGATTACGGTCCACCTCCGCGAGGACCGACGGCACATTCAGGACCGCGACCTTGAACTGCTCCGCAGGACCGTGCAGGTGAAGCTCAACCTGGAGGCGTCGATCGCCGAGGAGATGGTCGAGATCGCCTGCCGGACGCGGCCAGACCAGGTGACCCTCGTGCCGGAACGTCGCGAGGAGGTGACCACCGAGGGCGGCCTCGACTGCGTCGGTCACCATGCAAGGCTCAGCGAGGTGGTGGGTCGGCTGCAGGAGGCGGGTATCGCGGTGTCGTTGTTTGTCGATCCGACGGCGGAGCAGATCGATGTCGCGGCCGATCTCGGCGTGGAGGCGGTCGAACTCCACACCGGCTGCTACGCCAACGCCGCCGAGGGGCCGGCCCGCCGGGAGCAGCTCGTGACGCTCGGCAAGGCCGCCGACCACACCCGAAGAGCCGGGCTAGCACTGGCGGCCGGCCACGGGCTGACCTATCGCAACGTGGTGGACGTGGCCCGTTTGGAGGGCATGGGCGAGCTGAATATTGGCCACTCGATCGTCTCGCGGGCGGTGCTGGTCGGCTTGCGCGAGGCGGTGCGGGAGATGAAGGCCCTGATCAGCTGACACGGGGTGGCTGCCGGCCGGCCGGCGGCGCGGTCGAGGCTGCGAATCGTCGGGTTTTGCGGGTTTTTCCGGTGCTCCACCCCTTCGCGCCGAGGCTCGAATCTGGTCTGCTTTCGCGGGTCGACTAGGCTGCCGCTGATCGGAATTGCCCGATCAGTGGTCGGCTTTTCGACCTGCACCTCCACCGCGACAAGGACAGCCGCATGGCAACGCTGCCGCAGGGGTATCACGCCCTCTCTGACCCGCAGGACGCGGGGGCGGCCGCCATCGCTGCGGGTGAACGGGCCGCGACGGTGCCGGCGTGGGTTCGTGAGGCCCGCGAAGCGATCCGCACAGGCGGGATCGATTTCTTCCGCGTCTCCCCGATCCGCTACTGGGCCGACTTCCTTTTCAGTCTCGTGCTGGCCTACGGCTCGGCCTCGGTCTACCTGATGGCACCCCTGGGATCCTGGTGGCAGATCGCCGCCTTCCCGATGGCGGTCTTCTGGCTCTACCGGCTCGGCTCGCTGATCCACGAGGTCTGCCATCTTGGCCATCACGAGATGCGGTCGTTCAAGGTGGCGTGGAACCTGCTGGTGGGCACGTTCACGCTCACGCCCTCGCCCTTCTTCACCCGCCACCACCGCGACCACCACAGCCAGCGGATGTATGGAACCCCGGAAGACCCGGAGTATGTCGCCAACGTGCTCGAAGCGGGCAATCTCGCAAGCGGCCTGGGCTACTTCGCCCTGATGCTGGCCTATCCGGTGATGGTCTTCCTGCGGTTCCTGCTCTCACCGCTGACATTTCTCCACCCCAAACTGCGGCAGTGGACGCTCGAGAACGCCAGTTCGCTGACCCTCAATTATCGCTACACCCGGCGGATCACCCCCTTCGACCGCAAGGTGATCACCGCGATGGAACTGCTCTGTTTCGTGCGGGCCGCGGCGATTCCGCTGGCAGTCTTCACCGCCGCCGCTCCGCCGAGCCGCATCCCGCTGCTCTACCTGCTCGGCCTGACCACGCTGGTGATGAACCAGATGCGGCAGTTGGCCGATCACCATTTCACCGGCGACGGCTCGGTGAGCAATGTCGAAGACCACATTCTCGACTCCTGCAACTTCACCGGCAACGACCCGCTGACGCTGCTCTTCTTCCCTTTCTCGATCCGCTACCACGCCCTGCACCACCTCTTTCCCTCCCTGCCCTACCACAACCTCAAGGCGGCCCACGCCCATTTGGCCGCCACCCTGCCGGCCGACTCGCCCTACCACGGGCTCGACCAGCCAGGCTGGTGGGCGGTGGCCCGGCGGACGATCTTCGGCCATGCCGAGCCGGTTGGGGCCTGAGTGGGCACGCCCGCCACGGCCTCTCAAGCAGGCTTCGCGGAGGTGGTCGCCTTGGCCAGCTTGATTGCCTTGATCTGCGAGGCCTCCGGCTCGAGCCGCTTGTAGAAGGCATCCAGCGGGTAGCAGCCGCTGCGAAGCCCGTTGCGGGGGGCGGTGGTGCAGTCGCTGAAGGTGCGGCAGATGCCGCCACGGGCCAGCGGCCCGCCCGCGGGCAAGGCGGGCCGCCGTCCCGGGTAGGAGAGGACCATCCCCCCCCGGCCCCCCACGTCGGTCCCGC
>CAZRKH010000107.1:0-23904 GCA_964600785.1 uncultured Chitinophagaceae bacterium
GAGTCGCCCGCCCCCCGGCGGCCCCCGGGGGGGGCCCGACAGCGAAGCCCCGCGGGCCCCGCGGGACGGGGGGGCCCTCGCCTCGTTCCGGGTAGCCCGGTCGCGCCGCAACCGACAGCCACACCCCGCACCCCACACCCCACACCCCACACCCGCACAATCCCGGCAACGCCGGCCCGGGATCGCCCGCCGGCGCGAAGACAAGCCACAAAGCCTTCGGCCCGGATTCGTGAAAACGGGCCTCAAACCCGGAAGATCGGCAGGCTGGAGAGTTTGCGTAAGTTCTCCAGTTTTACAGATTCCGTCTGTGCCGTTAGGGTTTTGCGATCCGATTCGAGCGGTGCCGCTCGTGAAACGCCCCCTCGTGGACCGATGAGAATGATGCAATTCATGCGGCAGGGAGGCCAGACCATGCGTGCAGCCCATCTATTTTCATCTGCGGTCCTCGTCGGGCTGCTTGCGTTCTTCCCCGGCAGCCGGCCGATGCAGGCCGCCGAGCCGGGCAAGACCCCCTGGAACCACTCGCTCGACGATGCTCTCGCCCAGGCGGGCGAGCGAAACCTCCCGGTGCTCGCAATTTTCACCGGCAGCGACTGGTGCCCGCACTGCCGTACGCTCGATGAGAAAATCCTCCGCACCTCCCCCTTCCTCGACTGGGCCGAGGACCGCGTGGTCCTTCTCGAGATCGACCTGCCCCAGGAGGGGATCACCCGCCAGGCGCGGCTCGAACGCTCGCGGGTCTGTCTCTCCTACGGCGTGAAGTCGTTTCCCAGCGTGGTGCTGATCGGGTCGGATGGCGGCAAACTGTTCAGCCACTCCGGCTACCAGGGCGAGTCGATGCCCCTGTGGCTCGACATGGTCGCCGAGCACCTGCCGGCCACCCCGCCGGCTGCGGCGGTTGCGGCGAAGGCCGATTCCACCGACCTGCCCACGGCCCCGGCGACCCCGGTGGCCGCTTCCAATGCTGCCGCCAACGCCTCACCATCCCGCAGTTCTCCCGGGGCGTTCAAAGCCGCCGTGGCGACCGCCAAGGCCTCCAACCGCCCGCTGCTGGTGGTGGTTTCCAAGCCGGGCAATTCCACCGCCGATCACCACTCGACCACGCTCTTGGGCGACCCTGACTTCCAAGCCCTCGCCGAAGAGCACTTCGTGGTGGCGGCCGTTCCCTCCGATGCCGAGGAGGATCGCGAGGATGTCGGCCGCCTGCTCGGTGGGGCGGAGCTTCCCGAAGACGCCGTGGAACTTGTCGTCACCATCGATGGCGAGACGCCCGTCTTCAGCCAGTCCGGTCGCCAGCCGGCTTCACGGGTCGTGACCGGTCTGCGGCGGTTCCTCACCGCCAGGGCCGCCGCCCGCCGCGACGCCGTCCGTCGCTGAGGCTTCCCGAGGCGGCGGTTGTTCGCTTGTCCGGAAGTGGGCCGCCTCGGCATTGAGTTCGCAGATCGCCGCCCGCAGGCTGTCGAGCGAGCCGGAGACGACCCGCATCGAATCGCCCGACACCTCGGCGTTGTCGGTCAGCGACCGCATGGTTTCGCGGATCTGGCGGGCGCCCTGCGTCTGCGTCTGCATGCCCTCGTGGACATGCCCAAGCGCCTCGGTCACCGACTGCACCGGCTCGATCACCCTCCCGAGCTGCTCGCTCACCTCGGCGACCTCGCCGATCCGCAGCCCGACCTCGCTGCGAAAGCGATCCATCTCCATCGTGCCACCGGAGACGGCCGACTGCATGTCGCGGACCATCCGCTCGATATCTTTGGTGGCCAGGGCCGTCTGATCGGCGAGCCGCCGAATCTCCTGGGCCACGATGCGGAAGCCGCGGCCGCTCTCGCCCGCCTTCTCCGCTTCGATCGTGGCGTTGACGCTCAGGAGGTTCGTCTGGTCGGCCACCTTGGCGATCGTGGTCACCACCGAGGTGATCCCGCCGGCCCGCTGGCTGATCGTGGAGAGCTTGCGGGTAAAGGCATTCATCGCCTCGTCGAGCTTCTGCATCGACTCGGTCATCGAGACGAGCCCGCCACGGCCCGCGTCGGCCACCTCCGCGGCCTCGCGTGCCACCGCGGTCACCCGGCTCGTCGATTCAAGCAGCTGCTCGCTGGTGGCTGAAATCTCACTCACCGCCGCGGCCACCTCGCTGGCCGATTCGCCGAAGCCGCGGATGCTCCGGTCCTGACGGGCCAGGGCCTCGGCTGCGTCGGCCTCCACGCTCGAGAGCCGCTCGCCCGCGGCCTGAATCCGGCCGATCAGCCCCGAAAGTGCGGCGGTCATCGAGTCGATCGCCCCGAGCAGCCGCCCCACCTCCGGGGTCGGCGAGCCGGGCACCTTGACCGTGAGATCGCCCGCCGCGATCGACTCGGCCACGTCGGCCGCCTGCCGAACCGGCTCGGCGATCGAACGGGCGAGCCAGAGCGAGACGACCACGCCGGGAATCCCGATCCCCACCGCCGCCGCGGCTGCCGCGATCGCCTGCCAGATGAGAACCTCGCGGCTGTTGCTTGTTGACACCGCCACCAGCACCGCCCCCCCGCGGCCCTCGCCACGCGGCACCGGCGCGGCGACCCGGTAGAGGTCGCCCGCGATCCGGCCGGCCGGCCGACCGCTGTCGATCGCCTCGGCGAGCAGGCTCGCATCGGCGGGGTCGAGCGGGCTTGGCGAGTCGGAGGCGATGCCGTCGTCGCTGAGCCTGCGGGTCACCCGCGGGTCGAGCCGGGCGTCAAAAATCCGCACCTCCCGCACCTCGCCGCCGACAAGTTCGGCCACGAGCCGCTGCAGGCCCAGGTTTTCATCGAGCCGCTCGAGGAAGAAGGCCTCCAGCCCCACCTGCACGATCCTCGGCTTGTCGACCCCCCCCACACCCACATATTTGAAGACCCGATCGTCCACCTCCCGCTTGCGGGCGTCCTGCACCACCGCCGACGTGCCCCGTGGCTCTTCGAGGAGCCGATGGAAAGCGTGTGCCTGCGGCTGCTTGCGGGGATCGCCGGAGAAGCGGAACCGTTTCTCGCCGGTCGGGTCGTCGCTGTAGAGATAGGCCTCGCCATCCGGGTCGGTCGCCAGCAGCTCCATCCCGAAGCGGGAGGCAATTTCCACGAGCCTGCCGCGAATCGCCTCGACCGGCTCGCCGGCCTTTTCGAGCGCCGCGACCAGGTGGGCCAGCAGCGTGGCCTCCGCCTTCATCTGCTCGGCGATCTCGCCTTCCACCTGCCGGGGCACCTCCTCGGCGAAGCTCACGGCGCGGGCCAGCAAGAGTGCCACCTCGTTACCGCCGGCCTTCGCCTGCTCGAGCACGGCCCGGCGGGCGGCGCCGACCTGCAGCAGGGTCGTCACGGCGACGGCCAGGATCACAAGCGTCGTGGCGACCAACGCGATCTTCGAACGAAGCGACATAGACAGAGGACAAACACGGGGCCGTTGATGGTGCCGAACCATCAAAACCCTAGTTCGTGCCGCGGGAGCGTGCCACCGCCTCCGCGTCAGCCGTCGCCAGCCGCACGACCGGCAGGACCGGCAGCCCGCCGTCGGCCACCCTCACGCCGCTCGGCGTTTGTGGCGGGGGCAATGCCGCCCGTCGCAGTTCGGCCGCAAGCAGGCAGCCGATCAGCGGGAAGAGCATCCACAATGGCGCGGCCAACCAGGGCAGCCAAAACCCGCAGCACCGCCGCGACGAGGCGGCCGGCAGCGAGGCGGGAGAGCGTGGGGCGGGGCGTGTCGGGGCTGGCATGGTGGTGACCGGCAGGAGCGGTGCCCACGGCGCCGCGGTGTGCGGCGACCGGCAGCCGGTCAGGTAGCAGCCACCGTGCCCCCGAATCAAGCCCGCCGCCTCGAGCCCGCCGCCGGCCGCGGGAGGGTGCAGTGGCCGAGGCGGGCCTCGAACCCGCACGAAGGGAAACCCCTTCCCGGGATTTTAAGTCCCGTGCGTCTGCCAATTTCGCCACTCGGCCCCCGGGGCTCGACAAGCCAACGCGGCCGCGGTTGCAGCCCCGCCAGCTTCCGGACTCCCCCGGCAGCCGGAGCATGCTACAAAACGGAGCCCGAAGAAACGCCCTTGTTTGCAGGACGCCGCAATTTGCCAATCGCCCAGCTTGCCGCGACACCTCCCGAGGCCTTTCCCGGGCTCGACGGATTCCTCGGGTCGCGGGCCTCGCTGGCGACCGATTTCGTGTTCGTGGCCCTCTTTGCGGTGCTGCCGATGCTCGCGATCAGCATCGCCCTGGTTCGGCGGCGAGCCTACCGCTGGCATCGCCGGATCCAGCTCGCGATCGCGGTGGCCCTGCTGGTGGCGGTGGCCCTCTTCGAGATCGACATGCGGTTTGTGAGCGGCTGGAAGCCACGGGCCGTGGCAAGCCCCTTCTGGCCGACAGGGGTCTGGACGGCTCTGGGCGTGCACCTCGTCTTCGCGGTGAGCACGGTGGTGCTGTGGACCTGGGTCGTCTGGGAGGCGGTGCGACGCTTTCCCACGCCCCCGCAGCCGGCGATCCATTCCGCCCGCCACCGGCTGATGGGCCGGCTCGCCGCCGGTGACCTGCTCATGACCGCCCTCACCGGCTGGGCGTTCTACTGGGTGGCCTTCGTGGCGGCCTGACGCTCCCCGGGCGACCAGCGGCACAGCAGCAAGCCCGCAAAGTAGAGCAGGCACAGCGGCAACGCCAGGAAGAGCATGCTGTAGGGATCGGCCGGTGTGAGCATCGCCGAGACGATGAAGATCACCACCACCGCCGTTTTCCACTGGGCCGCATAGGCATCGGCGTCGAAAATCCCGATCCGCTCCAAGAAGAGCATCACCAGGGGCAGCTGGAAGCCGATGCCGAAGCCGAGCGGCAGGATCAGCACAAAGGAAAGCCACTCGCTGATCCGCGGGTCGGGATCGAGCCCGAGCCATTCGTTGAAGGCCAGCAGGTATTCCAGCACGAAGTCGAAGACGAAGAAAAAAGCGAGGGCCACGCCGATCAAAAACAGACCCACGCTCACCGGCAGGAAGACGTGCACGTATCGCTTCTCGTGCGGGTAGAGGCCGGCTGCCACAAAACTCCAGATCTGCTGGAAGACCCAGGGGCTCGAGAGCACGATGCCCACGAGCAAGGCTGCCTTGACGTAGATCGCGAAGGCCTCCTGGGCGCTGAGCGTGGTGATGCTCACGCGGGCATCCCGTGCCAGGGGCTGCCAGAGCAGAACGGGCGAGAGCCCTTCAAGATCGAAAGCCTCGTCCTTGACGGCCGACGGCTCAACGGGGGAATGCCCCGCCTCCGTCGCCAGACGCCCCGGGTGGACCTCGCGAATCTCGAAAGCCATTCCGTGCCGGGTGACCGCGTCGATGACCTCCTCACGGGAGTAGGGGATTCCCGGACCACCGTCGCGACGCGGCTGCCAGGCATCGAAGTCCTCGATCGACCGCTCGGTGTAGTAGTCACCCAGCGCCCGTCGCAGGGGATTCTCGATCAGCTGCACCACCGGGCGGGCCACGAAGAAGCCGACCACCACACCCACGAGCACCCCCAGCGAGGCCCGGATCAGGCAGACCCGCAGTTCCTCGAGATGCTCGCCGAAGGTCATCGTCGAGCTTTCGAAGAGGTCCTCGTCGTGGCTGCGGGGCATCTCGGCCGGCTCCATCGTGATCGTCCGCCTGGCTTCCGGGTTGAGCCCGCGGGGCACCTTCGACTTATACTTCACGCAGGCCGCACGCGCCGCGTGCGGAAGAAAACCGCCGTCGGCCGGTGCATTCCGACGGTGTCGTCGGGAACCTGCGATGCGGCCTGTCTGGAATCCTCACCCCGCCATGGTCCTCGCGGGCTTCGCCGCGGCCGTGCCGCAGCCGGCCACAGCCCTCCGTCCCTGCGAGCCTGCCGCCGCGGAAATCGTGGCCCGTCTCGACGCCGCCGTCGAGCGACCCGCCGACGAGGCCCTCGCCGAACTCGACACGCTCGCCGACCTGGCACGCCGCAGCGACGCCACCTGGCTGGTGCCGCTGACTCCGCGGAAGCCCGCAGGCGGCGTGGAGACGCTCGTGCCTTTCGCCGAGGCGATTGCCGCGACCCGTCGCGCGGTCTGGGTGGCGGCGGCCAGCAACGGCTCTCGGCCGTCGGGCGAGCTGGCCACCGCGGTCGCCGACCGGGATTCCGCCCGTCTGGCGGAGAGCCTCCGCGAGGCACGCGACCCGCTGACCGCGGCGATGGCCGCCGCCGCCCGGGGCGACCTCTTCGGCGAACGCGGCGATCCCGCCGCGGTCGATGCCTGGCGGATGGCGGCCGCGATCTTTGCCTCCGCCGGGTATCCAGAGCGAGCGGCGAAGCTCGAGGCGACTGCCGCGGAATTCACGGCGGCGACTGTTCGCGAGGAGGCCCCGCTGAGTCGTCGCCTGTCCCCGGCGTGGCGGTCGGACTTCCCGCGGCTCGCCGGTGAATCGGCGAGGATCGAGCCGGTGGTCAGCACGGGTACGATCGACGGTGAGCGGCTGCTCATCTTCGCCGATGGCCACGGGATCGACGTGCTCGGGCTGGAGAGCGGCAGCCCACCGTGGACTCCGCCGGGGGCCGTCTCACCGAGGGTCCGCTTCTTTCCACCCTCGGGTGCGGCCGGTCGCCCCGCAGCGGCAGTTCCCCGAGGGGTCGCCATCGCCGGCGGCCGGCTGGTCGCCTGGGTTCCCGGGACGGCGGGCGACCGACCGCAGCTGGTCTGTCTCGATCTCACCGAGGCGGCCGAAGGCCGGCTGGCCTGGTCGGCACCGGCTCCACGAGCGATGCCGTTGCCAATCGGTTCGCCGCGGATCGTCGATGGGCAGGTGGTGGCCTGCACCGCCGGGCCTTCGGCGGGCGATCCGGTGGCCCTGGCCGCCTTCCGGCTTGGCGACGGATCGCTGGCATGGACGAGGCCGCTGGTGATGGCGGGCGTGACCGCCGGCGGTGCCGCGAGTCACGCAGGGGTGGTGGCCGTGGCCGGGGATCTGACGATCGCGGCGACCGCGGGATCGATCCTCTGGGCGGTGCGAACCGACGGAACGCTGGCGTGGCTCACGCGACTCGATGACGACGAAGCGGGCGGCGGCCCGCTGGAGGTCTGCCAGGGCGGAGTGCATGGGGGGCGGCTGGTGGTGCCCCGCGGCGGGAGGCTCTTGGCGCTCGAGGCCCGCAGCGGGAGGCTCGCCTGGAGTGAGGCGTCGGCAGGGCAGCCCCTCGCGTGCGTCGCGGCCACGCCCAGCACGGTCTACCTCGCCCGCGGCCAATCACTGCTGGCCCTGGCGGCAGCCGACGGTCGCCGACGTGCCCGAATCGACACACCTGCCTGGCACAACCATGGCCGCGGGGTGGTGGTCGGCTCGACCCTCTACCGGCCGGTCGTGCCCGCGGCGGCCGGAGAAGACGCGATCACCCGCGTGATCACCGCCGACGCGGATACACTCACAGAGAGCGGAGCACCGCTGAGGCCGTTTGACCGACCGGGAGGCCGGTCGTGGCTCGTCGCGGCCGACGGCAGGCTCATCGTTTCCGACACCGCGGGAATCGCCGTCTTCACCGACGCCGACACCGCGCGGATTGGCACGCCCCCTCGCGCCGACGGGGCCGGACTCCCCTGAACACGATGGCAGCACACCAGACCACGACAGCGACGACGGCGGCGGCAAGGCTGGAGGAGGTCGCCGCTCTGGCGGATGGTGTGTTCGAGGCGATGGCCTCGAGCGTCGTCGGCCAGCGGACGGTCGTCCGCCAGCTGCTCGCGGCGATCCTCTGCGGAGGCCACTGTCTGCTCGAGGGCGTGCCGGGGCTGGCCAAGACGCTGATCGTGCGATCGCTCGCCTCGACGCTCGGGCTCTCCTTCGGTCGCATCCAGTTCACGCCCGACCTGATGCCGGCCGACATCACCGGCACCGAGGTGCTCGAGGAGCATCCCGGCGACGGCAGCCGCAGCTTCCGCTTCCTGCGGGGACCGGTCTTCGCGCAGCTCCTGCTGGCCGACGAGATCAACCGTGCCCCGCCCAAGACGCAATCGGCCCTGCTCGAGGCGATGCAGGAAGGCCAGGTCACCGCCGGTGGCCGACAGCACCTGCTGCCGGAGCCGTTCGTGGCCCTGGCCACGCAAAACCCGATCGAGCAGGAGGGCACCTACCCGCTGCCCGAAGGCCAACTGGACCGCTTCCTGTTCATGCTGCGGATCGACTACCCGGCCGCCGCGGAGGAACTCGAGATCGTCCGCCGCACGACCGGCGAAGCGGGGCACAAGCCTGCCGCGGTGGCCGACGCGGAGACCCTGCTGCGTGCCTCGCAGACGGTGCGGGCGGTGCCCCTGGCCGACCACGTGATGCAGGCCTGCGTCGATCTCGCCCGGCGAACACGGCCCGGCGACCCGCTGGCACCAGCCTGGCTCGAGCCGCTGGTGGCCTGGGGAGCCGGCCCGCGTGCCAGCCAGGCTTTGGCCCTGGCCGCCAAGGCGACCGCGGCGATCGAGGGCCGGCCTTGCGGCGAACTACGCGATGTCCGTGACGCCGCCCACGCCGTGCTGCGGCACCGCCTGGTGCTCTCCTTTGAAGCTCAGACCGAACGGCTGACCGCCGACGCGATCATCGACCGGCTGCTCGAGGAATGATGTCTCGCGGCTCGCCGGCCGGCCGCTGTGTCGTTTCTCCCCGTTGGAAGCCCCGAGGGAAAGGAACCGCCAGATGCTGCCGTCGGTGCTTGCGAGCCTGTCGCTGGCCGAACCGTGGATGCTCGGCTTCCTCGCGGCGGTCGCCTTGCCACCGCTGGTCGCCTGGCTCGCCCGCCCGCGGCCGAGGGTCGTGGGACTGGCCACGGTGGCCCTCGTGATCCGCGCCGCCCGGGGCCGCGGGATCGCCCGGCGGGTCGTCGACTGGCTGCCGACAATCGCCCGCATGGTGATGGTCGCGGTCATGGCAGTGGCCGCGGCGGTGCCCGGCTTCACACCCGAAAGTCCGACGGCCGCCAATGAGCCGGAGGAGCCGCGAGCCCTGCCGCTTGTCGTCGTGCTCGATGGCTCGCCGGGGCAGACCGCCTCGCGGGCGGTGCGAGCCGCGGCGGCCGCCTGCGACCCCGACGAGCGACGCTGGCGGGTTCGCTTGGTCGATCCCGCCGATGAAGGCGAAGCCGAGGAAGCCTGTCGCGAGGCGGCGATCTGCGTGGCAAGCGACGGGGTTGTGAGTCGCCGGCTCCGCCGGCAGCTCGAGGCGATGCTCTTGGGTGGCGGTGGGCTGGTGGTGTTGCCCTCGCCGCGACCGTCCGCCGATGCACAAACGCTCGACTGGCTTCGTGGGGTCGCGGGGATCGAACGGGTCGAGCGTGCCGCCGACAGCGAGAGCCGGCCGCTCGACTCCGCGGGGCTCGAACTGCGTCTGGGCAGCGAGGCCTGGCTGCCGTTTGAGCCGATACCCGGGCCCCGCGGCGACGTCCCGGCCCGCCTGGAGTTTCGCCCGAACCCGAGCCCCGGCATGGCCGCATCGCTCGGCACCCCGGTCCCGCTGCTGCGACGCCGAGCCGATGCGGCGGTGGTGGTGGCCTGGCGCGGGGTGGCCGCCGGACGGATCGCCGTCTCGGCCGAGCCCTGGTCCGTCGGGGCCGCTCGCGACCTCGTCGCCTGGCCGGCATTCGTGCCGCTGGTCGACCACACGCTCACCGCGGTGCTCCCGACGAATCCCGCTCGACGGCCGGCCGCGACGGCATGGCTGGCTCGCACCAACCTCGCCGGGCTGTGCCTGCTCGTGGCTCTCGTGCTCGCCGCGGCCGATCCCATGCTGCTGCTCGTGCGTGGACAGGGCGGGGGAGGGTCGCGTCGATGACCACGGCATTTTTCATCACCGGGTTCACCGGAATCGTCGCAGCCCTCGCCGTCGCGACGTTCGCCACGGGGGATGCCACGGGCGGGTGGCAGGTTGCCTGGCAGTGGCATCTCCCCACGGTGACGACGGTGGTGCTTGCGGGGGTGGTTGCGGCGGTGGCCGCCGGGCGGCACGCGGGCCGCTTCAGGCTGCTCACCGCGGCCCGGCTGATCATGCTTACCGGCATCGTGGTGATGCTCAGCGGACTCTCCCGTGGAAGGCAGGAGCCCCCTGCCGGTCGCTCGCCGCCGCCCGGCGGCCCGCGGCTGCTGGCAGTCGAGGCTCCGCCGCTGGCCTGGCCCGGCGACCGGATCGTGGTGCGTGTGTTGGCTGTCGGCGGAACGACCGACGTTGAATCGAGCGGGAGCCCGCCAACGGTGCGGCTGCTGGAAATCGATTCGAAGGCGGATCCCGCCCGTCCTCGCCCGCCGCGAGAACTCGCCACCGCGACCCTCGAGCCTGGCGACCCGTCCGGTGACGAGGCCGACGACCGAGAGCGTCTGCTCCTTGGCGATCTGGAATGGACCGCCGAGGCGGGCGTGGATGAACTTGCCGTGGAGCTTGCCGGCACCACGCCTGACCGCATCGATTGCCGGGTGGCGACGCGGCCGATCCGTCTGCTCGAGGTCGCCGAACTGGCCGACTGGAACGCCCGCCACCGTCATCGCGCCATCAACGACGACCCCTGGATCACGGCCACGCGACACCTCCGCCACCACGCCCTCGCAAGCGACCCACTGCCCACCGACCCGACCGCCTTCGCCCGCTACGACGCGGTGATCCTCGGCTGCCTCGAGCCGAGGAACCTTCCGCCGGGCTTTGCCGAAGGCCTGCTCGAAGCAGCCGCCCGCGACGGCATCGGCATCGTGTGGTCACTCGACGGACGCTGCGACCTCGGGGCAATCAGCCGCTCGCCGCTGGGCCGGCTGCTGCCGGTCTCCCCCACAGCCCCCGCGATACGCGGGCCGGCCAGCCGCGGCGTGGCGGTCGAGCCCGCCCCTGCCGCCGGCGGCGAGCCCTGGCTGGCAGAACTCCTCGGCCGCGGGCAGAACCCGCTTGCCGACCTCTTCCTGCCTTGCCGCACGCAGCCCGCGGGTGACACCGCACGGGTGCTCATCGAGTGCGGTGGTGGGAACGGAAGCCCCCGCTCCGAGGGCGGACCGTGGCCGGTGGTCATTGCCGACCGCTCTGACGCGGCGAGGGTCGTCGCCTTCCTCGGGGATACATGGCGGTGGCGGGGCGACGGGCGGGGAGCGGCCATGGACCAGACATGGCGTGCCGTGGTTCGCCATGTCGCCACACCGAGGCTGCTCGGGCAGGATCGATCAGACCACAGGACACACGAGTTCGCCGGGAGGGCCAAACGGGCCGGTAGCGGGCCGGCGGAGCGGCGGGCAGAGACGAAAGCCGGACCGCAGACGGCCGACCGGCTGCGGCTGTGGAACCATCCACTGCTGCTTGCGGCGGTGCTCCTGGCGGCGACAAGCAGCTGGTGGCTCTCGGCGAGCGGGCCGCCAACGACGCCTCGGCAGGGGAGGGAAGCGTGACCTCGTCGACCGCCGCATCAACGGGCCGGCACGATCCCGCCGCCGGGAGGCTTGCGCTGGTGATCGATCGCCTGACTCTGGCATCGACCGCCGCGGGTATTCTGGCGGCCGTTGGTCGGGGGCTGGCGGTGGCGGGCATCGGCATCGTGGCGGCAGCCGCGGTCGACCTCTGGCTGCGTCCGAGCGGGCCGTGGGCCGGAGGCCTTGCCGCGGCGGTCGCGGGCGTGGCGGCGGGGGCCGTTTCGCTGTATCGCACAGCCCGCCCGCCGCAGCCGGCACGCCTGCGGACCGCAATCGCGATCGAGCGGGCCCACCCGGAGGTGGCCGGAAGGATCTCGCGAGCGATCGAGTTTGCCCGTGAGGCTCCCCTGGGTAGGCCGGGCCTGACTGCCGGCCTCGAGGAGACAGCGATGGCCGCGGCGGTCGAGGCGGTGAGGGCGACGGGCGAGTCGCCCGCAGGCTGGTTTTGGCGGGAGCTGCGACCCGCCACGGGAGCCGTGCTTACTGCGGTGATGCTCTGGGGTGGCATCGCCCTGGCCCGCGGCAGCCTCGTCGAGCCCTGGCAGCGTGCCCTGCGGCGACAGCTGCAGGGGCTCACGACCGAGGGCTGGCCGACCGAAGCGGGGTTCTCCCAAGGCCGGCCGGTCGTGCTCGGCGAGACCGCACAGGAGGCGACCGGACTTCTCTTCGCCGAGATCGAACGGCTCGAGCGGGCCTGGCAGGGCGATGCTCCGCCGCCGCTGGAGCCGCTGGCTCGCTCGGCGTCGGCGACGCTGGCTTTTTGGGAGACACGCCACGAAGGGCTGCTGGTGCTTCGCGAGTTCGCGGCCGGCCTGCTCGCGGCGGCCGACGCCGAGCGGGCCGACGACGTGCTGACGAATCTCGCCCGGCTGCTCCGCATCGGGCGGGCCGCGGCGGGCGTGGCGGAAGTCGCCGCGGCCTGCGGGCCGTTCACCGATCGTCTTCTCGAGGCCTTTGAGTTTGTCGCCGGGCGGCCGCCGTCGCAGCTCCCGCGACCCACGCGGGGCTGGCTCGACGAGGCCGCCGATCTCGATCGGCGACTTGCCAGACTGCTAGCCGAGGCCGGGCGAGATTCCATCGTCGCAAGCCCGGCCCCCTCACGCCCGGCCGCCGCGATCAGCACGCTCCTCGGCAGCATCGACGTTGCAACGCTCCACGCCGCAGCCAACGCGATCGAGGAGGGGCGGCTGTTTACCGCCGCCACCATGCTCGACGCGGCAGGCGAGCGGCTCACGGCAACGGCACGCACGCTCGGCATGCCGCCTCTGGCACGGCTTCCCGTGCAACGGCGAGCCGTCGGCCTGGAGCAAACGATCGCCGCACTCGGCCCGCCTCCGGGCTCTGAGCGGGCGGGGCCGCGGCCGCCGGGCGAATCGGCCCGCGGCAGACAGCCCGGTGACACGACGACGCCCCAATCCTTCGACGACGATACGGATAGCGGCGATGGCGGCACCAGCGATCGCCGCGACGACGAGTCCGGCAACGGCGACGGGAGCGGCGACAGGAGCGGCGATGGCAACGGCAACGCGGGTGGCGAGGCGGGGCCGGGCGTTGCCGCCGCCGGGGCGACCGCGGCGGGGCCGGTCTGGATTCCACCGAGCGGGAAGCCGACACCGACGTCGCGGCAGCCGCCGCCGGTGCCCGAGCGGTATCACCGCGCGATCGAACGCTACTTCCGCCGGCTCTCTGAGCCACCCGCCGGACCTCCGCCCGCCGATCGGAGTGAGAACGACGCGTCACCAGAGGCGGCCACCCGCTCTCCGGCGGCAGACATGCTGCGGAGTCTGCTTGCCCTGGTGGCGCTGCAGGTGTCGGGCGATGCCAGCGGCAACGACAAGCAGCCGGGACCGCATGAATCGCCCCCGCCACCGACGGCCGAGGAGGCCTCGCGGGCGGTCCGTCGCGGGCTCGACTGGCTCGCCTCGTCGCAGGCGATCGACGGCTCCTGGGGCTCGGGAAGGTTTGCCGGCAGCGTGGCGGTCACGGCCCACGGCGTGCTCGCCTTCGCCGCAAGCGGCAGCACCCCGGGGGGAGGCGTCGATGCCGCGACCGTTGACGACGCCGTCACCTTCCTCGTCGCAGCGAGTCGGCCAGACGGTCTGATCGCCGGCAACGAGGCGGCCGCCCACGGGCCGATGTATGCCCATGCTTATGCGATCCTCGCGCTCGCCGAGCTGCTCGGCGAGTGCGACCGCGACGAATTGCCGGCAATCCTCAGCCGCGGCTGCCGACTGATCGAGGCGGCCCAAAACGACGAGGGCGGCTGGCGGTATCAGCCACGACCGGGCGAGGCCGACAGCTCGGTCACCGCCGCGGTGCTCGTGGCACTCGAGGCCGCCGCCTCCGCGGGCGTGGCGGTTTCACAGCCGACCGTTGAGCGGGGCGTGGGCTACCTGCATCGCCTCCAGAATCCCGACGGTGGCTTCCGCTACCAGTCGGCCGCAGGCCCATCCGGCGCGGCCCGCACCGCCGCGGTGCTTGTGGCGCTGGGACTCGCCGACGCCGGCGACTCGCCCCCGCTGCGTCGCGGACGAGCCTGGCTGGCCGCCAATCCCGTGCGGCCAGGCCGGGCCGACGGCTACGCCCGCTACGGACTGCTGGCAACCTCCAATGCCGCCTGGCAGGAGGGTCCGCGAGCCTGGGCAGACTGGTATCGCTCGGTCGCCGGGGAACTGCTCTTTGAGCAACGGCCCGATGGTTCCTGGGCCGATCCCTCCTGCCCGGAATACGGCACTGCCGCCACCATTCTCTCACTCACGATGGCCAACGGGCTCGTGCCCGCCTTCGACCGCGGAGGACCGAGATGAATCCGCGACTCACCCCGCCCTTATTCGCGACGCTCTTCGCGGCGGCGGCTGTCTTCACCGCGTCGGTGGTGGCCGCCGAGCCGCTGCCGCTGGTGAGGGTCGAGTCTGAGCCGGCCGCGACACCGCCGGCGGTGCGACTGCTGCTGGCCGACCCGCTGCAGACCCAGTGGGAAACCGACGACGGCCGCCGGCTGCGGCTGCCTGCCGGGACGATCCTCGCCTGGGGCCGCGCTCCACCACCGCCGGTCGGCCCGCAGCTGGCGTTGGTCGATGGCAGTCTGCTCGCCGGTGAGCCGCTGCAGTGGCGACCCGAAAGGGTCACCGTCGCGACGCCCACCCTCGGCATGATCGAGATTCCCGCGGCGATGGTGGCCGGATGGTCGCGGCACGGCCCGGTGGCAGCAGCGGCCACGACCATCCCTCCGCGTCGCGATGGCTTCGCTGCGGGGGCCGGCGAGGCGACGGGCTTGAGGCTCGTGCTCGCCAACGGCGACCGCCTCGGTGGCCGCGTTGCCAAGGCCGACGACGAGCCGGGCCTGCGGCTTGAAACGAGACTCACCCGGGCAGCGGGCCCCGTGGTGAACCTGCCGTTTTCGCGGATCATCACAATCGACGCCGCCCGCGCCGCGCGGCTCCCGGCCGGCCGCTGGCTCGTGGGGCTGGCCGATGGCAGCCGGCTGGTGGCGACCGCCATCGAGGCGGTCGACGGCGGATACACGATCGAGGCGGGCTTCGGGAACGACCGTCCGCCGCGGCTCCGCTGCCCGAGCGGGGCGGTGACCGGGCTGATCGCCGTCGGCGGACGGGTGCTGCCCTTGGCAATCCTGGAGCCGGCATCCCCGGCATCATTTGAACAGTCGGAATCTCCGGGTTCGCCCTGGCCGGCAACCCGCGGGCGGTCGCTCGTCGGCGGTGAGAATCGGCTGCGTGGCGAGCCGGCCTTTACAGGATTGGGCCTGCATTCGGCGGCGAGAATCGGCTTCAGCCTGCCGCAGCCGGCAACGCGGCTGCTTTCCCGGGTGGGCATCGACGACACCGCGGGGCAGGGGGGCAGTGTGGTCGTTCGGGTGCGGGTCGCGGCGGCCGCGGGAGAGCCGCTCCGGGAGGTCTTCGCCAGCGACGTGCTGCGAGGCGACGACGATCCCCTCGCTCTCGACGTCGACCTCGGCGGGGCAGGGTTTGTGGAACTCGCCGTCGAGCCGACCGCCGACGGCACCACGCTCGACCGCAGCCTCTGGCTCGATCCACGGGTGGTCCTCGCGGCCGAGGAGTGAACGACTCCGGGTCGTTACGCCCCGAACTTGCCCAGCCGCAGGGCATGGCCCATCGCCAGCAGCATCAGGTGCTTCGCCGGGAAGATGCCGAGGCCACCCTGCAGGCAGTCCCGCTCACCAAAGGCGACGCAGCGGTCGGGCCTGCAGTTGGGCGAGGCGAGCAGCGTCGGCACCGGGTGCCAGGAGTGGCTCCGCAGCCTGCTCGGGGTGCTGTGGTCGCCGGTCACGATCAGCACCTCCGGGCCGAGCTCGGTCATTCTCGGGATCGCGGCATCGAGTTCTTCAATGCGACGGACCTTGGCCGCGAAGTCGCCGTCTTCACCGGTGGAGTCGGTGTATTTGAAGTGCAGAAAGAAAAAGTCATGGTCGTCCCAGCACTTCGCGAGGGTGTCGATCTGTTCGGAGAGCGTCGTGCACTCGCCGACGAGCGTCATGCCCGCCAGCCGGGCGAGCCCCTTGTACATCGGGTAGACCGCGATCGCCGCGGCCCGCAGCCGGTAGAGTTCCTCGTAGCTCGGCAGCTGCGGCCGGTCGGCGAAGCCCCGCAGGGTCATGCCGTTGGCCTTCGGCTCGTCGGCGAGCAGCTGCCGCGATGCGGCGATGAAGGCGGCGGCAATCTCTGCGGTCCGCTCGGCGGCCGGATCGAGCGGCTGCGGGTCCAGCGGCGGCACGCCGGTCGCCTGCGGGGCGGTGTCGGCCACGCGACCATCGAGCCCCTCGCCGCGGAAGACGACCACGAAGCGGTGTTCCTTGACCGGCCGCACAAAGACCTCGACACCCTCGATCTCGAGGCCCTGCAGCCGCTCGACGACCTTGAAGCTTTCCTCGGAGGGAATCCGCCCGGCCCGGCGGTCGGTGACAAGGCCGTTGGCATCGAGGCTGCAGAAGTTGCCGCGAGCCGCCACGTCGTGCGGCCCGAGTTCGAAGCCGATGCCGGTCGCCTCGAGGGCGCCGCGGCCGATACGGTAGGCCAGCGGGTCGTAGCCGAACAGGCCGAGGTGGCCCGGTCCGCTGCCGGGGGTGATTCCCGGCAGCACCGGCTGGCTCGAGCCGAGTACGCCCGAGGCGGCCAGGGCATCGAGGTTGGGCGTGGAGGCCGCCTCGAGTTCGGTCGGCCCGCCCGGCTCGATCGGCAGGCCGCCGATGCCGTCGGCGACAAGCAGCACAATCTTGGAGTCGTTGGTCTCGGCAAGGTCACGCACGAGCTGGTGTTCGTCGAGCGGGGTGGGCATCACGGGTGGCGGCTCCTGGGGTGTGCATCGGCAGCGTCGGCGGCGAAGGCTTCGATGCCTCGCCTGTGGCGGAGTGTCGCCGTGGCCGCCGGTGCCGTCAAATCACCCACGGGCTCTCCCGACAGCCTGCCGTGTCGATCACAATCTCGAGGCCCACACAGGCCCCCGAGCCGAGGAAGTTTCCTGTGCCACGAAGGAGATCCGCATGAGCGTGCTGCGGCCGCGGCCACCGGAGGATCCGATCGAGCTGGTCTTCGACCCGTCAAGACGCGGCCCGCTGGAGCCTGCCGCTCTCGCCCGGGCCGCCAGGGAAGTCGCGGCCGCGGTGGCATCGGCGAGCACACCGGCCGGAACGCTCCTCGAGGAATACATGACGCGGCGGCGGGAGAGCCGGCTTTTTGCCTGGCTGGCCGAGGCCCGACGGCTGCGTGAGGAGGTCGATCGGCTGGTGGTCGTGGCGGAGCGTCCGCTGCTCGACGCGATCCGCGGCGTGTTCGAGAGCGGCTGCCATCCCTACCACAACGAACTCTCCCGCGGTGAGCGCGGCGGCCGGCCGCGGCTTGCCTTCGACGACGGCAGCCCCGACGGCACCCGCGGCCTGCTCGACATCACCGCCGCGATGCAGCGACGCGGCGACGATCTGCTCGACCGCACCGGGCTGGTGGTCATCGAACCGCTCGGCGAGCCGGCCGCAACCGCGGCGGCAGCGCACCGCGAGTCGCTCGCTGCCGGGCTTGACGGCGATCGGCAGGGCCACGGAGGGCTTTCTCCACGGGCAGGTTGCGCACGCACCGCGACGCTGGATGGCCACGGGTCGGTCTTCGGCGAGGCGGTGGTCGTCCCCGCGGCGGCGGCCGGCTGCGACGTGGTCCGGCTGCTCGGCGGGGCCGCCGCGATCGAGCGACGCTGCCGCGAGGAATCCCTCGGCAATCCGGCGACCCTTCTGGCCGCCGCACGCCGGCTGCTCGCCGCACAACCGGGGGGGCCGGCGGAGCTCGTGCTCGACGCGGGGCTGCTGCCCGCCGCAGAGTCGCTGGCCCGCTGGCAGCGAGGGCGGCTACCGTCCGCGGGCAGCCCACGGCCGCTGTTCGCCTGGTCGCTGGAGCCGCTCGAGCCGCGGCGTGAGCCCTGGCCGCTGGCAGAACCAAAGCCGCCCGGGGCGGGCTGTGCGGAAATCGGCCGGCTGCGGCTGCCGCGGCTCGATGAGCATACCGCCGGGCAGCTGCTGGCAATGGTCTGCCTGGCCGACGGTTGAAAACCGCCCGGCCGCGGCGATCATGGCGAAAGCCGCGGGCCGTCACCAGGGCCGATCACGCCGCGGACGCACGCGGGTGTCGATCCGTCAGCCCCCCTCATCTCTCGTCATCTCTTCCACTCGGCAAAGGAGAACCGTTCATGGCTGTCACGCTGACTTGGATCGGACACGCGACCTGGCTGGTCGAGACGCCGGCAGGGCGGATTCTCGTCGATCCCTTCCTCGACGACTGCCCCACCGCCTCGATGAAGGCTGCCGACGTCGAGTGCGACACGATCCTCATCACCCACGGCCACTTCGACCACATCGCCGATGCCGCGGCGATTGCCAAGCGAACCGCCGCCGAGGTGATCTGTAACTTCGAGATCGCCGAGTGGCTCGGCAAGCAGGGGGTCGAACGGGTCAGGCCGGGCAACCACGGCGGCCGTCTGGCACTCCCCGGCGGGACGGTCAAGTTCGAACTCGCCTTCCACTCCTCCGGGCTGCCCGATGGCAGCTACGGCGGCAATCCGGCGAGTCTGCTGGTCGATCTTGGCGGCACGCGAATCTTCTTCGCCGGCGACACCGCCCTCTTCTCCGACATGCGGCGAATCGGTGAGGTCGGGCTCGCGGCGGCGATCCTGCCGATCGGCGACGTCTTCACGATGGGCCCGGAAGACGCCGTCACCGCGGCGAAGCTGCTCGCGGCGAAGCTGGTCCTGCCCTGCCACTACGGCACCTTCCCGCCGATCGAGCAGGATCCCGAGGCCTGGGCCGCGGCGATCCGCCGCGAGACCGACGCCGAGCCCCGGGTGCTCGTCCCCGGCGGTTCGACGACGATTCCCTGACGGCCTCAGCCGGTCGCCGGCACGCGAACCTCGATCACGCCGTCGACTACCCGCAGCTCGAAAACGTCGACCTTCAGCGAGGGATCGTCGCACCAGCCGCCGTCACACAGCCGAAACCGCCAGGCATGCCAGGGGCAGGTGACCGCCCCGTCGCTGACCGGCCCGCCGCCGAGCGAGGCACCCATGTGGGGGCAGAAGTCGTCGATCGCGAAGAAGCGGCCGCCGTCGTTGAAGACCGCCACCAGCCGGCCGCCGACCTCGCGAGTCAGTCCGCCCCCGGCGGGCACCTCGTCGATGCGTGCAAACGGTGTGAAGGGAGCCTCGGCCATGGCGTGGGATCAGCGGAAATCTATGGCAACGAACCTGCTACGATTGAGCCCATGATACCGCGACGGCCACGGATGCTCGCCCTCGATATCGATGGCACCGTCCTCACCAGCGGCCACGAGATCTCCAACGCCACCGCCTCGGCGATTCAGCGGGCCTCTGCCGCGGGCATCGAGGTGGTGCTCGCCACGGGCCGGAGATACCGCGACGTGCTCCCGGTGGCCGGGGCCCTCGAGCTGACCGGACCGCTGGTCACCGCCTCGGGTGCCCTCATCAAGGAGCCCCTCGCCCACGGCACGCTCTTTCGTGGCGACTTTCCCGCCGGACTGCTGGAGCTGGTGCTGGGCATGGTCGATGCCGCCGGCCACGAGGCGGTGGTCTACACCGACAGTTTTGCCGAGGGCTTCGACTTCCACTGCCGCGGGCTCGAAGTTGGAACCGCCGGACTGCAGGAATATCTCGCCCGCAACAGCCACCTCGCCCGCGTCGAGCCCCGCCTCCACAAGCGTCCGCCGGCCGCGGCCTTCGCCGCCTTCTCGATGGGCTCGGAGGAAGCGATGCGAGCCCTCGAGGCCGGCCTGCGGGAGAACTTCGAGGCCAGGCTGAGTCTGCATGTGATCCGCAGCCCGCGGTATGGTGACTGGCTCTGCGAGATCGCTCCGGCGGGTGTCACGAAATGGACGGGCATCGAGCGGCTGGCCCGCGAACGGGGCATCGATCCTGGAGGGATCTGCGCCGTTGGTGACGATGCCAACGACCTGCCGATGATCCGGGCTGCCGGGCTCGGGGTGGCGATGGGCAATGGCACCCGGGAGGTGCAAGAAGCGGCCGACCTCGTAGCTGGCGGCAACGACGAGGACGGCCTGGCGGCCCTCCTCGAGGAATTGCTCGCCCTGCCGCCCGACGAGCCAGTCGCAGCGCCGTAGCCCGCCGCGGCCCCAGTAGGCCGGTGCGGCCCGCACCGGCAACCGGCTCGGCCGGCACGACGCCGGCCGCCCAGTAGGCCGGTGCGTCTCGCACCGGCGTTCGCCGGTTGCGCTGCACCCGGCCCGGCCGGCACGACGCCGGCCGCCCCCGCAAGCCGCCGGGCCACGACGGCCCGCTCGGCGCGACAGACCAGCTCACGGGGAGCCCGAGCCGTCTCGCCGGGCGTTCGCCTCGGCATCCTGCCTCGGCTCACTCGAGCTTGCTCGCTCTCGGGCCTCCAGGCCCTCCGCTCGCCAGCCACGCCGGCTCACCGGCACGGGCTCCCCCCTCGCCGAACCCCAGTAGGCCGGTGCGTCTCGCACCGGCGTTCGCCGGTTGCGCTGCAACCGGCCCAGCCGGCACGATGCCGGCCGCCCAGTAGGCCGGTGCGGCCCGCACCGGCGTAGGCCGGTTGCGCTGCAACCGGCCCAGCCGGCACGATGCCGGCCAACCTCGCCCGGTTCCGCCGCCGGACTACGTTTGCGGGTCGGCAAGGCCGAGCTGACGGCGGAGGGCGGTGATCGCGATTTCGCCGAACTGCCGCGGCGGCACCCGCCAAAGCTGCGGGTTGTGGGTCTCGATACTCACCGCACCGGCATAGCCGATCTCTCGTAGCCGCACGAGCAGCGGATCGGGCGGCGAGGAGCCCTCGCCGGGCAAGATTCGGTCGGCATCACTCGCCATCTCGCGGGGCACGTCGGCGATGTCGCAGAGCTGCACGTGGAAGAGGTTCTCCCTCGACAGGAGCCAGAGGTCGTTGAGTTTGCTCGGGCCGACGGTGAAATGAAACCAGTCGAGGCACAGGCCCACCGACGGATGCCCCACATCGTCAATCAACGCTGCGGCCGACTGCAGGTTGTTGGGGAAGCTCGCCCGGGCGTCAAACTCCAACGCCAGCCGGAGGCCCTGATCGGCCGCCCGCTTGCCCGCCTCCGAAAGGCTCATCGAGAGCCGCGAGAGATCCTGTGGCGAGAGCGGGCCGAAGGCGTCGCCAGAGACGACAAGCACCGGGATCCCCGTCGCCGAGAGCAGCGGCAGCCGCCGCTCGAAGTGGCTCCAGTGCTCGAGCCTCGCCTCGGCCTGACTCGTGAGCAGGCCGCCCTGAAAACTCGCCGCGACCGCCGTGACACCGTGGCCCTCGAGCAGCTCGCGGAGGGCGGCAGGCTCGCGGCCCTCGAGAAAGCCCTCGGCATGGCCGAGCCAAAGGTCGACCGCGTTGCAGTGGCCCGCCGCGTAGTCCTCGATCACCGTCGGCAAAGCGGCGTCGAGCGAGCAGACCGTGCCGACCGCGGGAATCATGCCAGCCTCTCGCGGATCCGATCGACAGCCTCTTCGAGGGGGACGCGAACCTGCTCGAGGGAATCGCGATCGCGGAGGGTCACGGTTCGGTCACCGAGGCTCGCGCCGTCGACGGTCAGGCAGAAGGGGGTGCCCGCCTCGTCCTGGCGGGCGTAGCGACGGCCCACCGAGCCCTTCTCGTCGTACTGGCAGGCCATGTGCGGCTTGAGCAGCCGGTAGAGCTCGGTGGCCATCTCGGGCATGCCGTCCTTTTTGACCAGCGGCAGCACCGCCACCTTCACCGGAGCGAGCCGCGGGTGAAGCTTGAGCAGCGTCCGCCGTCGGGGCTTGCCATGCTCGTCGGGCACTTCGTCCTCGGTGTAGGCATCGCAGAGGAAGGCCAGAGCCGCCCGGTCGGCCCCCGCCGAGGGCTCGATCACGTGCGGCACGAACCGCTCGCGGCTGACGTCATCAAAATAGCTCAGGTCGCGGCCGCTGCCGCGGTGCCGCGGCTTGCCGGTCTCGTCGGCCTCCACCACCAGCTCGCCGCCGGACCGCACCAGCTTGCCCTCCATGTGGCTGCGAAGGTCGAAGTCACCGCGATGGGCGATTCCCTCGAGCTCACCAAACTCTCCCTCGGCCAAAAACGGGAATGCATACTCGATGTCAGCGGTGCCGCAGGAGTAGTGGGAGAGTTCGTCGGCCTCATGCTCCCGCAGCTGCAGCCGGCCCTCGCTGAGCCCCAGTTCCAAATACCACCGCCAGCGGCGGTCCCTCCAGTAGCGATACCAAGCCTGGGAATCGGCCGGATGGCAGAAGAACTCGATCTCCATCTGCTCGAACTCGCGGGAGCGGAAGGTGAAGTTCCGCGGGGTGATCTCGTTGCGGAAGCTCTTGCCGATCTGGGCGATCCCGAAGGGCACGCGAACCCGTGAGGTGTCGAGCACGTTCTTGAAATTCACGAAGATTCCCTGAGCCGTCTCGGGGCGGAGGAAGGCCCGGTTGTCGGCCTCGCCGGCCACCGCCCCGACCCGCGTCTCAAACATCAGGTTGAATTCGCGGGGCTCGGTGAGCGTGCCCGGCTCGCTCGCCTCGGGGGCCAGGGCTTCTTCGCGGGAGGCATGGCCGGCCAGTGGCACGAGATCCCCCTCCCACTCGATCTCGCCGGCCTGCTTGGCACGCAGCCCGAAGAACTTCTGGGCCTTCGCGGCGGTGGCCGTCAGGCCCTCCTCACCGGAGGCATCGGTGAGCACGAAGACCCGCCTGCCGCGATAACCGGCCCAGCGGCCGAGCAGGTGGTCGTAGCGATACCGCCGTTTCGACTCACGGCAGTCAATCAGCCAGTCGTGGAAGAGATCGAAATGCCCCGAGCATCTCCAGGCCTGGGGGTGCATGATGATCGTGCAGTCGAGGCCGGTCATCTCGTAGGGCCCCGGGGCACCGGAGGGCGTGGCCAGCTCGTCGTGGCCGGTGACCATGTCGTGCCACCAGGCGTTTTTCAGGTTCCGCTTCAGCTCCACGCCGAGCGGGCCGTAGTCCCAGAAGCCGTTGAGCCCGCCGTAGATCTCACTGGATGGGAAGATGAAACCCCGTCGCTTGGCGAGCGAAACGATCGCGTCCATCCGCGACTGGTCGGCGGGGGCTGTCATGGGCGGAAACTCCTCGGCGGGTTCGCGGCAGCCCGGCGGCAGTCGCGTCACTCGTTGACGTAGGTCTCCAGGAATCTCGCCAGGCGGTGGAAGTCGCAGCCCCGCTCGACGTAGCGGACGACCGTCACGAGCGTATCAGGGTCGACGAGCTCTTCGAAGGGGACGTAGGCCAAATCAAGCTGACCCGAGACGCTGACCATCACCCCGTCGAGGCCCCGTTCGGAGAGCGCCCGGTAGGCCCCCACGCCGAGCTGGCTGCCGAGCATGATGTCGAAGGCATGCGGCCTGGCGCACCGCGATTCATAGCCCAGCTGCAGGCCCATCACCTTGCGGCTGCGACCGGTCTGCCGCTGATACTCGTCGGCCACGAGCTTGGCGAACATCCGCCCGAGCTGGATGTGGGAGATCGAGATGTGGCCGTGGTCGTCGCGGGGAATCCCCTCGAGCTGGGCCTGCGGCAGATACTCGGCGAGCCCCTCGGCAAGCACCACCACGCCGAAGGGCTTGCCCTCGTGCTCCTCGCGGGCCCGCATTGTCTTCACGATCCGGCCCACCACCTCCTCGACGTTCATCACCGGCTTGATGCGGGTGGTGCCGGAAGGATCGGTGACCGTCTCCTCCTCGCGGTATTTGCCGTGGATGTCCTCTACGCTGATCACGAGGCTCGCCTCACCGGAGATTGCCGCCCCGTAGGCCAGCCAGCCGGCGCTGCGGCCCATCGTCTCGCAGAGGAAATAGGAGCGGGCCGCCTCGGCATCGTAGATCAGGTTGCGAATCTCGTCGGCCAGGGTGTCGACCGCGGTGAAATAGCCGAAGGTGAAGTCGATGCCCATGTAGTCGTTGTCGATCGTCTTGGGCAGGTGGACCACCGGGATCCGGGGGGCATCGGCCGGGAGCCGGTCCTGGA
>CAZRKH010000108.1:0-49904 GCA_964600785.1 uncultured Chitinophagaceae bacterium
GGTGATCGTCGACGAGTTCACCGGCCGCCTGATGCCGGGGCGAAACTGGTCCGACGGCCTGCATCAGGCGGTCGAGGCGAAGGAGGGGGTCAAGATCAAGGAGGAGTCGCAGACCCTCGCCACGGTCACCCTGCAGAACTTCTTCAAGCTCTACAACAAGCTCTCTGGCATGACCGGCACGGCCATGACCGAGGCGAGTGAGTTCTGGAAGATCTACAAGCTCGATGTGATCGCGATCCCGCCGAATCGCGGACTCCAGCGGATCAACCATCCCGACGTGATCTACCGCACCGAGCGGGAGAAATGGATCGCGGTGGCCGACGAGATCGAACGGATCAACCGCTGGGACACGCTGGCGTTGGCCGACGGCTCCTGGCGGGTCGGCACGATCCGTCGCGAGACCGAGACGGAACTCGAGTTCGAGCCGAGGCCCGCCACCGACGGGGGCTCTTCGAAGAAGGCGGCCGAGGTCGAGACGATCCCCCGCGATCAGGTCCGCGAGATTGAGCGAAGGGGCCTGCCGGTGCTCGTGGGCACCGTCTCGATCGAGAAGAGCGAGCGTCTCGCCGGGCTGCTCGAGAAGCGGGGCGTGAACCATCAGGTGCTCAACGCCAAGCATCACAAGCGGGAGGCCGAGATCGTGGCCCAGGCCGGTCGTTTGGGTGGAGTCACGATCGCCACCAACATGGCCGGCCGCGGCACCGACATCATCCTCGGCGGCAATCCGGAAACGATGGCCTGGGCCAAACTCCAAGACACCTACCCCACCCGGCTCGACGTGCCCAAAGAGGAGTGGGAGTCGCTGGTGGGGGAGATCTCCGAGCGGGAGCAGATGAAGCCCCAGGGGGAGCAGGTTCGCCAGATGGGCGGGCTGCAGATCATCGGCACCGAGCGGCACGAGGCTCGGCGGATCGACCTCCAGCTCCGCGGTCGCTGCGGCCGCCAGGGCGATCCCGGCAGCAGTCGCTTCTTCCTTTCGCTCGAAGACGACCTGATGCGGATCTTCGCCGGCGAGTGGGTCAAGAACATGCTCACCCGCCTGGGGATGCAGGATGGCGAGGCGATCGAGAGCAAGATGGTCACCCGCCGTATCGAGGCGGCCCAGCGGAAGGTCGAGGAGCGAAACTTCGAGATCCGCAAGAATCTGCTGGAGTACGACGAGGTGATGGATGAGCAGCGGAAGCGGGTCTACGGCTTCCGCCAGCAGGTCCTCGATGGGGCCGACTGCCGCGAACTGATCCTGGAGATGGTTGACCGGCTGATCGCGGAGAACATCGAGACATTCCTCGACAAGGACTACGGGGCGGAGACCTACGCCAGCTGGGCATCCGGGCAGCTGGGATGCGAGCTGGACAAGGCCGACTTTCGCGGGCTGGCCGCCGAGGAGGCCGAGCGGCTGGCGGTGGAGCAGGCGACCCGCCAGTCGGAGTCGCAAGTCTTCGATGCGATCGAGGAGAATCTCCCGGCCGCGGAGGACGAGAGTGAGTGGAACTGGGGGGCCCTGGCGAGCTTCGCCAACGCCCGCTGGAAGACGTCGCTGCGGGACCGCGACTTGAAGCGAATCGGTCGCGAACGCGTCGACGAATTTCTCATCGACGAAGCCCGCAAGGCGATTGGCCGCATCGATCTCTCGGAGGGAGCGCGATTCCTGGCCGAGGACTTCGGTATCCGCAGCGCCTGCGGCTGGACGGAATGGCGTTTCTCGGCAAAGCTCGATCCTTCGGAGGTTCGCGAACTCGAGCCCGAGGCCGTCCGCGAACTGGTCGCCGCCAAGGCCCGCGAGGTCTACACCCAGCGGGAGATCGACTACCCGGTGGTCGTGGGCCTGGCCCACTTCTCCGGGCGGCAGGCGGACGGCTCGCGGCGGCTCGATCGCGAAGGGCTCCTGGCCTGGGCCCGGCAGCGGTTTGACGGGTCGCTGGAGGATTCGTCGCTCGCCTCGAGCGATCTCGACGTGCTGCGTGGAGTGCTCCGCGAGGCATCCGCTCGCCGCCACGCACGCGATGTGGCCCTCCGCGAGGAAGCGGTTCGCCGGATCGACGAAGCCTTGCCCGGCCTGCGGGAGCGAGCCCACATCGGCCCGCTGGGCGAGCATGCCGCGGGCCTGGCCGACTGGCTCGAGCGGGAGGCGGGCCTGCCCGCCGCAACGCGGGCTGCCCGCGAGGCGACCGCCGAAACCCTCCGCACTGCCGTGCTCTCGCGGGTCGATGATGAATTTCGCGGTGAAATGCGACGGATGGAGCGGGCGGTGCTGCTGCAGATCCTCGACAACGCCTGGAAGGATCATCTGCTGGCGATGGATCACCTCCGCAGCAGTGTCGGCCTGCGGGGCTACGCGCAGGTCGATCCGAAGGTTGAGTACAAGCGGGAGGGAATGCGGACCTTCGATCTGATGTGGAAGGGGATCGACGACCGCGTGACCGACATTGTCTACCGCATCGAGCAGGTGGAGGACGACGCACTCAAGAGCACCTGGCACGAGACCGCCGCGATCCATGCCGACGCTTCGGCTGCAAGGATTGACGACGGCCAGTCACCCGAGGCCACGCCACCTTCCGATGCCAAGGCGGAGCCGATCCGCAACGTCGGCCAGCGGGTCGGCCGCAACGATCCCTGCCCCTGCGGAAGTGGCAAGAAGTTCAAGAACTGCTGTGCCCGTGCCGGTGGAGGCGCCCCGGTGCAGGCCGGGCAGGCCGGCTGAAACGCCGCGTGGGCTCGGGAGACCCGCGGGCAGACCCCGGCGACGCTGCGGCTGTCATGCTCGATGCTCTCTACCTCGTCGTGGGCTTCCTGGCCCTGCCCTGGGTCGCCTGGCGGCGATTGTCCGGTTCCCGGCCGGTGGCCGCCCCGTGGCGGCGGCTGACCGGAAACGTGCCCGAGCTGCCGCGGCGAGCGGGGGTCGAGCGTCTCTGGCTTCACGGCGTGAGCGTGGGCGAGGTGCAGCTGCTGGCGGGCCTCGCCGAAGAACTCCAGCGTCAGGCCACCGACGCCGGGCGAACCATCGAGTGCGTCGTTTCCAGCTCCACCACCACCGGCCTCTCGGTCGCGGCCCGGCGGTTTCCCGCCGAGCGGGTCTTTCCCTGCCCGCTCGACTTCAGCTGGGCCGTCGAGCGGACCCTGGACAGAATCCGTCCCGACCTGCTCGTACTCGGCGAGCTCGAGCTCTGGCCCAACCTGCTTCTGCGAACCCGCGCCCGCGGAATACCGATCGTGATCGCCAACGCTCGCATGAGCGAGCGAAGCTTCAATGGCTACCGCAGAATCCCGCCGCTTATCCGGCGGATGCTCGGCTGCGTGAGCCTGGTGATGGCCCGCTCGGCCGCCGATGCCGGGCGATTCATGGCCCTGGGGGCTCCTCGGGCCGTGGTGGCCGGCTCGCTGAAGTTCGACGGGGTACGGGGCGACCGCGAGGCGACGGGGGTGCAAAAGCTCGCGCGGCTGGCGGGCTTCGCCGCGGACGACATCGTATTTCTCGCCGGCAGCACCCAGGCCCCGGAGGAAGCGATGGCGATCGAGGTTGCCCGCGGGCTGCTTCCGCGGCATCCCTCGCTGCGGCTGGTGCTCGCGCCGCGGCATGTCGAGCGGGCCGGCGAGGTCGCCTCCCTGCTCGAGGCGAGTGGCCTCGCCTGGCAGCGTCGCAGCCGGCTGGAGGCCGATGGGGCCGACCCGGACGCGCGGGTGCTGCTGGTCGACACCACCGGCGAACTGGCCCAATGGTGGGGCACCGCGGAAATCGCCTTTGTCGGCGGCAGCCTCGACGGCAGGCGGGGCGGGCAAAACATGCTCGAACCGGCCGCCTACGCCGCGGCGGTCGCCTTCGGCCCGCACACCCGCAACTTCCGTGACGAGGTGGCGGTGCTGCTTGCCGCGGATGCGGCGAAGGTGGTGCACGATGCCGGGCAGCTCGCCGACTTCGTGCGGGGCTGCCTGGAGAATCCCGCCGCCGCCGCGGCCCTCGGGGAGCGGGCCCGCATCGCGGTCGCGGCCAACCGCGGGGCCACCCCGCGGACCGCCGAGCGGATCCTCGGGCTGCTGCCGTCGCCGCGGTTGTCGGAATCGGCGTCGAGCCGATAGGCTTGCATATCCCCAATCATCCCACACACCCCAGCGAGGCACGAAGCGTGGCACGAGGCAAGTTTCTCTTTACGAGCGAATCGGTGAGCATGGGCCACCCGGACAAACTCTCCGACCAGATCTCCGACGGCGTGCTTGACGCCTTTCTCGCCCAAGACCCCCACAGCCGCGTGGCCTGCGAGACGCTCGTCACTACCGGGCTGGCGGTGATCGCCGGGGAGATCACCTCGCGTGGCACGATCGACTACCAGCAGGTGGTGCGAGACGTGATCCGCAGCACCGGCTACACCGAGGCCGAGATGGGAATTGCCGCCGACACCTGCAGCGTGCTTGTCGCAGTCGGCAAGCAGAGCGTCGACATCGCCAGGGGTGTCGATGATGACGATACCGCCGGCAAGGACATCGGCGCGGGAGATCAGGGGCTGATGTTCGGCTATGCCTGCAACGACACCCCGGAACTGATGCCGCTGCCGATCGCCCTCTCGCACCGCATCCTCAACCGGCTCACCGAGGCACGGCAGAAGGGCGAGGTCGACTGGCTGAGGCCCGATTCCAAGAGCCAGGTCACGGTCGAGTACGACGGCAACAAGCCGGTCCGCATCGACACGGTGGTCGTCTCCACGCAGCACGCCTCCACGGTCGAGAACGACGAGATTCGGAAGTTCGTGATCGAGAAGGTGATCAAGCCGGTGCTCCCCACCGACATCGACACCTCGCAGATCACCTACCACATCAACCCCACCGGGCGGTTCGTGGTGGGCGGGCCGCACGGCGACGCGGGCCTCACCGGACGCAAGATCATCGTCGACACCTATGGCGGCTGGGGCCGCCACGGGGGTGGTGCCTTCTCCGGCAAGGACCCCACCAAGGTCGACAGAAGCGCCGCCTACATGGCCCGCTACATCGCCAAGAACATCGTGGCCGCGGGACTCGCCGAACGCTGCGAGGTGCAACTGGCCTACGCGATCGGTGTGAGCGAGCCGGTGAGCGTGCACGTGGAAACAGAAGGCACCGGAAAGGTCGATGACGAGCGTCTTTGCGAACTGATTCGGGAGACCTTCCCGCTTTCGCCCCGCGGGATCATCGACCATCTCGACCTGCGGCGGCCGATCTATCGGCACACCGCCTACGGCGGGCACTTCGGTCGCGACGATTTCCCTTGGGAGCAGACCGACAAGGCCGCGGCCCTCGCCGAGGCTGCCGGCGCGGCGACTGTCGGCTAACGGTTCCCGGCTCCCTCAGGGCCGTTGCCCATGCACGCTGTCGACGCGGCACCCCGAATCTCCGGCCTGCCCGAGCGGCTCGCCGCCTCGGTCGCGGGAGTTGCCGGACTGACTCTGGCAGCGGGCCTTGCGGCGGGTGGCGGCCTGCTTGCCGCCCGCCGGGTTGCCGGAGCGATCCGCACCCCACCCTCGCTGGCCGGCTTGCTTGCGGCGGCGGCGGCGGGGCTGGCCTGCCTGGCGGTGGTTGACCTCGCGCGGCGGCTCTCGCCGTTGCCGAGGGGCTGGCTTGGCTCGTTGTTCGCCCGTGGAGGGCTGTTGGCCGGTCTGTGGGGCATCACGGCGCACGGCGACGACAGTCGCGCCGTGGCAGTCGCTCTGGTGGCGGCAGTGGCGGCGGTGGTGCCGCCGCTGGCGAAATTCGCCGGTGTCGTGCGATTGCGGGCCCCCGGCCGGGTCGTCGGCCGAGTCGGAGAGACGCCGGCCCTGATGGCGTCACCATCGCCTCCGGCCCGGCCGGTGACGGCGACGCCCCGTGGCGAGGCCCTCTGCCAACGGCAGGAGCGGACTCTGCTCGAGGACGGGCGGGAACAGGTCCGCGGAACGGTGGTTGTCGGCTTTCGCGCCGGGACGAAAACGGCCCATGCGCATGTCGGGTTCTGCCCGCCACTGGCTGAGCTGCCGGAGGCGAGCGTGACCACCACCTACGACGAGATGGATGCCAGCGTGGCGATCGGTGAGCGGCTCCCCTGGGGACTCCGCATCGAGTGCCGCCTGGAGGAGGAGGCCGACGAGGCCTTCGAGATTCCCGTCGACTTCACCGCCATCGCCAATCTGCCGACGACCTGACCCCCGCACCCCCGAGCCACACGAGAGACGATGGCCCGCTGGCCGAACAACCTCTGGACCACGCTGTTCACCTACGGCCTGATCTTTCTCGGCTTTCCGCTGCTGGCGTTGTTGCTGTGGCGATGGGTTCGTCAGGGATTCTGAGGTGTTTTCCCATGCCGCCCGATTCCGTCCCTCCCGCACTCTGGGCCCGCCTCGAGGCCACAGGTCAGACCCATTTGCTCAGCCTCTTCGACCAGCTCGATGCCGGCGGCCGGCAGCGGCTCATCAACCAGCTCGAGTCGATCGACTTCCAGCAGGTCGCCCGGCTGCAGTCGCTCGCCCGGCAGGAACCGCCTCGGCCGGCGGGCCTCTCGGCTGCGGAACTTGCCTCGGCCCGCACGCCCCGCTCACCACGGCTCCGCGAGTCCGACCAAAGCTCCGCGACGCCAGCCGAGGCGGCTGCCGCAGGGGCGGCGATGCTCGCGGCCGGCGAGGTGGGGGCGGTGATCGTGGCCGGCGGCCAGGCTACCCGCCTGCGATGCGAGGGTCCCAAGGGGGTTTTCCCCATCGGCCCGGTCTCGCAGGCGAGCCTCTTCGAACTGCTGCTCGGGCGGCTGAAGGCGGTGGCCACCCGCAGCGGCCATCGCCTCCCGCTGGCGATCATGACCAGCTCGGCCACCGATGCCCAGACGCGGGAATTCCTCGGGCAGCATGCCTACTTCGGGCTCGATCCGGCGGAGCTGCTCTTCTTCCGCCAGGGTGATCTGCCGGCGATCACGCTCGACGGCGGCAACCTGATGCTCGACGCAGCCGACCATGTGGCGATGGCCCCCGACGGACACGGAGGCCTCCTGCAGGCCCTCTCGGCTGCCGGTGGTCTGGAGTGGTTCGCCCGCTTCGGCTGTCGCGACATCGTCACCTTCCAGGTCGACAACCCGCTGGCGATGCCGTTGGACGAGGAGTTTCTCGGCCACCACCGTCTCGGGGAGTCGGAGTTCACCACGCAGGTGGTCGAAAAGACCGACCCGGCCGAACGGGTGGGCGTGGTCGCGGAGATCGACGGCACGACGCGGCTGATCGAATACAGCGACCTGCCCGAGGAGCTGGCCGAGGCCCGCGAGGCCGACGGCCGGCTCCGTCTGCGAGCCGGGAGCATCGCGATCCATGCCTTCACCCGCGAGTTTCTCGAGCGGGCGGCCGATTCTGACGGTCTCCCACTGCACCTCGCCCGCAAGGCCGTGCCTCACCTCGACGAGGCGGGCCGGCTCGTGACGCCACGGCAGCCAAACGCGGTAAAGTTCGAGCGGTTCATCTTCGATCTGATGCCGCTCGCCCGCCGCGTGCTGCCGGTGGAGGTCGACGCGGCCGAGGGCTTCGCACCCCTGAAAAATCCCTCCGGTTCCGCCAGCGACAGCCCCGAGCACGTGCGGGCTGCGATGGTTCACCTCGCCCGCCGACGCTGCCTGGAGGCGGGAATCGACGTGGCCGAAGGGGTGAGCGTCGAACTGGCTCCCGACACGCTCACCGCCGAGATTCTTCGCAGGCGGGTGGCCGGAGGACGGATCGACGCCGACCGCGTCGTGTAGCCCGCCCCGGGTTGGTCACAGCAGCTTCGCCCGCCGCAGGGCCACGACCATCACCAGCGTGATCGCCGCCGAAACGCCCCAGAAGTAGTAGTAGCCGTGGGTCCAGGTGGTCTCGGGAATGACCTCGAAGTTCATCCCGTAGACCCCGCAGAGAAATGTCAGCGGCAGGAAGATCGTGCTCACCACCGCGAGGCGGTTCATGATCGTGTTGGTGCGGTGGGTGGCGACGGTGAGCGAGAAGTTCATCGCGCTTTCCAGGATTCCCAGGTTGCTGCCGATGTCGGAGAGCAGCCGCTCGAGAGTCTCGATCATCTTTCCCAGGAAGGCGAGGGTCGCTTCGCTGACGAGCGTGGTCTTGCGTGAGACGAGCTCCTCGAGCACACGCCGGGCCGGCAGCACCCGCTTGCGAAGCGCCAGCAGCCGTCCGGTCACGTCGGCAAGCTCCTGGAGGGTCGCCTCGTCGGCCGTGCCGCGGAGCTTCAGCCGCGTGATGTCCACCTCCTCCTCGAGTCTGTTTTGCATCGCCAAAAACTGCTCGACCTGCTCGTTCCAGATTTCGTAGACCAGGTAGCTCGGCGTGGCGGCATGGCGATGGAAATCGTGCAGGTAGTCGCCGCGGACGGCGGCGAGTACCTCGCAGGGGCCGTCGTGAAGCGTGAGCAGGAACCCCTCGCCGATGATCACGTCGAGGGCCTGGCCCACCAGCCGGCCCGGTCCGGCCTCGCAGCCGCTGAGGGATTCACAGGCCACCAGGCCGACCAGCCGAATCTGGAGCAGTTTTTCCTGCCGAAACAGTCGCGTACCCCGTTCCGTACCCGCACCAGCGGCGGTCGCCTCGTGGTTCAACCCATCGAGGGCACCCGGCGGCAGGGCCGCGACAGCAGCGGCGGCATCGGCCTGGCGGGTGTCGAGATCGATCCAGACGAACCGCCCACCGGCGATGGCTGCGGCGACCTCCGAGGGGGCCAGCATGCCGTGGCTGCGGTCCCGGAAGTCGAGGTACTCAGCCCGGAGTCCCGCGGACAACTCGACGCCAGGGCGTCGATCTGCATCGAGAGCAGGCACGAGGACGGAGCCGAGGGGATCAACAGCCTGAATCATGCGAAGCAACCTCCCGGAAAATCAGGGGGACCGGTACCATGCGGTTCGACGCGGCTCAAGGCCAGTCCGCCGGTCGCGGTTTCACCCGAGTTACAAAGGATTTCAGAATGCTCCATGCCGTGGTGATGGCCGGTGGATCCGGCACGCGTTTCTGGCCGGCCAGCCGGGCCGCCATGCCCAAACAGATGCTGCCCCTGGCCGGTGAACGAAGCCTGCTGGAAGACACCGCCGCCCGCCTCGAGGGCCTCGTGCCCGCGGAGCGAATGCTCGTGGTCACCTCCGAGCGGCTTGCCGAGGCCGCCCGTGCCCAACTGCCCCAGCTGCCGCCGGAGAACATCGTGGGCGAGCCATGCAAGCGGGATACGGCGCCTTGCGTGGGGCTTGCGGCCCTGCTTGTCAGCCGAGACGACCCCGATGCCACGATGGCCGTGATGCCCTCCGATCACGTGATCCGTCCGGCCGAGACCTTTCGCGACGCGATCCGCCAGGGTGCGGCCCTCGTGGAGGCATCACCCGGCCGGCTGGTGACCTTCGGCGTGCCCCCCAGCTACCCGGCCGAGAGCTTCGGCTACATCGAACGGGGCGACCTGTTGGCCGAACCGCACGGCGATGCCCGGGCCTTTGCGGTCAAGCAGTTTCGCGAGAAGCCGCCGGCGAGCGTGGCCCGGGAGTATCTCCAGGCCGGCACCTTCCTCTGGAACGCCGGCATCTTTGTCTGGAAGGCCACCACGATCCTCGAAGCCCTCCGCGAGCATGCCGGCGAAACCCTCGACCGGCTCGAGCGAATCGCGGAGTCGTGGGGCAGCCCGGTCGGGCCGGAGGTCTTTCGGGAAGAGTTTGCCGCGATCAAGGGAATCTCTATCGACTATGCCGTGCTCGAGCGAGCTGCCGACGTGGCGGTGATCGAGGCGTCTTTCGCCTGGGACGACCTGGGCAGCTGGTCGGCGGTGGCCCGCCAGCTCGGCGGTGACGCCGAGGGCAACACCGTGATCGGGCGTCACCTGGGCATCGACACCGCCGGCTCGATCGTCCGCAGCGAAGACGGCCATCTGGTCGTCACGATGGGTCTGACGGATATGCTGGTGGTGCATACCCCCGATGCCACGCTCGTCGCCGAGCGATCCCGAGAGGAGGCAGTGCGGCAGGTCGTGAAACAGCTCGAATCGAAGGGATGGCATGAATACCTCTGAGAGACCGTGGGGCCGCTGCGGCCGCCTGCTCGTGGCGGGACTGGCGGTGGCAATCGCCTCGTCGCCGCATCGCAGCCCTGCCGGTGAGCCGGCTGCTGCGGGCCATCCTGCCTCGGATCAGCCGGCCGTGGAGCCGCCGACAGAAAACGGCTGGGTGGCGGAGATGCTTCGCGAGTTTCGCACCGCCGGGGACGCGCTGGAGTGGAGTGACCACCGGGTGCAGCACGACTGGCGGCTGCAGCGGAGGGCCGACGGCGAACGCTGGCGACTGCTCGGCCCGCAGGAGCGGGTGGTGACCGAGGGCTCCCGCAGCCGCTGCACCGCCGACTTCGAAAGGCTGGTCCACGAAGGGACGATTCCGCTCGTTCGCGGTCCGGCCGTCCTCGTGCTCCATGGCCTCGGCCAAAGCAGGCAGTCGATGGAGCCGCTCGCGGCCCATCTCCGCAGGCGGCTCGACGCGACGGTGATGACCGTCGGCTACGCCAGCCCCAGGGCCAAAATCGACGACCATGCCTCGGCCCTCGGCGAGGTGGTCGATCAACTCGCCACCACGACGAGCATCGACTTCATCGGGCACAGCCTTGGAAACCTCGTGATCCGGCGCTGGATGGCCACCGCCGGTGGTGATCGGCTCGCGAGAGTGCGGCGGATGGTGATGCTCGGCCCCCCAAACCAGGGCTCGGAACTGGCCCGCATGGCGGCGAGGGTCTGGTTTTTGGCGATGCTCGCCGACGGCGCCACCCGACAGCTCGGCCTGGGCTGGCCGGAGGTGGCCGCCGGACTGGCGGTGCCGCCTTGCGACTTCGGAATCGTGGCCGGTGGCACCGGCGATGCCCGCGGGATGAGCCTCCTGCTCGATGGCGACGACGATGCCGTCGTGCGGGTCGATGAAACCCGCCTGGCAGGGGCGACCGACTTCCTCCTGCTGCCGGTACACCACGCCGACATGATGAAAGACGTCGCGGTGCAGCAGGCGACCGTCTGTTTCTTGCAGCACGGCCGCTTCAGCGAGCCGAAGGCTGCAGTCCCGGCCGCCCCCCGGCAGGAACCGGCCCGATGACTCGCCATGGCGATTCCCCGGCAGCCCTTCCCGCCGGCCGTGTGGCGGCGATCGACTACGGCCGCCGCAGGATTGGCGTGGCCATCTGCGACGCCGAGCGAATCCTGGCGAGCCCGCATGCGGTGCGAATCGACTCAGGCGACCGCGATCGTGAGGCCGACTATTTCCGCAGGCTGGCGGCGGATGAACAACTCGTCGGTTTTATCGTCGGCCTGCCGCTGCATGCCGACGGCCGACCAAGCCCGATGTCGGCCGAGGCGGAGGCCTTCGGCGGCTGGCTGAATCGGGAGACCGGTCTGCCGGTCGTCTTCCACGACGAGCGGTACACCTCGGCCGAGGCTGCCGGTCGCCTCGGAGGCTACGGCCTGACCCGGGCGAAGAAGAAGGCCCGCAGCGATGCGATCGCGGCCCAGGTCGTGCTGGAAAACTGGCTCGCCGCGAGCGGGGAGGCGAAATGACCAGTTCCGCCACCGGGCCGAAAACCCGGCTCGTGGCAGGCTGCGGCCCGCTGGGGATGCGGGTGGCAAAGCGTTGGCTGGCTGCGGGGGACAGGGTGTGGGGCATCACCCGTGGCCGCCGGGAGGCTCTTGCCGCCGAAGGCCTCGAGCCGATCGTGGCCGACATTGCCACCGGCCCGCTCGACCTTCCACCGGTCGAGACCGCCTTCTGGGCGGTGGGCTTCGATGCCGCCGCGGGCCATTCGCCCCACGACCTGCACGTAGGGGGCCTGCAGCGGCTGCTCGCCGCGTTGCCATCGACGACGAGAATCCTTTACTCCAGTACGACCGGCGTCTGGGGAAAAGCCGAGGGCGAAGTGGTCGATGAAGAGACTCCCGCGACACCCGGGCGACCCTCGGCCGACGCAGCCCTCGAGGCAGAGCAATTCCTCAGCCGCGAAGCCGCCGGCCGGAGCGTGGTCCTGAGGTTTGCGGGGCTCTACGGTCCGGGACGGCTGCCGAGGCTCGACGACCTCCGCGAGGGCCGACCGATCCCCGCCGACCCGGAGAGCTGGCTGAACCTGATCCACCTCGATGACGCGGCGGGTATCGTCTGCCGGGTCGCGGAGCTTGCCGACCCTCGCCCGCTCTACGTCGTCTCCGACGGCCGCCCGCTGACTCGCGGTGACTGGTACACCCGCCTTGCCGAACTCACCGGCAGCCCGCCCCCGACCTTCGCGGCGGCATCGCCGCGATCGCGAGGCGGCAACAAACGGGTCAATCCCTCACGGCTCTTCGCCGACCTCGCCGCGGCGGGCGACAGCCAACCGCTGTCACATCCCGACGCCCTCGCGGCAGTCGCCGAACTGGCTGACTGATCGTTCCGCAGGTGTTGCGGGCTCAGGGCACCGCCACCGGCTGCTTTTCGCGGGACCCCGGCTGCTTGCTGGCGGTGTCGGCAAGCGGTTCGCTGCCACGGAGGCTCGCCAGTCCGCCGCTGAGGGCCTGCAGGTAATCGGTCGTGATCCGCATCACCTCGTTGAAGTAATAGTCACGCTTCACCACCGGCCGCCGCAGGCTTTCCGCTTCTTCGAGCTTCTTCTCCTCGTCATCGGCCGATTTGAAGTCGTTCCAGTGCTTGATGAAATCTGTCTCCACGAGCGAGACCTGTTTCTCTTCCTTCCGCTTCTTGTACTTCTCGATGTCTCGCACGACTTCCTGAAACTCCTCGTCGGCCGCGACCCGCTTCGCAGAGCGTTCCCGCAGCACGTCGACGATCTGCCGTTCGACCTTGCCGCTGGCGTCGAAGTCGGCCGCTGGCACCCGGTCGAAGGCCAGGGCGTAGTCGAGGTCGGACTCGCCGACCTCGAGATGCGTCGTGATGCTCGGCAGTTCGATGTCGCTCTTGACCCCCTCGTTCTGCGTGCTGTCGCCGCTGGGTCGATAGAACTGTTGCATCGTGATCTTGATCGCCCCGAGAGACGGGGCGTTGGGCAGTCGCTGGAAGAGCTGCTGCCCGAGGTCGAGCAGACTCTGCACGGTTCCCTTGCCGTGGGTCGCTCGGTCGCCGATCACCAGCCCACGGCCATAGTCCTGGATCGCCCCGGCGAGAATCTCGCTGGCACTGGCGCTGAACTTGTTGACGAGCACCACCAAGGGGCCATCCCACTCCACGCCCGGCTCGGTGTCGTCATACTGCTGCACGCGGTTGTCGGCATCCTTGACCTGTACGACCGGGCCGGTGTCGATAAACAGTCCCGTCAGCGAGATCGACTCCGGCAGCGAGCCGCCGCCGTTATTCCGCAGGTCGAGCACCACGCAGTCGACCCCCTTCTCACGAAACTCCCGCAGCAGGCGGCGGCAGTCGCGGGTGGTGCTCTTGTAGTCTCGCTGGCCCTGCCTGGCGCCCTTCATGTCCATGTAAAAACTGGGCAGGTTGATCACGCCGATCTTCCAGGGCGTCCCGTCGGACTTGCGGCCCTCCTCGATCCCCTCGCCGCGGGCCTCGGAATCCTTCAGCTCGATCTTGTCGCGAACAATGTCAAGGATCTTGGGGGCCGTCTGGCCGACGGGAACGACCTTCAGCCGCACCGTTGTGCCCCGTTTGCCGCGGATCAGCTTGACCACCTCGTTGAGGTTCATGTCGACCACGTCGACGATCTCCCCCTCGGTGCCCTGCCCCACGCCGACCACGCGGTCCTTCTTCTTCAGCCGCCCGTCACGGTCCGCCGCCCCGCCCGGCACGATCTCGGCGACGGTCGTGTAGCCATCCTCGCTCCGCAGGGAGGCGCCGATCCCGTCGAGCTCCAGACGCATGCTGATGTTGAAGTTTTCCAGCGTCCCGGGGCTCATGTAGGTCGTGTGGGGATCGAGGCTCGCCGTGAGGCTCGTCAGGTAGGTCTCGAGCAGTTCGTCGGCGGTCATCTTCCGCATCCGTTTGGCAAAGCTGCGGTAGCGGCGAAGGAGCTTCTCCTTCGCCTCCTCGGGCGGAGTCTCCTCCATCTTCTGCACGAGCAGGTCGTACTTGATCCGCCGACGCCACCGCGCCTCCGCCTCCTCCTCGGTGGCTGCCCAGACCGTGTCGTCGCGATCGATCACGATCGACTCGGGCTTGGTGAAGTCCCGGGGAGTGGTGATCAGCTTTTCGATCAACGGCAGCCGCTCGTCGACCCGTTTGATGAAGCGGCGGTAAACGTCGTAGGCAAAGGAGACATCGCCGCGGCGAACGAGTTCGTCGAGGGTGTTTTTGCGGCGGGTGAACTCGTCGATGTCGCCCTGCATGAAATAGATTTTCATCGGATCCATCGCCTCGAGGAACATCGTGAACCAGCGGCCCGCGATGGCATCGTCGATCCGCTGCCGCGTGAGATGCTCCCGCTCGAGGTAGCTCCGCACAGCAAGCGTGATCTGGCGGTCATTGGGACCGGCTTCGAGTGCCGCGGCCTCGTCTGCCAGTGCCGGGCCGGCGCAGGCCGCCAAGGCGACCAAGGCCGGGATCACCAGCCGGGCGGCCCCGCAGATTCCCCGCCAGCCCGCTGATTCTTCTCGTTCGACACCGCAGCTTTGCCGTTGCACGTTGGATCTCCTCATCGGGCACACACAGGTGCTTCGGTCCGACGGTGGATCGAAGAAGGCTGCCCGTTCGCCTGTTTTCGTTCATTGTGCCGTCTTTCCCCCGCCATGGCGAGGCGAAAGCGAGCGAACTTGCCGTGCGGCCCGGTTTTCACCAGATCGCGGGGTTCGCCGCGGCCACCGCCTCGGCTGCCCGCGTGATCAGTCCACGTGCCACCGCCGCGTCGGGCCCGAGCCTCGCTGCCACCGCCCACGCGATTTGTCGGTCCGCTTCGCGGGCCGCGGCCACGCTGCGGGCGACCTGGTCTTCGACCCGGCCGCGAAACAGCAAGTGCGGCTGCACGATAACCCGCCGACGACCGGCGGCCATGGCGGCGGCGATTCCCTCCTCCAGGCTGGGCCGGGCCGCGGCCACAAACGCGGTGATCACCGGCCCCTCGCAGGGCGGCTCACAGGGCCCCATGCATGTCGTTTGGCACAAGCCGCCGCCGGCAGGCACACCGACATGCTCCGCGGATCGCGGGCAGCCGACACTCGCCCTGGCAAATCCCGCGACCCGCGCTGCGGCATCAGGCTCACTCGAGCCGCGACCCACAAAGAGCACGGTCGCGGGGATGAGGGCACCTTCTACGGTCCAGCCCGCCGCGGCGATCGCCTCGCGTCGACGACGACGAGCGAGTTCGAGAACGGCCGGATGGTCTCCCAGCGGAGCCGCCTGACAGGTCTGCATGCCGAGCCGCTCGGCAGCCTCGGCAACCGCCGCGGGCAGGTCGCGACGCGCATGGCCGGCCTCGAAGAGCAGCAGCGGTGCGACGACGACCCGCCGGCAGCCACGTTCCCGGAGCCGCTCGAGCCCGTCGGCAATCGAGGGGGTGATCACCTCGAGGTAGGCCAGCTCTACCGCAAGCCGCGGCAGCGCCTCGGCGACGAGCCGGGCCACCGCCTCGGTCTCGGCCGCCCCGCGGGCGTTGGCCGTTCCGTGGCCGGTCACGAGCAGCCCCTCGACCGGCGGGTCGGAGTGTTCCCCGGAAAACAGGGAAACCGGATCCCATTGGGTGTCGTTGCGGTGAACCATCGGCCAACTCCTCTCCCGCCGTCCGCGGGGTGCGGGCAGTCACGGGGCGGTTTTTTCGCCGCCGGTAACCTTTATAGTATGGGCGGCAAGGGTAGCGTTCGCCCGACCCACCTCCCGGAGCATCGCCGTGTCGACCGTCGTGCCCCCCGATCCCTCGCGAGCCGGGCCTGCTACGGCCCCTGCGGCGGAACTGGCGATGCAGATCGCCGGCCGGAGCGGTCCCATCTTTCGGCTCGACGAGGCGAATGAGAACCTGCTCGGCCGGAGTGACGAGGTGCACGTGGCCCTCGCCGACCGCCTGGCAAGCCGACGGCATGCGGGTATTGTTCGCCGCGGCAGCGGGTGGGTGCTGCGGGATCTCGGGAGCCGCAACGGCACCTGGGTCGACGGGGAGCCGATCAAAGAGATTCCTCTGCAGGACGGCATGGCGATCCGCATCGGGCTGACCGAACTGATCTTTCGGCATGTCGTCGCAGCGAGTGAAACGGCCGGCGAAGCCGCCAGCGGACCGCGGCTGGTCCGCAGCGGGCCGGTGGAGCGGGTCGAGGGCGACGCGGTCAGCCGCCGTCTGACCGCTGACGCGGTCGGGACACCTGGCGAACTGCTCTACCGGGCGAGCCTCAGGCTGCTCGCCTCGCGGGCGGCTCCCGAGGTGATCTGCGCGATGCTCGAGATGGCGATCGACAGCACCGCCGCGTCTCAGGTGGGCTGGTTCCGGGCGGTGTCCGGAGGTGACCTCGAACCGGTCTGCGTGGTGCCGCCGGGCGGCCCTCTCGCCGAGCAGTTGCAGCGTCCTCTTGTGGCCGACACGGTGCGGCGGCTCGTCATCGGCAAGGGCCACGCCGTCTGGCTGCAGGCCGACGAGGCTCCCGGTGAGCATGCCGAGGAGATCATCTGCATCCCGCTGTGCGACGGCGGAACAACCCACGCGGCGGTGGCCGCCTCGAACGTATCGGGCAGAATCCGCGAGGCCGACTTCGACCTGCTGGTGGCCCTGGCGAGCCTCGCCGCGGCCGCCTGGAGCGGTCATGCGGTGAGTGAGCAGACAGGCGGGCCCCAGGCGGCCGGCGACGCGGTCGGCAACGATCTCTCGAACCTCGACACGATCGACCTCGACGAGGCGATCGCGACCGCCGAGGACGAAGGCACGCTGGCCGCTTCCGACATCGGCAGGCTCGCTGACGATGGGGAAGAGCCGCCTGCGGCGGGGGTGACCTCATTCGTATCGGCCGCCGACTCCCTCAAGCTGCGGGACTGGCAGCGGGAACTGGTTGCCGAGGCGCTCCGACGGGCTGACGGTCAGCTCGACGAAGCCGCCTCGAGTCTGGGGATCAGTCACGAAATGCTTCGCCGCACGCTCAACCGCTACGGATTCTCAGACTCCCGCTGAGCGGAGCCTGGGCAGGAGCGTGGCCACCAGCAACAGCGTGGCCACCGCCGCCACGAATGGCAGCGTCCGCGTCGCGCTGAGTGAGAAGAGCACCGATCCGGCAAACGGGCCGAGGATTCGGCCGAGCGAGGCGAACGACTGGTTCACGCCGAGCACCTCCCCCTGCCGCTGGGCTCCGGCATGGCGGGAAATGAGCGCGGAAACCGAGGGGTTGACGAAGGCGAACCCGGTGACCGCCACCGCCGAGGCGACATACAGCCACCTCGCGAGGCCGGCATCCGACGAGGCCGCCGTGCAGGCCAGCCAGGCAACAACGCCGACCCCGCCAAGGCCGACGATCATCATCGCCACGCCCGCCGTGAGCAGCCGCCGTTCCGGCTGCCGCAGAGCCAGGGGTCGGTAGCTGCCGCCGGCCACCATCAGGACCGCGCCGATGAAGGCGAAGACGAGGAAATTCTCGTCGTCGGTCATCCCGAAGGCCTCCTTTGTGAGCCGGGCGAGCGTGGCCTCGAAGTTGGCAAAGGCGAAGATCGCGAGGAAGTAGGTCAGCACGAGCGTGCCGACCTGCGGCATCCGCAGCACCTCTCTGGCCCGGCCGGCACTGAAAAAATTCTTGCCCGCCGGCCGGCCCGATTGACGGGTCTCGCGGAAGACTGCCAGGGCGATCATCAACGCCACCGCGGAGAGCATCGACGCGAGGGCTCCCACACCCCACTGCCGCTGATCGAAGATGGCGAGCCCGAAGTAGGCAATCAGGGGTCCGAGGGTGAAGCCCGCCCCGAAGGCGATCCCGATCAGCGCCATGCCTCGGGCCCGTCGCTCCGGTGGCGTGCAGTCGGCAATCACCGCCGCTGCGGTGCCCACGCTCGCTCCGGCAATCCCGGCCCCGATCCGCGAGAAGAGCATCAGCCCGATGGCGACGCCGGGATCGTTCTCGAACGTCACCGCGTAGCCGTAGACCGCGTAAAACACGACCGAGCCGGAAAGGCTCAACAGCAGAATCGGCCGACGGCCGATCGAATCGGAGATGCGACCCCAGATCGGGCTGAACACGAACTGCATCAGCGAGAAGACCGAGAACAGCACCCCGATCATCGTGCCGACGGCCCAGGGCGGCAGGCCGAGGGCCTCGAGGTGAGGCTCGGCCTGGCGGGGCATCACCGGCAGCACGATCCCGAAGCCGAGAAGGTCGATGAAGACCGTCAGGAAGACCACCGCCAGCGCCCCGCGAGGCGGCCGGGCCGCGGTCGTTGACTCCTCCTGCGCGTCGGCCAGACTCTTCATCGATCGGTTCCTGCGTGCCGGCCCTGGCATCCGTGGCCCTGCTCCCGGTGCACCCGCCGGCGGCGGCGGAATCGATGAGCCTGTCGGAGCCATCCGGCGGCGTCAAGCAGCCGCGTTGGGCCCGGGCCTCGGTCGAGGGGCCGCGGGATGGACGGCCCCTCGACCGAGGCCTACACTGAACCTAGGCTTTTATCGTGCCGCCGACGGGGTGCCTGCGACCGGTTCCCCTGCCAGATTCATAGAGCGGCCATGGCCGACCGCGTGCACGAGGCACGACAAACCGATGGCAGGTTCGATGCTGCAACCCGGTCCCAAGCCGCCGTCGGCAGCGACCGATTCGCTGATCGAGGCCCTGGCGGAGGTCCGCCGATTCATCGACCCACGGCTCGAGGAATTGGTTGCGGCGTCGGACGATGTTCCCCCGCGGCTTCGCGAGGCGATGCAGTATGCCCTGCTCGCGCCGGGCAAGCGGCTGCGGCCGGCATTGGCACTCTGGGCCGCGGAGGCCTGCGGGGGCAGCTGGGAGACTGCGGCGGCGTGTGCCGCAGCGGTGGAGATGATCCATGCGTATTCGCTGGTGCACGACGACCTGCCTGCCATGGACGACGACGATCTCCGTCGCGGGCGACCGACCTGCCATCGGGCCTTCGACGAGGCGACCGCCATTCTCTGCGGCGACGCCCTCCAACCGCTCGCCTTCCAGACGCTTGCATCCGGCCTGCCGCCGGAAATCGCCGGAGTTGGCTGCGGGATCCTGGCCCGGGCAGCGGGCGGCGGCGGTCTGGTCGGCGGCCAAGCCGATGACCTCGCTGCCGAGGGCGGCGCGGTCTCCGGCTCGCCAGAGGCACGGCTCGAGGCTCTCGAACGAATCCACCGCCGCAAGACCGGGGCGCTCTTCTCGGCCTCGCTGGCGCTCGGCGGCCTCGCCGGTGGTGCCAACGCCCAATTTTCCGCCGCGATCGAGCGATACGGACGGGCCTTCGGGCTCGCCTTCCAGATCGCCGACGATCTTCTCGATGCGGAAGGCACCCAGGAGGCGATGGGCAAGCGGGTCGGCAAGGACGCCGACCGAGGCAAGCTCACCTTTCCGGTCGTGCTGGGCATCGATGAGAGTCGGAGGCGGGCCCGGCTACTCGCTGACGAGGCGGCCGAGACCTGCGGTGGCCTTGACGGCCGCGGCGAGAAACTCGCGGCCCTGGCCCACTGGATCGTGCACCGCAGCCACTGACATTCAGCCCCCGAGGAGACGCCGGCACGCCGACGAACCGCCATGGAAGCCATCCTGCCCCGCATGCTGAGCCCGCAGCAACTCGAGGAGCTTTCCATCGAGCAGCTCGAGCAGCTGGCTGCCGAAATGCGGCGGGCCCTCTGCGAGGTGGCGGCGACACGGACGGCTCACTTTGCCTCCAACCTCGGCGTGGTCGAGCTCTGCCTCGCCCTGCATCGCGTCTTCGACTTCAGCCGCGACCGCCTGATCTGGGACACCGGCCATCAGATCTATCCGCACAAGCTGATCACCGGCCGGTTTTCGCAATTTGGCACGATCCGCACCAAGGGTGGCCTGATGGGCTACCCAAATCCGGAGGAAAGTCCCTACGACCTGTTCATGACCGGTCATGCCGGCTGCAGCGTTTCCTCGGCGTTGGGCCTGGCGATGGGAGACCTGCTCAAGGGGGAGGCCGAGCGACGCAGCGTGGCGGTGATCGGTGACGGGGCCCTGCCATCGGGAATCGTGTTTGAGGCCCTCAACAACGCCGGCTTCCTGAAGCGCCGGCTGCTGGTGGTCCTCAACGACAACAAGATGTCGATCTGTCCCCGCGTGGGGGCTCTGGCTGAGTACCTCGACACCGTCCGCACCAACTCCTGGTACCGCGGGATCAAGCAGGAAGTGGGTGGCCTGATCAAGGGCGTGCCGATGGTTGGAGAGTCGATGGAGCGGATGCTCAACAACGTCAAGGATTCGATCAAGACCTCGATCCACGGCGGAGCCCTGTTCGAGGCGATGGGGGTGCGGTATTTCGGCCCGGTCGACGGCCACTCCCTGCCGCAGCTGATCCGCTACCTCGAACTTGTCAAAGACGCCGAAGGTCCCGTGCTGCTGCACGTCTTCACCGAGAAGGGCCACGGCTTCAAGCCGGCCGAGGCCGACCCGGTGTTCTTCCACACGCCGGCCCCCTTCGAGTGCGACGACGACGACTGCGTAATCTCGGTCAAGAAGTCGTCGACACGGGCTTATACCAATGCCGCAAGCGACGCGATTGCCGCCGCGATGCAGGCCGACGACACGGTGACCGTGATCACCGCGGCGATGTGCCAGGGCAACAAGCTGGAGAAGGTTCGCGAGGCCTTTCCGGAGCGTTTCTTCGATGTCGGCATCTGCGAATCACACGCGGTGGCCTTCGCCGCGGGGCAGGCCAAGGCGGGCTGCCGGCCGATCGTCGACATCTACAGCACCTTCCTGCAGAGGTCCTACGACCAGATTTTCCAGGAGGTCGCCCTGCAGAACCTGCCGGTGGTCTTCATGCTCGACCGGGCCGGGCTGACCGGCCCCGACGGCCCGACCCATCACGGCAGCTACGACCTCGGCTATCTCAGGCTCTTCCCCAACATGACCGTGCTCGCCCCCGGCGACGAGCATGACCTCGCCGAAATGCTTCCCTGGGCGATCAGCCAGCCGGGGCCCGTGGCAATTCGCTACCCCAAGGCAGCGGTGGCAACGATCGAGGCAGACCGCGAGCCGATTCACACCGGCCGCGGGGAGTGGATCTGCCGCGGTGAGGACGGCCTCGTGATCGCCTGCGGCACGCTTTTGGAAGGGGCGGCCGAGGCGGCCCGCCAGCTGCGGGCTGAGGGGCTCGAGATCGGCCTGCTCAACGCCCGGTTCGTGAAGCCGCTCGACACCGCCACGATCCTTCCGGCGATCGCGGCCTCACCCTGGACGATCACCCTCGAGGAGAACACGCTGCCAACCGGCTTCGGGTCGGCGGTGCTCGAGGCGGTTGCCGATGCTCGAGTGGCCGGGGAGCCGGCTGACAGCGGGCCGATCCTGCGGCTGGGGCTGCCCGACCGATTCGTCGAGCACGGCGACCGTGGCGAGCTGCTTTCCGACCTGGGCCTCGACGCCGCCGGCGTGGCGGCTGCCTGTCGCCGGCTCGCGGGACGACCCTCGGAGCCGCTCCCGACGGAGACCGCCGCGTCACTCGGATGACTGCCTTCTCCTCGCGACTCCGCGCCGGCACGCCGGCTCCCTCGGCCATGCGGGTGGTGCTGGCAGGCTCGTCGGGGCTCGCCACGGTGGCTCGCCATGCCGGGCAGATCGGTGACGTCCTCCGCAAGGCCGGCCATGAAGTGCTCGAATATCTCTCCGGTGAGATCAACCCGCTTGGTGAACCGCCGGCCGAGGGGCACACGACCGAACCCTTCACGGCGGCCGGCGATGTCGATCTGGTGGTGGTCCTCGGGGGCGACGGCTCGATTCTGAGGACCGCCCGTTGGATGGGCTCCCGCCAGACGCCGGTCCTCGGCGTCAATCTCGGACGGCTCGGCTTCCTGGCCGACTACCAGCCCGACGAGGTGGCCGAGGTGCTCGAGGAGATCGCCGGTGGCCGGTTCCGACTGGTCGATCACCTGCTGCTGGAGGCCTCGCTGCACCGCGAAGGCCGCTGCCTGCTCTCGGCCCTGGCGGTCAACGAGGTCTCGGTCCTCGCGGGGCCGCCCTTCACCATGATCGAGATCGCCTTGCAGGTCGACGGCGAGCCTGCCACGACCTTCCGCGGCGACGGCCTGATCGTGAGCACCCCCGTCGGCTCCACCGCCCATTCGCTCTCCGCGGGCGGTCCGATTCTCCGCAAAGATCTTGATGCGGTGCTTTTCACGCCGCTCAATCCCCACACTCTCACCAACCGGCCTGTTGTCGACTCCGCCTCCCGTCGCTACGAACTGGTGGTGCCCGCCCCCAACGAGGGCTCCGCCTGCGTGGTTGACGGCCGGGTGGTCAGCTCGCTCCGGCCGGGGGACCGGATCGAGATCACCCGCGGAATCCCGCGCTTCACGCTCGTCGAAGCCCGCCATCACGGCTACTACTCCACCCTTCGTGAAAAACTCCACTGGGGCGGAGGGCCCCATGCCGCCGGCCGCTGAGCAGCCGGCGGCTCGCCTTGCGGCGGCGGGCGGATTCGGGCGAGACTCTCCCTCGATGCAAGTCATTTTCAGAACCGTGTTGGTGGTCGTGACGGGGCTGGCCTCACCGGCGGTGATTGCCGCCGAAGTTGCCGACGGATCCGCCGACGGCCCGGGCCCCTGGAGGCTCGTCTACCGCTACGATGCCGACGAGCCGATCCGCATGGCCGTCCGCCACCGGGCGGTGACCGACACGTCAATCGCCGGTGTCACCGAGTCGGTCGAAACCTCCACCGATTCGACAAAGGTCTGGAGAGTGGTCGAGCAGGACGCCGACCGGGCCACGCTCGAGCATTCCGTGGAGGACGTCCGCATGATCTCCCGCTCGAGCCGGCACGGTAGCGTGCGGTGGGACAGCCGCGGCGAGGAGCCGCCGCCGCCCGGCTACGAGAGCGTGCCGCAGTCACTCGGCGTGCCTCTCTCGCGGTTCACCGTGGATGCCACAGGCCACCTGCTCAAACGCCGCGATCTCAGACCGATGCCCGCGTCCAACTCCGGCGACTTGGTGGTGGTGCCGCTTCCTCGCGAACCGGTGGCGATCGGCGACACATGGGAGGTGCCCGACGAACTCGTGGTCGAACTGCCCGGTGGCCCGCGAAAGGCGGTCCGCACCCGGCTCCGCTACCGTCTCGAGGAGGTCGCCGATGGCATCGCCTCGATCGCCGTCGACACCACCGTGCTCACGCCGATCGACGATCCGCGGATCGAGAGCCGGCTGCTCGAGAGAATCTGGGACGGCAGGATTCTCTTCGACCTCGACCGGGGCCGGGTGATCCGTCGCAGCCGCGAGATGGACCGCCGTGTGGTCGGCTTCAACGGCCCCCAGTCGAGCCTCCGCTACCGGGCTGAGCTCGAGGAGCGGCTCCTCGAGGATTCGCCCGACTCCTGAACGCCCTTTGGCAGACCTGTTTGAGAGTCTGTCAGCCGGCCCGCAGCAGCTCCTCGACGCGGCGGAGGGCCTCCTCGGCGGTCCAGCTGGCATCGGCAAACCGCACCGTGGCCTGCTCATCGAGCCAGCGGGCGACCGTCTTGCGGGCGGCGATCACCGTCGAGTGGCTGCGGCGGCCAAAGTAACTGCCAATCTCGGCGAGTGCCGCCGAGGTGTGCTTGCGGGCCAGGAACATCGCGAGCATCCGGGGATGGTTCACCGTCCGCGTGCGACGGGACGACTTGAGGCTGTCGGCCTCCAGACCAAAAGCGGTGCAGATGGCCTGCTCGATGTCGGCCAGGCGGACGCCGCGGCCGCTCGCCCGCACGAGATCAGCCAGGGCCTCCTCGGCAAGCGCCGGGGTGACCGCCATGCCAAGCATGTGCGAACTTGCCTCGAGCCGATTGATGGCCCCGATCAGCTCGCGGGCGTTGCGGGTCAGGTGGCCGGCCACGTAGTCGACCACGGCCGAATCGAGCTCGAGCCCGCGACGGGCCGCGAGTCCCAGCACGATCCCCCGCCTGACCTCGATGTCGGGGGTGTCGATGCGGGCCGTCATGCCACCCTCGAGCACGGCCGCGACTTCCTCGCCGAGTTCGGCCAGGGCCGCCGGTTCCCGGTCGGCGGCAAGAACCAGCTGCCGCCCCTGCCGTTGCAGGCTGTCGATCGTGTGGTGCAGTTCCACGATCGTCGCCCGCTTGCCGATGAAAAACTGCAAATCGTCGATCAAGAGCACATCGACACAGCGGTAGGAGCGACGGAATGCCGGCAGCCCGCCGCCGTGCAGGGCCTGCAGAAAGGCCGTGGTGAACTGCTCGGCCGAGACCATCAGCGTTGTCAGCCCGGGACGACGCTCGCGAAAGGCGGTGGCGATCCCTTCGAGCAGGTGGGTCTTGCCGACACCGCTGCTGCCATGCACCAGCAGGGGCGAAACCTCGCCGGGCCGCTCCACCGCCATCCCGGCGGCGGCCCGAGCCATGCGGTTGCTCGCTCCGGTGACAAACGCCTCGAGGCTTGCCCGCCGGCGGCAAAGACGCCCGTCGGGCCGAGTTGACCGGCGAACCTCCGCCCCGGGAGCCTGCGGAGCAAGATCGATGCTGACCGCCTTGCGGCTTTTCGCCTTCGCCGGCCCGCGGGAGGCCGCGGGGGCCTGCCGGGAGCCTCTCTCGGGGATCGCGCCGGGGGCCTCCTCCGCGGCGGCCGGCGTGCCGACATCCGGGGCCGCCGACGGCAGCGACTCGGCGAGACGAAATTCAACCGGCGTGCCCTGCCCGCAGACTGTCGCCACGGCAGCCTCGAGTTCACCGCGAAGGGTCCGACGCACGAAATCGAGGTTGAACCGACTCTCGCCCTCGATCACAACCGCCTCGTGCTCGAGGACGATCCGGCAGGCCTCGTCAAACCACAACGAGAAACGACGCGGCCCGAGATGCTCGCGAATCGCCTCGAGCAGTTCCTGCGAAGGCTCGCAACCGGCCCGCCCTGCGAGCGGCGTGTCGGGGTTCCCGCCTGCATTGGGGTGCTTTGCAACCGTCCGCCCAGAAGGCGTACCGCCTGAGTGCGTACCGCCTGAGAGTTTGCCGGAGTGCTTGCCGCCCGAGAGCTTCGCCTTGACCGAGGCGGATTCCAGTGCCATGGCGACATCATGCAGCATCCTTACCAAGCCTCCGGGGTCAGAAGCACCGGCGCATCCATTCAACGGTTTCGGGAGGCTGCGAACCACTCCGGCAAGTCGCCCGCCGGGCGTACTCACCGAGGCCATCCGCCGGCCTCCCGAACGAAGTCGGATTGTAGAAGTGACAGCAGTGCTGTCAAACGATGCGGCGAGGCCCGGCTCGCCATGCTTTGCCGCCGGCGGGCGACCGCAGAAATCGAGCCGTAGTTCCGGCTTGGCCGGGCGGAGCGTTGCACGTTCGTACAGAGACGGCGACGGGTGGATAACCTGTCTGCCGACCGCGACTCACCGAACTGATGCGGCCTGGGACGACCAGGCCTCGCAGGCCGCGAGTTCCTCATCGAGCGGTACTCCAGGCGGCCCCTCGAGCCGGGCAGCCCGCCGGGCGATCCGCGATGGCTCACGGCGGGCGACGGTGGAGTTGGGCCGTCGCGTGCCGGCAACGGCCCAGGTCTCCGCCGCGTCGGAGAGCATGGCCAGCAGCCGCTCCACGCCCGCCCGGTGGTACTCCAGGCCCTCGCGGTCGAGGTCGGGTGGCACCCGCACTCCGCGGCTGACCAACGCCCTCGCCCGCGTGTAGGGACGGGGAACCGCGAAGCGGTCCCAGGTCCGCATCCGCCAGGGTCGCTCGTAGCCGAAGCCCATCGCCACGATCGGAATCCCCAGCGTGCTCGCCAAAAAAACACAGCCGGGGGCGAGCCGGCGGCGGGGCCCACGTGGCCCGTCCGGCGTGATCGTGAGGTTCGAGTGGGCGGCCCGCTCGGCGAGCTCGCGGAGGGCGACCGAACCCCCGCGAAAAGTGCTTCCCCTGACCACGCCAAAGCCCATCATCCGGGCCACGCGATCGAGCACGTTGGCGTCGAAGTGCCGCGAGAGGAGCATCGCGGTGTTGGAATGGCCGCGAAGGTGCAGCGGGAAGAGGATGTTCTCGTGCCAGAAGACGTAGATCTTCGCGCCGCGGTAGCGGGGATCGACCGGATCGACGCTCGGATCATGGAAATCGACCGCGTAGTCGAGCGTCGACATCCAGCGGCCGATCGACGCGGTGGCCAGCAGGGAAACCAGACCGATCGAGGTCGGCGAGGTGAACTTCACGTCGGCGATTCCTTCCCTCCGGCATCCGACTCGATCCAGACGCCCTCGAAGACCTCCTCGGCAGGGCCCGTCATGAAGACCTCGCCCCGCTCGACCCACTCGAGCACCAGCTCCCCGCCTGGAAGTTCGGCGGTGATCGCCTCCGCGGTCAGCCCGGCGAGCACCCCGGCCACGCAGACCGCGGAAGCTCCCGTGCCACAGGCCTGGGTGATGCCGCTGCCCCGCTCCCAGCTCCGCATCCGCACCCGCTCCCGGGAAAGCCGCTGCACGAAATGCACGTTCGTCCGCTGAGGAAATGCCGGGTGCGTCTCGATCGCCGGGCCGACCGTTTCCAGAGGCACCGCGGCCACGTCGAGACAGAAAAAAATCGCGTGGGGGTTGCCCATCGACACCGCCCAGAGCCGCGGGTCGAGCCCGGCCGCCTGCTGCCAGTCGCCCCCCGGCACGAGCCCCGGGATTTCCCGGCCGACCGCCGTCGCGACCGCTTCCCCGGGAATCGACACCGGCACCTCGGCCGCCTCGAGGATCGGCCGTCCCATGGCGACCTTCACGCGAGAAAGGGTCGGCGACTCGCGATGGACCTCCAGGCTCAGCACGCCGCGGCCGGTCTCGATCGGCACGGTCCCCTCCGCCGCATGGCCCCGCGACACGACCATATGGGCCACGCACCGCACGCCGTTGCCGCACATCTCGGCCTCGCTGCCGTCGGCGTTGAACATCCGCATCCTCGCCGCCGCCCGGGACGTGGGCTCAACGAGGATCAGGCCGTCGCCTCCCACGCCCCGGTGACGATCGGCGATCAATACCGCCAACCGCGCAGGGTCCGGCGGCAGCGCGATGGCAAACCCGTCGAGGTAGACGTAGTCGTTGCCGGCACCGTGCATTTTGACGAAGGGAATTCGCATCCGGCCTGTTCTTTTCGGCTCCCGCCCACCGGGCCTTTCCCGGCGGAGCCATGCAATGTAGCAATCACAGCCCGATCGGGCGGGCCCGGGACAATCCCGGTCAGCTACCGCCGTGCTCCGCCACCCCGCGGATCCTCGGCGAGTCCGCCGGGACGCTGCGACTGGAACTTCTGCAGCAAGGCGTTGACGGTGGGGAAGGCCTCGCTGGTCATTTCCGGGTCGGCCAGGGTGCCGTCGACGTGGATCAGCATGAACTGGCCGCTGGCGCCGCCGAGCATCCGCTTCATCACCGGAAGCTGGGTCTGCGAGTCACCCATGACCGAGCGGAAGGTGAGGTGCACGTTGGAATCGAAGTCGACCTCACCATTGCCCACGAGGCTCACCGCGTCGCCGCAGAGTTCGACCGTGTCGAGGTAGGCATGGGGACCCTCGATACGGAAATCGACCAGGCTTGAACCGAAGGCGGTGCGGTCGGGTGCCTTGATCCGCAGGACCTTCAGCAGGGCCACCACCAGCGGCAGTTCGTAGAGGTTGCCCTCCTTGAGCCGCAGTTCGCCACGGCCCGAGAGGGAGTGGCTTGCGCCGCGGATTCCGGCCAGCTCGATTCCCCCGCCAAGCCGGCCCCGGTAGGTCGTGGAGGCTCCGCTGAGGTCGGCGGCGATGCGCTCCAGGCCCACGTCGTCGATGCCCGCTGCCAGGCGGAACCGCCCGTCGGCGGCAACCCTGCCGTCGAGGCTCAGCCGACCACCGGCAAGGCGGGCCTCCAATGGACGAGCAGGCTCATCGCCGGCGGCCGCTTCGCCGAACCGCACGCCGCCGGAATCCATCGCCAGGGGACCACGAATGCGGGTGAACTGCAGACCCCGCCAGATCGCGCTGTCGATCTCGAGGTCGCCTCCGGCCTGCCAGCGACGGCCGTCGCTTTGGCCGACAAGCCGCAGGCCGCCATGGATGTGCTCCAGCGGGCTACCAATGTCGAGGGCTCCCTGCTCCATGTCGATCCGCATGTCCCAGGCAGCCGCCGCCGGACCGGCCTGGCGACCCTCGAGCCGGGTGGAGTAGACATCGAGCGAACCGGCCAGCGAGAGCAAACCCCGCGGCCGGACCGCGGATATCGCGGCATGGAGGCCGTCGGGCAGGGCCTGCAGAAGGTCGTGATCGATCCGGAAACGATCGGCGGTGAGCGAGGCGAAAGAGACATGCCAGCCGTCGTCGGGCGTGAACCGGCAGGTTCCCTCGGCCGCCACGTTCGTGCGGTCGTGGCTGCCACGGATGCCCTCGAAGGCCAGCCGCCCATCCCGCCAGCGAAGCCGTCCGCCGAGCCGCTCGATGCGGTAGGGGAACCAGGCCGGCTCGATCGAAACGGTCTGCCCGTGGGGCGTGGCCTCGACGCTGACATCGGTCTTGCGGGTCGACACACGGTGCCGCACCACGGCTGAGACGTCGATCGTTCCGCGAGGTGCGATGTCGTTCCAGATCCTTCGCATTCCCGGAGGGAGGGCGTCTCGCAGTTCGTTTTCAAGCACCACCTCGGTCCCCGTGATGTCGAGCGTCAGTATCCCGTCGCGGCCCTCGAGCGGCACGAGTTCGCCGGAGCAGCGGATCACGCCGGTGTCGTTGACACCGCGGCATTCCTCGATCGTCCAGTGGTCGTCCTGCATCCGCACGCGACCGGTCACGTGGGAGACGGGATAGGGAAAGAGCCCGTAGGCCAGCCGACAGTCGGTGAGCCGGAGACCCAGTTCGTTGGAGCGGCCCCGTGGCAGGTCGGGATCACGGTGATGACGGAAGGCGAAGTCGAAGGATCCTGCAAGGTGCAGCGACCGCACGATGTCGGCGGCCTTCGGCGGCATCGCGGCAAGCAGGCTGTCATCGACCCGCATCCCCTCCCCGCGAACCTCGACCACGCCGCGAGCCCGGGGGCCGGGCGAGGTGAACGAGCCGTTGACCTGCACCGCGTGGCCCCCCGCACGTCCGGTGAGATGGATCGTCAGCAGATCACCATCGAGAACCACGGTGCCCACGGTGCGATCGAGCCGGTAGGGGAAGCGGTAGTGGGTCAGCGAGAGGTTGCGGCACCGCAGCGAGACCTGAGGATGGATTACGGCACCGCTGCGGGAGAGATGGGCTCGCAGATCGACCTCTCCGGCCGGGAGAAGCTTGCGAAACTGCTCGGCGAGCACCTCCGGCAGCAGCGGCTCCCAGTGGCGGCCGAGATGGAGCCGTTGAGCCTCGAGTTCGAACTCGAAATCGGCATCGGGGCTCCAGGCTTCGATCCGCCCGCTGCCCGTGATCGACGTGGCGGCCGACCTGGCCGTGAATCGCTCGCAGGTGGCACCCTCGCGGTCGGCCTCGAACTGTGCAGTGATGTCGACAAGCGGGAAGGGAATCGACGGATGCTCAAAGCGACCCGCCTCGAGCCGCCCGCGAAAGGCGGCCGCAATCTCCCCGGGGCGGTCGAGCGAGCCGCTGGCGGTGCCCGCTAGGTTGACCCGCCCGCGGAGGGCCCGCGGCCAGTCCTCGCCGCCGCCGGGCAGGGGCAGCGACGCGACGAGGCCCGGGGGCAGGAGGCTGACAAGCCGCTCGGAGAGTTCGATCGATTCGACCGAGCCGGCAAGATCGAAACTCCGCGTTGTGACATCCACCCGGCCCACGAGGGAAAGCTTGCCGAAGAGGTCGCCCCCGCCGGTCACCCGGATGTTCGCCGAGCTGGCGGCCTGCGGCTGCAGTTCGACATCGAGGTCACGCAACGCGAGCCGGGCCTCGCCATCCTCGACAAGCACCGCCGCGTCCTCGATCACGACCGGCAGCAGTTCGCCGCCCTCGCCGCGGGGCACGAGCCGGGCGAGGTTCCAGCGGCCGTCGGCGAGCCGCACCGCGTGCAGTTCGACCCGCCGCACATGAACCGCGGTGATCGCGGGCGGGCCGGAGGCGAGCTCTGCAAGGCTCGTACCGCAGGCGAGCCTGATTTCATCGATTCTCGCGAGCCTTGACGAGCGGCCGGGCAGTTCGGGAGCCACGAGGGTCACTCCGCGAACCACGATTCCCCGGCCTTCGTCGAGCTCAGCGGCATCCACGGAAACCGCGAGGGTGGGGAAGGTTTCCGCGAGCCGTTGGGCGACCCGCTGGCGAACATGCTCATCGACCTGCGAAGTGCCGACTGCGGCGGCGGCGATCACGAAAGCCACCGCCACCGGCAGGGTCCACCGCACGATCGTCCAGAGCATGTCGGCGAGTGTGTGCACGGCCACAGAACCGAGAGAAGCGGACCGCGGCTGTCGGCCGGATGGCCGCATGGTCCGCGGAAGGTCCAGGGCGGGGACGGTAGCGGCGGGCTCGCCGGCGGGTCAAGGCACCGCCGGCGGCGGCCACACCACCCAGATTCCACAGCCCCCCCTGCCCTGCTATGCTGCGGGGCCTTTGAATTTCCGGGTCCCGCAAGGGGCCCTTGCCGCACGAGGATCCGGTCATGGAAGCCCCACCACCCGCCTCGCCGCCCCCCAATGCTCAGCGACTGCTGTGGGCTGGATTCATGGCGATCCTCGCCGCGGGAGTCGGCTTTTCGATCCGGGCCGGCATTCTCGGGCAGTGGGCAGAGCAGTACGGCTTCACCCAGACCGAGCTCGGCGCGATCACCGGCGGCGGACTGACGGGATTTGGGATCATCATCCTTCTCTCGAGCCTGATCGCCGACCGGATCGGATTCGGGCCGTTGATGTTCCTCGCCTTCGGGATGCACATCGTCTCGGCCGCCCTGACCCTCGCCACGGGCACCGCCTATGCCGCCGGCGGCAAGCCGCTCGCCTTCCAGTGTCTCTTCTGGGGCATGTTTCTCTTCGCGATCGGCAACGGTATCGCGGAGGCGGTGGTCAACCCGCTGACGGCCACGCTGTTCCCCAAGAACAAGACCCATTACCTCAACATCCTGCACGCAGGCTGGCCCGGCGGCCTGATCGTCGGCGGCCTGGCGAGCTTCCTGATGGCCGGCGGCGAGTCGGTCAAGCCGGTCGCCTGGCAGATCCAGATTTCGCTGTTCCTCGTGCCGGTGGTGCTCTATGGGCTGATGATGCTCGCTCAGCGGTTTCCCAAGAGCGAGGCGAGCTCCTCCGGCGTGGCCTATCGCGACATGCTGGGTGAGGTCGGACTTCTCGGCGGCCTCGTGATCTGTGGCCTTTTGGGACTCTTCTTCCGCAGTGACCTCGGGTTCTCGCCCCCGCTCGCCGGCGTGCTGGCGGGAGGCCTGTTTCTCCTTTTCGGGATCGCCACCGGCTTCCGAGCCGGCCACCTGCTGCTGGCCTTTTTGCTCATCGTGCAGGGGATGGTGGGCTTTGTGGAACTGGGCACCGACTCCTGGATTGCCAAGATCACCGGGGCGATCATGGAGAGTCCTGCCTCGGGGCTGCTGCTGTTTGTCTACACATCGGGGCTGATGTTCATCCTGCGGTTCTTCGCCGGTCCGATCGTGGAGCGGATCTCGCCGCTCGGGCTGCTGGCTGTCTCGGCGGCCTTCGGCGGGATCGGTCTGACCATGCTGGGAAACGCCGAGGGGGCCTTGATGTGCGTCGTGGCCGCGACGGTCTACGGCATCGGCAAGACATTCCTCTGGCCAACGATGCTCGGCGTGGTCAGCGAGCAGTTTCCCAAAGGCGGTGCGATCACGATCGGCGCGGCCGGCGGCGTGGGCATGCTTTCGGCGGGCCTGCTGGGCGGGCCGGGCATCGGCTTCCTGCAAGACACCAATGCCTCGGCAAGGCTGCAGCAGGCCGACCCGGCCGTCTATGAGCGGTACAAGGTGCCCGACGAGAAGGCCAATGAGTTTCTCGGCTTCCGCACGGTGGGCCTCGACGGGGCCCGGGTGGGCATGCTTGAGGATGGCGGCAGCGAGGCCCTGCGGGCCCTCAAACTCCTCAGGGAGCAGGCCAAGCCGGAGGCGATCGCCAACCAGCAGCAGCTGGTGGACTGGTGGGAGCAGGAGGCCAAGCCTCATGCGGAGGAGGACAAGCCCCTGGTCACCGCGGCCGAACTCCACGGCGGCCGACAGGCGCTGAAGTTCACCGCCGCGGTGCCGGCGACGATGTTCGTCTGCTACCTGCTGCTGATCGGGCTGTTCAGGCTCCGCGGCGGCTACCGCTCGGAGTCGATCGATCCCGACTGGATCTCAGGCGGCACCACGGCTCCCTCGGAAGCCTGAACTCGGCCGAGCCGCAGCACGCCGGGCTGCTCCCGCCGTGCCTCGATCCCGCCGGGCAGACTCACCGCCGCCGGCCCTTCGCCAGCCGACTGCCCTAGAAGATCCACCAGCCGCTGATAGTGGCCGGCGGTCATGTCCCGCCGCGGCCAGTCGGCTCGCCGCCAGATTGCGGCGAAGAGTTCCGAGAGCAGTCTTGGGTGGCGGCCGACAAGCGGGCGGGCATCGAGGCGAACCGACCCTTCGGCGGCGAACTGGGCGTGGGCATCAAGCAGCAGGTCGGTCGCATCGGCGAGCACCGAGGCGGCATCGGCCAGTTCACCGGACAGCCGTCCGACCGCCTCGCGGGCCGCCGGAAACGGCCCGCAGTGCAGCCGCGGCAGGATCTCGTGCCGCAGGAAGTTGCGGGTCTGCCGGGTGTCGCGATTGGTCTCGTCCTCCCTCCAAGCCTGGCCGACCTCCCGCAGATAGTCGCGAGCCTGGTGGGCGGTGAGTGCCAGCATCGGCCGCACGAGGGCCACCCCCTCCACGAGCTGCCGGGCCGACAGCATGCCGGCCAGGCCGGCCGCCGCCGTACCCCGCAGCAGACGATGCAGCACCGTCTCCACCTGGTCATCGAGCGTGTGGGCCACCGCCACCAGCCGGGCCCCGGAGCTGAGGGCCAGGTCGGAAAAGAACTCATACCGCAGCCGCCGGGCCGCACCCTCGAGCCCCTCACCGCTCGCCGCCGCCTCACGACGAACGGCGAGTCGGCGGCTCGTGAATCGCAGCCCGGCGGCTGCCGCGAGATCGGCCACGAATGCCTCGTCGTCGGCCGCCTCGTCGCGAATGTCGTGACGAGCATGGGCCACGATCAGGGTCGAGGCCGGATCTCGCCCGAGCCTGGGCAGCACCCCATGCAGCAGCCCGTGGAGCAGTGCCGTGCTGTCGGCCCCGCCCGAAACACCGACCACGACCGGCCCGGCGATTCGACCGTGGGGCGACCAGCCCGCCGCGAGCCGTTCGATGAAGCCCGCGTCGGCCGTCGGCCCCGCGGGCAGTCGCTGGCTGCCGCCGCCTCCGCTCAATCTTTTGCCCTCCTCGCTGCCGATTGAACCCGACGGTTCCAAGGCCTCGCACGCCAAAAACCCATTTTCACCGCTGCTAACCACCACACAAGTTTCACAGCCCATCCCTTGGGTTTCACCGCCGAGAAGCGGGATTGAGCCGTCCGGCGGCGGCCTCTACCCTTCCGGCCGTCGCGGAGGGTGACTTCGCCGACATTTCCCGACCGCCTTCGCCCGTGTCTCTCGTGAGGTTGCGATGTCCGCCACCGTCTGCTCCCGCCGCGTGATTCTTCTCGGCTCGGTAATCTCGCTCGCGGCGGTGCTGCCGGCGGCCGGCTGCTCGACCGTCGGCACCCTGGTCTATCTGATCAACCCCAACGACGTGCCTGCCGAATACGACGGCCTACGGGGCAAGCATGTGGCGGTCGTCTGCCGCCCGATCGTGGAGCTGCAGTTCAGCGACGCCGGGAGTGCCAGGGAACTCGCCCGCACCGTGGGCCGTGACCTCGAACGCAACCTGCGACGAACGCGGGTCATCAGCCAGCAGGAGGTGGTTCGCTGGGTGGACGAAAACGAACGCCTCGACTACGCGACGCTCGGCCGGTCGCTCGATGCCGACCTGGTTGTGGGCATCGACCTCGAGGGCTTCCGCCTCTACGAAGGCTCGACGCTCTATCGGGGAACCGCCTCGGCGCTGCTGAAGGTCTACGACATCGCCGAGGGCACCGTCGTGTTCGAGAAGCGGCTCGATGATTTTTCTTTTCCGAAGGATTCGGCGATCCCCACGAGCGATCGCTCGGAGCCGCAGTTTCGCGGGATGTTCATCCAGGTGCTCGCGGGCCGGATCGCGAGGTGCTTCTATCCCCACGACAGCCGCACGCACTTCGCGGAAGAGAACCTGACCTACTAGTTTTGTGCCGCCCGGGCAGCCGTTGCCGGCTGTGGCGGAACTGCCGACTCCGGTACGGGCCGCACCGGGCGACGACTCGCTCCGCGGGCGTCAGAGCTTTTTGATCGAACGCTTCGGCTTCGGCGGGGCGAGATTCTTCTTCTTGTCATCCCGCCGCTGCGGATTGCCGCCCCCACCACCACCCTTCGGATCGTTGACGCCGGTGTGCATCTCGGCCCAGACGTAGCCCAGGGGCGTCTTCAACTCATCAGCCGCGATCAACGCCCAGGGAGTGCCGGGGTGCTCCGCCACGACCCGATCGAGATACTCCCTCGCCTGCTTGCCCAGCTTTTCAAGCTGCGAGCCGACCTGCGAGATGTCGTCATCCGGCACGAGCTTCCAGGTGTCACTGCCCTCGTGCTTGAACTTCATGCCGCCCTTCGCCTGGGCCAGCATCCGGTTGTAGGCCTCCGTCCGCACCTTCATCGCCAGCACCCGCCCCATCGCCAGGTCATAGCCGGCCTGCCACCGCTTCTCCTTGAGCCGGGAACGGTCCTTTGCTCCCTGAACGAGAACGCCGTAGAGCGCGTCGATCTTCGGCTCGATCTTGGCCGCCACCCGCTGGGCCTGGCCGAGGAGATTTGCCAGGTCGCCGTCGTTGCGGCGGGGAAAGACCATGGTCGGGTTTTCCATCGGTGCGAGTTCCGAATTGCTCGCCGCAAGCACCAACGCCTTCTTGGCGGCGTTGGCCGCGATCATCGCATCGAGTTTCTTTACCGAGGTGTACTGCGGGGCGTAGTCCCGCATCACCTCCGGCTCGAAGAAGTACCGCAGTTCCGCCGACATCGCGGCGGTCTGGGCGTTGTTGACCCGGCCCTTGGTGGTGCGATTGGCATGCACACAGAAGTAGATGCCACCCGTCTCGCTGCAGAGCCGCGAAAGGGCGTAGGGACCGAAGCCGGAATCCATCGCCTCATCGGCATACTTCCCGCTTCGCACCTGCACCAGCTCGGGGTAGAACGACTCCGGGCCCTGCTCGATCTGGGCATACTGCGGTGTCTGGTCGTATTTCGGATCGGGATCGACGTACTTGAAGCGAACCTCCCGCTTGCCGAAGGGAGCCGGCACGCCCACCACGTAGACCGGCATCCCGAGCGTGCGGCAGCTCTGAACCGCCTCGTCGGCCCGGTTCTGATCGTTGCCCACCTCGTCGGTGAAGACGATGATCATCACGTTGTGCCGCGGCTGCGTCGTCCGGAAAACGCGGCAGTAGCCGGCCGCATCGATCACCGCGGAGAAGGTCTTCTCGGCCCCGGAATCATCGACCGGGATCGAACGGATCGCGTCAACAACCTCTTCGACCTTGGTGGTCGGCGACTGGGTCACCGCCCGGGTCTGATCGCCGAAGCCGACCACGAGGTTCTTCAGATCAGGCCGGTCGCGGTACATCACCGTCGCTTCGAGTTCGTCAAACACCCGCTCGAGCCTCGCGGCGATCTCCTGCCGCTGGCCCTCGAGGCTCAGCGACTGGTCGAAGAGCCAGCAGACCACCGTCGGCCCCCGCTCGAGGTTGTTGCGAATTTCGACCGTCAGCCGATCGACGGCACCGGAGGCTCCGGTCTCCCCGACGCCGACCTGCCCCCGAACGGCGACCGACTCGGAGAGTTGGGGGCCGGTGGGCAGCACATCAACCGGCTGAAGCTCGATATCGCTCACGAGATTCTCGTCCGCCTCCACCGGCACGACGGAGACGTCGGCGAGCACCGGAGCGAGAGCCTCGGCGACCGACTCGCTGCGTTCGCTCTCGGCTCCCGCCGCGTCGGCCACCTCGTCGGAGACCACGACCTCCGGAGGCGTGAAGACGTCTTCCTCAGTGATATCAACCGGCTCGATGACGGTGATGGTGCGGGTCCGCTCCGGCCCCGGGGCGAGCCCCAAAGCCGCGAGCGAGAGCAGCACGCCCACATGGACCACGAGGCTCACCGCCCACGCCGGCGTGTCGCCGTCGAGTGGTGTCTCATCTTCACCGGTGTAGGCCTGCCAGGATTCCTTGACACGCCGCAGGATCGCCATCGCCTGCCACCTTCCTCGTGCTGTACGGCCGCTGGTATTCGGGCCGCTGAAACGCCAATTCGCCCACTTGAGTCTACCAGTTCGACCCCCATGGAGCCGAGTTCTCAGTGTTTTTCGTCGTTTGGGTGCGGAAATATTCCCCGGCCGCTCCCCGCCGAGGGTGCCGCTCGGCTGGCTGGACACCCACTGGCCCTGGCCCGCCCTTCCCAACTACACTCACGAGAAGTGAGGGTTTTCGGGCCTCATGCTCCCGCCGGCCCGGGATTTTTGCGACTCTCCCGAGGGAAAGGGCATCCCAGCCATGGCATCCTGTGCCGCCGAGCGAGCGACCATGTTTCACCCCGATTTTTCCGGCCGTTTCCGCCTCAGCCACCTGCCGCGGCTGCTTGTGCCGCTGACCGCCTGCGTGGTGGTGGCCGCCTGGATGGGCCCCGCCCGGGCGGGGCCGGCCGACACCCCGGCCGGCGAAAGGGATGAGGAGGCCCAACTCCCCGATTCGGAAGCGATCGAGCTTACCACCTCCGATGGGGTCGCCATCACGGCGATCTACTACGGCTGCGGCGAGGATGTCCGCAAGCCGGCCACCGTGATCCTCGTGCACGATTTCGAGGGTTCGAGCCGCAAGGTCGAACCGCTCGCACTCTCGCTGCAGCGGGCCGGCTACAGCGTGATCAGCCCCGACCTGCGGGGCCACGGCCGCAGCACGACGCAGACCCTACCCGGCCGCGGACCAAGGACACTCGAGCCGCGGCTCTTGAGGCGGCCCGACCTGCAGGCGATCGCCGTCACCAGTGGCGGGCGGGTTCGCGAACAGTCGTCGCTGCGGGGTGACTTGGAGGCTGTCTACGGCTGGATTTGCCGCCAGGCTGACCGCGACAGCCGGCTCTCCGCCGACCGCATCTGCGTCGCCGGGGTCGGCCTCGGCGGAACGCTTGCCAGCCTCTGGACCGCGGCCGACGCCCTGTGGCCCCCGCTCGCATCCGGCCCCCAGGGAGGCCAAGTGCGAGCCCTGGCCCTGATCAGCCCGGTCTATGCCACCCAGGGCGTGACGATCGGCCCGGCCCTGCAGAGCCCGGCGATCCGCGGCGGCATCCCGATCCTGATCGCCGGCGGCAAGGACGACCGCGATGCCGAGCGGATCTTCGCCCAGCTCAAGCGGTTTCGCCCCAAGGAGTGGTATGAGGTTCGGCCGGGCGTCGACCCCGCTGCGGCCAAGGAGGTGCGCGAACCACGAGATGCCAGCCTGTTCTTCTTTCAATACGGATCCACGCTCAGTGGCGAAAAACTCCTTGCCGAGCCGAGCACCAGTCCTGCGGCGGTGATCGCAGGATTCTTCAGCCAGGCTGTCTCCCGCTGACTGTCGGGCCGATCGAGCCGGCCGGCTCGATCCAGCCGCCGCGACCCTCGGGACCGCGACTTCGGGTCCAGTCCCTCGGAACTCGCAGGCTCACGCCGATCGGCAGCAGCTGCGGCGAGGGCAGCCGGTCGCGGTTGGCCTGCCAGAGCCGCTCGGCGGCAGCCGGATGGCCGTAGAGCCGCACGGCGATTCCCGTCAGATCGTCACCATCACGAACCACATAGCTCGCCGGCGGCGGCCTCCGCGGTGTCATGGCGGCAGCCGGCTCGCCCGGCCCGCCAGCCGGCCGGGCCGGCCAGCTCGAGCCGGCCAGCGGCGGCGGGTCCTCGGCATCGAGCAACGGGGGCGGGGGAAGATCGAGCGCGGAACGATAGACACCTCCAAGCATCGGCGGCCTCGCCGAAAAGCCGGGGGGGAGATCCGGGAGCGGCTCCGCTCCCGGCGGCGTAGGCGGCCGACAGACCACCTTGGCCACCTCGGCCATGTCGGCCATGTCGGCCATGTCGGCCCTCGTCGCCGGCGGCTGGGCCGGTGACTCGTCGATCGAGCCACGACCCGGCCCGCCAACCGACTCACCCGTGTCGACGAGCCGTGGCATCTCCCGGCGGAGCTGCGGGGATCGCGACGACGATTTCTCGGCGGATTCGACCACCACCGGCCACTGCACCACCACCCGCGAGGCGAGCCACAGACCACTGGCAAGCACCACGGCGGCGGCGGAAAGTCGAATCAGGCGGAGCATGAGGGCACGTCCGGCAAGGCGGGCCCGCGGCGGCTTTGGCCGCGGAGGATCTCAACCCAACTATTGCCGACGTTTCCCGCCGCGGCCAACGGCGGCTCAGGCCGACCGCGGCACCGGCATGCGGCCGCTGGCGGTGCGGGGCTGCGACTGAAGGGTGAGCACGATCGGCGAGGCGATGAAGACCGTGCTGTATGTTCCGGTGATGATGCCCACGAGCATCGTGAAGGCGAAGGCATGGATCCCCTGGCCGCCAAAGACGTAGAGAATCAACGTGGCCAACAGGGAGGTGCCGGATGTAAGGATCGTGCGACTGAGGGTCTGATTGACGGCCCGATCGACCATCTCGGCGGTCACCTCGGGACTCTTGCCGCGGATCTCCCGCAGCCGATCGAAAATCACGATTGTGTCGTTGATCGAGAAGCCCACGATCGTCAGCAGAGCCGCCACCACGTCGAGGCTGATCTTGAAGTCATCCACCAGCGCCCAGCCGAGAAAGGGCGCGACAAATGTGCTCACTGCCAGGGCGGAGACCGTGACCAGCACGTCGTGGGCCAGGGCCACCACCGCCGCGAGACCGAAGGCGACGTTCTGAAAACGCAGCCAGATGTAGAGCACGATGCACACCAGGCTCGCGGCGAGGGCATACATGGCGGTGAGCTGGGTATTGCCGGCGACCTTGCCGCCGATCCGATTCGCCGAGAGGTAGACCGGCGTTTCGGCAAGCCGCGTCGCCATCCGCTCCACGACCTTTCGCGCGGCATCCGGCTCCAATTCGAACGTCACCGCCCAGGAACGGTGGGGCTTGGCCCGCACCCCGCGGCCGCCGTCGGACTCCCCGGAATCGACCGAAAAGCCGACCCCGGCGAGATCGGAATCAGCCAAAGCCGTGGTGACAACCTCCTCGAGCGTCGGGCGGTTGATCTTCTTGGGGAAGTCGAGCGACACGCTCGATCGCTTCGGATCCCCGTCTCCCACCGGCTCGACCTCGCCATAGCCCATCGAATAGGTCGCCAGCCGACCGGGAAAAACCTCCCGCAGCGTCCGCTCGACCTCGTCGGCATCCCGCAGCGAGGTGTCGATCTTGTAGCGACGATTGATTTCTCCCTCGCCGCCGGTCATCGAACTGACCGCCGCGTCGGGCAGCACGGAGACGGCCTCCCGTACTTCACCGACGTCGAGCCCCATGTCGGGCTTGAAGGCGACCTGCACGCTCGTGCCGCCGGTGAAGTCGATGTCAAGCAGACCCGCTCCGCGGCGATAGGCGGCGAACATGCCGATGCTGATGATGACCGCCGAGATGACCAATGCCGTCCGCATCCAGGCCACGAAGTCGTAGTCGGTGCGGCCGATCAGCCGCGACATGGAAAGCTTCTTGATCCAGCGGCACCGTTCGGCCAGGTCGAACACCACCCGTGCGCAGAAGACGGCGGTGAAAAGGTTGAGCGTGAGCCCCAGCACGAGCGTGACCGCAAAACCCTTGAGCTGGTCGGTGCCGATCGCGTAGAGCACGACCCCCGTGATCAGCGTCGTCAGATTGGAGTCGACGATCGTGGAGAAGGCCCGCTGAAACCCATTGCGAATCGCCATCCGCATCGCGGCGCCGCGATCGAGTTCTTCGCGGATTCGCTCGTAGATCAGCACGTTGGCATCGACCGCCATGCCGACCGAAAGCACGAGGCCGGCCAAGCCCGCCAGGGTGAACGCGGCCTTGATGCTGATCATCACCGCCACCACAAGCACGACGTTGAGCAGCACGGCAAGATTGGCCACGAGGCCGGAAAAGCGGTAGTAGGCGAGCATGAACAGGAGCACCGCCACCAGCGCCAGGAGCATCGCGTTGGTCCCGGAGCGGATCGTGTCGGCACCGAGCTGCGGGCTGATCTTCTGCTCGCTCACCGGCTCGCTGGAGAGGGCCGCCGGCAGGCTGCCGGCATTGAGCACGCCCACCAGAAAGTCGACATCGGCCTGCTTGAAATTGCCGGTGATCTGCCCGTCGCGGGAGATGGCGCTGCGTATCGTGGGCGCCGAGAGCAGCGTGTCGTCGAGCACGATCCCCAGGCGGCTGGTCAGCCGGTTGGCCGGGTCGGGCAGGTTCTGGCCAGTGAGCGTACCGAAGAGGGCGGCGCCGCCGGAGTTGAAGGAGAAGTTGACGCAGGGCTGCAGGTTCTGGTCGTAGCTTGACGAGGCGCGGGTCAGATTGCCGCCGGTGACATTGAAGCGGTCGAGCACCACGAGCACCTCGGCCCGTGTCGCCTCGGGATCGCCGGATGAGCCGGCATCGGAAAACTCCCGCACGATGAGCCCCTGCTCCCCGGCAGGATCGATTTTTGTGCGATCGAGCTCGACCCAGCGGCCGATCGGCCGGCCGGCGTCGCTGACGACCTTGCCCACGGTCGTATCGGCGAGTTCCCGCACGCGACGGTGCCGTGGGTCGTCGGGGTTGGCCGTGATCCGAAACTCGAGCACGCCGGCGCTCGAGACGATCCGCTTGATCAGTTCCACCTCCGACTGCTCGACGTCAGGCACGATGACCTCGATCTGATCGAGCCCGTAGCGTCGGACGGTGACCTCCTTCTGCCCGCCGGGATTCACCCGGCGGCTGACGGCGGCCACAAGCTTGTCCATATCGACCCGCTCGGCCTCACCGGAGATCTCGTAGGCCAGGCTGACCCCCTCGGGAGTCTCATCGCGGTCGGTCAGCCGCACCCGGGCCTCCCCGAAGTCGGCCTCGTCAATCGAACGCACGAGCTCTTCCCGGGCAGCCGCATCGGCCTCGTTGACCCGCACCAGCACCCGCCCGTCGTCCTCCCGCATGACCTCGCCGTCAAGACCCTCCTCCGTCGCGATGATCCGCTCGATTCCGCGAATCGCATCGTCGACCTGTTCGTTCGCCCGACGGGCGGCATCAACCTCGTAGACGAGGATCACGCCCCCCTTGAGGTCGATTCCCAGCCGGGGAGGCCAGCCGATCGCCGCCACGACCAGCCCGCAGGTCAACGCCGTGAGCACCACCGCGATCCGCCCCCACATGTCGGCAACCCGCAGGCTGCGGACGAGCATCCAGGCCGCCAGCGAGGGCCCCGCCAGGCAGGCGGCCGCGACCAGCCAGGCCACCCAGCCCTCGGTGTACCAGGCCGCCTCCGCCGGGGCCTTCGCTGCCTCGCCGGCAACCGCCGCCAGGCTCGGCACCAGGGTCAGCATGTCGGAGAGTACGGGCATGCCTCAGCCGCTTCCTTCCTTCGATTCCACGGTTGGGCCGGAGGGCTCACCGAGCACTTTGAGCACGCTCGCGAGGGTGACCTCGAGCCGCGTGTTGGTCGATTCATCGACCTTGAGCGTGACGCGGTCGCCATCACGATCGACGTTGGCGACCGTCCCATAGATGCCCGCGGCGGTCACCACGCGGTCATTTTTCCTGAGGTTTTCGCGGAGCCGCTGCTGTTCGATCTGCCGCTGCCGCTCGGGACGGTAGAGGATCATCCAGGCCAACGCCACGATCGCCACCAGTGGCAGGTACTGCAGCAGCACGACGATTCCATCGGGCCGGGGAGCAGCCTCTCCGCCCCCCGCTTCCGCCAGGATGCCGAAAAAAAATCGGGCCGTCGGCAAAAGATGAAGCGGGGGCATCGAGTGGGGCGTACCTACGGGCGGGGGATGGGGTCGGTGCTGGCCGTGCCTGAACGATGGAACCGAATGGATCACGGATCATACGAATCCCCCTTCCCCGGCCACAAGCCCGTCGCCTGGCGGCCGACACCTCAGGCCACCTCCCGCTGGAGCGACTCCCGGAGCCGCTCGGCTTCGGCCTGAAAGCGTTGCTCGGTGATCGCCTCCCGCAGCCGCCGCATCAGCCGGGCATACATCGTGAGATTGTGCAGCGAGGTCAGGATCGGGCCGAGCATCTCGCCGGCCAGGAAAAGATGACGCAGGTAGTCGCGGCCGTGACGGCAGGCCGGGCAGGGGCAGCCCTCCTCGATCGGCCGCCGGTCGCGGGCCAGGCGGGCATGCCGCAGCCGGAGCACCCCTGAAAAGGTGAAGGCCATTGCCGTGCGGCCGCAGCGGGTCGGCAGCACGCAATCGAACATGTCGATTCCCACGGCCACCGCGTCGATGATATCGACCGGCCGGCCCACGCCCATCAGATACCGCGGACGCTCAGCAGGCAGGTACGGCATCGTCGCCGCGAGCGTCTCCCGCATCGCTTCGGCACCCTCGCCGACGGAGAGCCCGCCCACGGCCAGGCCGTCGAAGTCGATCTCACCGAGACCCTCGCAGCTGGCCCGCCGCAGGGCCGGATCGAGGCCCCCCTGCACGATCCCGAAGAGTGCCTGATCGGGCCTGGTATGGGCGGCCCGGCAGCGACGAGCCCACTCCAGCGATCGCCGCATCGCCTGCTCGACCCTGGCCGGATCGCACGGCAGGGGCACCACGTCGTCGAGCTGCATCGCCACGTCGGCCCCGAGTGCCTGCTGGATCTGCATCGATTTCTCGGGCGACAGCAGGACCGCATCGCCGTCGAGATGGGAACGAAAAAAGGCGGCCTCGTCGGTGATCTTCACCTGCTCGGCGAGGCTGAAGATCTGGAAGCCCCCGGAATCGGTGAGCGTGGGACCGGACCAGCCCATGAAGGCCGCCAGCCCGCCGGCCCGCTCGACCACCTCCTCGCCCGGCCTGAGATGGAGGTGGTAGGTGTTGGCGAGCACCATCCCCGCCCCGGTTTCGGCGAGCCTGCCGACATCGACACCCTTCACGCTCGCCTGCGTGCCCACCGGCATGAACAGCGGCGTGGGCAGTTCGCCGTGGGGCGTCAGGAGCCTGCCGGCCCTGGCTCCGCAGGGATCGATCGCCTCGAGCGTGAACGAGAATCCGGGCCGCATGCCGGGAGCATAGCAGGGCGGCCCCCACCCGACGCCGCCTTCGGGGCAGCCCGGCTCAGAAGATCCCGAAGGCCTCGAGGCTGAAGCGGACCACCAGGCCGGCGACCACCACGCTCACCATGCTCATCAACTTGATGAGGATGTTGAGGCTCGGACCGCTGGTGTCTTTGAAGGGATCGCCCACGGTGTCGCCGACCACCGCCGCCTTGTGGGCCTCGGTGCCCTTGCCGCCGTGGACGCCGCCTTCGATGTGCTTCTTGGCGTTGTCCCAGGCGCCGCCGGCATTGGCCATGAAGATCGCCACGCAGAAGCCGGTGGTCAGGCCGCCGACGAGCAGCCCCATCACCCCTCCCACGCCCAGCAGAATCCCGACCACGACCGGCGTGAGCAGGGCCAGCAGCGAGGGCAGCACCATCTCCCTCTGGGCGGCCTTCGTGCTGATCGCGACCGGCTCGGCGTAGTCGGGCTTCTCGGTGCCCTCCATGATGCCCGGCTTGTCGTGGAACTGGCGGCGGACCGCCTCCACCATGCCCTTCGCGGCGCGGCCCACCGCCTTCATCGTCAGGGCGCAGAAGACGAAGGTGCTCATCGCCCCCACAAACAGCCCCACGAGCACCTTGGGATTCATCAAAGTCACGTCGTAGAACCTCATGAAGTCGGCCATGCGGGCCTTCTTGACCTCGACGATGCGGCCGGTCTTCTCCAGATCCTCGGCGTCCACCGACTCGATCTTCGACCGGGCGGCAATCTTGGCGTAGTCGGGAATGCCGCCGGCGTTGAGCACCATCCAGGACGTGTTGTCCGCCGGTGTGGAGCCGGCCTGGAGGATCACGTTGCCGGCAACCTTGACCCACTCACCCTCGGCCAGTGGCGTGCCGTCAGCGGTCTCCACGACCGCCTGCCCCCACCGCTCGAAGCCGATACGCACCTCCTCCACGTAGGCTGCCAGCAGGGCCAGCGCCGTGAGCGCCGCCGAGCCGATGGCGAAGCCCTTGCCGGTGGCGGCGGTGGTGTTGCCCAGGGCGTCGAGGGCGTCGGTTCGCTCGCGGACGATCTCGGGCATGCCGGCCATCTGGGCGTTGCCGCCGGCGTTGTCGGCAATCGGACCGTAGGCGTCGGTGGCCAGAGTGATACCCAAGGTCGAGAGCATGCCCACCGCCGCAATGCCCACGCCGTAAAGCCCCAGCGCGAAGGAGTTGGGGTCGGCGAAGTTGAAACCGTTGGCAAACCCGAAGGCCAGGAGCGTCGCGACGCTGGTGATCAGCACCGGCGCCCAAACGCTCATCATCCCCTCGGCAACGCCGCCGATGATGATCGTGGCAGGGCCGGTCAGGGCCTGATCGGCGAGCTCCTTGGTGGGGGCGAACTCGTTGCTGGTGCAGTATTCGGTCCACTTGCCGATCAGCCATCCGGCCAACAGCCCCACGATCACGCTCACCGCCACGCCGATATGGCTGACACCGAGCAGCAGGAAGGTGAGCACGAAGGCGGCGGCCACAATCGCCATCGTCGAGAGATTGATTCCCCGGGCAAGGGCCGCAAGGAGGGTCTTCTGCGAGGAATCCTCCTGGGTCTGCACCTGCCAGATGCCCCAGATCGAAAGGCCGATGCCCACCGCCGCGATCGTCATCGGCAAAAACACCGCATTCATCTGCATCGCAGGGGCGTTCTCCCCACTGCCTTGAAAGGCCGCCACGCCCAGTGCCGCGGTGGCCAGGATGCTGCCGCAGTAGCTCTCGTAAAGGTCGGCCCCCATGCCGGCCACGTCGCCCACATTGTCCCCCACGTTGTCGGCGATCGTGGCGGGATTGCGGGCGTCGTCCTCGGGGATGTTCTGCTCCACCTTGCCGACGAGGTCGGCGCCGACGTCAGCCGCCTTGGTGAAGATGCCTCCTCCAACGCGGGCAAAGAGGGCCTGGGAACTCGCCCCCATCCCGAAGCAGAGCATCGTCACGGTGATGTCGGTGAGGCTCATCGGCTCGTAGCCGAAGGTGGGCACGAGCCAGTAGAGGATCAGAAACCAGACCATGATGTCGAGCAGGCCGAGCCCGACCACGGTCAGGCCCATCACCGCCCCGGAGCGGAAGGCGACCTGCAGACCCTGGTTGAGGCTCTGCTCGGCGCCGGCCGCAGTTCGGTTGCTCGCCAGGGTTGCGGTCTTCATGCCGAACCAGCCGGCCAGTCCGGAAAAGAACCCGCCAGAAAGAAAGGCAAAGGGAACCCAGGGGCTTTGCACCTCGAGCGTGAAGGCCATCACCACGAGCAACAGGAAGATCACCACGAAGAATCCGGCGACGACCTTGTACTGCTGGCGGAGATAGGCATCGGCGCCGGTCCGCACATATCCGGCAATCTCCTCGTTCTCCTTCGAGCCGCCCGGCTGGGCCTCCATCCACTGGAAGAATCGCCAGGCCTGCACGAGGGCCACGATGGCGCCGGCCATGCCCACCAGCCACCAGAAGCCGTAGGGGCCGAAAAGCCAGAAGGTCTCCGCCTGCTCACCGGCAAAGGCCACCGACGGCGAGACCGCCGCGACGGCAGTCGGGAGAGCGAACGGGATGAACCTGCGAAGGCGGGAGGACGCGGGTGCGAGGGCGATCACGTGGCGAGAGCTCCGAGATGCGTGGAGGGAGAAAGGGCACGGAAAAGGAAACCAGGATCTGCAGACGTCCTCGACGGCGCCGCCGAGGCTGCCGCCGGAGAGGCCTGCCGCGAAAGGCTGCCCCGGAAAACCGCGAAATCTACTGCGAGTGAAAAATGACTGTCAAACCCACGGGGGCGGCGGGAGGCAGCATGGTTCGCCCGCAGCGGGCGTGCAACCACCCCGCCGGGCCGTGATGGAAAACGACAGGGAGCGCTGCCGAAATCAGTCACTGCACCACCACCTCCCCGCCGACCGGCTGCTTGCCGATCGCGTGGTAGGCAAACCCCCGGGCGAGCATCTCCTTGGGCTCGTAGAGGTTGCGGCCGTCGAAAATCACCGGCGCGGCCATGCCGCGGGCCATGGTGTCGAAATCGGGCCGGCGGTAATCGTTCCACTCGGTGACGATCGCCAGACACTCCGCCCCTTCGACCGCCTCCAGCGGACTCGCGGCGAAGTGGATCCGGTCGCCATGGATGGCCCGCACGTTGTCCATCGCCTCCGGGTCATGGACCCGCACGGTTGCCCCGCCCGCCAGCAGCCGGTCGATGAGGTCGAGGGCGGGGGCGTCGCGAACGTCGTCGGTCTTCGGCTTGAAGGCCAGACCCCAGATGGCGATCGTGCGTCCCTCGACACTGCCACCGAAATGGGCCGTGATCTTCTGACCGAGGATCTTCTTCTGGGCAAGGTTCGTCTCATGGACCGCCGAGAGGATCCGCGAGGCGACACCCTTGTCGCGGGCCATCGCCGCGAGAGCCTGGACATCCTTGGGAAAGCAGCTGCCCCCGTAGCCGGCGCCCGGGAAGAGAAAGGCGAAGCCGATGCGGCTGTCGTGGCCGATTCCCCGGCGGACGTCGTCGATGTCGGCCTCGATCCGCTCGCAGATATTGGCCACCTCGTTGATGAAGCTGATCTTCGTCGCCAGCAGGGCGTTGGCCACGTATTTGGTCATCTCCGAGCTTTCCGGCGACATCACCAAAAAAGGATTCTCGGTGCGGAGAAAGGGACGGTAGAGACGGTGCAGGATCTCGCCCACCTCCTCCTCGCGAACCCCGACCACCACCCGGTCGGGCTTCTGGAAGTCGTCGATCGCGGCCCCCTCCTTGAGAAACTCAGGATTGCTCGCGACCCGGCAGTCCCGGCCGAGCCGCTCTCTCAGCCGCCGCTCGATCCCGGCGCATGTGCCGACTGGCACCGTGCTCTTGGTGACCACCACCGCTCTCTCGTCGAGGTGCTCGGCGATCGTGTCGACCACCTTCCAGAGGGCCGAGAGGTCGGCCGACCCGTCGCCCGCCGGCGGAGTCCCGACCGCCAGGAAAACCACCTCGGCGTCTCCGATCGCCTCGGACACGTCGGTCGTGAAATGCAGCCTGTCGGCCGCGGCATTGCGGACCACGAGTTCCTCGAGTCCCGGCTCGTAGATCGGCACGTCGCCCGCCTTGAGCCGGGCCACCTTGGCCGCGTCGATGTCGAGGCAGGTGACGGTATTGCCGCTGTCGGCGAAGCAGGTGCCCGTCACCAGGCCGACATATCCCGTTCCGACGACTCCTATCCGCATGGCTATCCCCTTTGCCCGTGGCTGTCAGGATTCACGATCATCGCGACTCTTCCGGTGTGGTGTCTGGTGTGGTGTCCGGCGTGGCGTCCGGCGTGGAGTCCGTATCCGGGTCGGCGTCCGGCTCCTCCTGCTCATCCGGGGGCACCGGCACCGCGGCGGCGAGCGTGTCGCCCTTGTCGAGTCGCATGATCCGCACGCCCTGGGTATTGCGGCCGATGGTACTGATCTCGCGAACGTTGACCCGCTGAATCTTGCCCCGCGAACTCATCATCAGCACCTGGTCGTCGTCGCGGACGCTGACCACCGACACGACCGGGCCGTTGCGGGCGGTGGTCTTGATGTCCCGGATTCCCTTGCCACCGCGGTTCTGGGTGCGATACCGCATGCTGCTTGAAGACTCGTCCTCGGAGGCCTCGTCCTCGCCCGACTCGCCGACGCCGAAGGGCGTTCGCTTGCCGTAGCCGTGCTCGCAGAGGGTCAGGAGGGTGGCATCCGGCTCAGCCACCACCATCCCCACGAAATAGTCGGCCTTGCCGAGCTTGATGCCACGAACGCCGCTGGTGTCACGGCCCATCGGCCGGGCGTCGGACTCGTTGAAGCGGATCGCCATGCCGCCGGCGGTGACCAGCACCACCTCGTCGCCGGGCTGGGTGATCACCGCATCGACAAGCTCGTCTCCCTCGCGAAGCTTGACGGCGATGAGCCCCTTTGTGCGGCGGCGGCGGTACTGCTCGAGGGCCGTCTTCTTGACCATCCCGCTGCGGGTGGCCAGCAGCAGGAAGTTGTCCTTTTCCTCGAAGCCGCTCACCGCCCGGCACTCCGCGACCCGCTCGTCTTTCTCAAACTCCAGCAGGTTCACCAGAGCCCTGCCCTTGGCATCACGGGCCAGTTCGGGCAGCTCGAAAACCCGCAGCGAAAAGACCTTGCCGTGGGTCGTGAAGACGAGCAGCCAGTCGTGGGTGCTGGCCACGAAAAAGTGCTCGATCGGGTCGGCCTCGTCGGTCTTGGCACCGGTCAGCCCCTTGCCCCCCCGCTTCTGGGCCCGGTAGGTGTCGGCCGCGGTCCGCTTCACGTAACCGGCCCGGGTGATCGTGACCACCATCGTGGCCTCGGTGATCAGCTCCGCCATGTCGCGGATGTCGGCCACCTCGCCGCTGATCTCGGTCCGCCGGGCGTTTCCGTGCTTCGCCTCCAGGGCCACCAGTTCCTCGCGGATGATGGCCCGGATGTTGGCTTCGTTCGAAAGAATCCGCCGAAATTCACCGATCTTCTCGAGCAGCTCGCGGTGCTCGCCGGAGAGCTTCTCCTGCTCGAGGTTCACCAGCTGCCCCAGCGTGAGCCGCAGCACGGCGTCGGCCTGCACCGGCGAGAGACCGTATTCCTCCTCCACGCCCCGCTCCTCCTGGAGCACGGCGAAGCCGTCGGCGCCCAGAGCCCGCTCGAGCAGGGCGGCCGGGGCCTTGACCTCCATCAGCCGCTGCTTCGCCTCGGCCTGGGAGGACGACGAGCGGATGATGCGGATCACCTCGTCGATGTTCGCCAATGCCACCAGCAGCCCCTCGAGGGTGTGCTTGCGGCTGCGGGCCTTGGCCAGCAGGTGCTGGGTGCGGCGACGAATGACGGTGGTGCGGTGCCGCAGAAACTCCTCGAGCATCTGCTTCAGCGAGAGCACCCGCGGCTTGCCGTCGACAAGGGCCAGGAAGATCAGCGAGAAGGAGGTCTGCAGCGGCGAATACTGGTAGAGCTGGTTGAGCACGACGTCCGGATCGGCGTCCCTCTTCAGCTCGAGCACCAGCCGCACCGGCTCCTTGAGGTCGCTCTCGTTGCGGATCGCCGAGATTCCCTTGATGCGGTCGTCGTTGACGAGCTCGGCGATCTTCTCCTCGATCGCATCGCGGGTCTGCTGGTAGGGGATCTCGGTGACCACGATCCGGCTGCGGTTCTTGCCGAATTCCTCCACGTGGGCCCGGGCCCGGAGGGTGATCGTGCTCCGGCCGGTCAGGTATCCGCGGAGCAGGGCCTCGCGGCCCATCACGATCCCGCCGGTGGGAAAGTCGGGGCCGGGGACGATCTCAAGCAGGTCGCCGAGCGAAGTCTCCGGGTCGTCGATCAGGGCCACGAGGGCCCGGCAGCCCTCGCCGAGGTTGTGGGGCGGGATGCTGGTGGCCATCCCGACGGCGATGCCGCCGGCCCCGTTGACGACGAGGTTCGGAAACTTGCTCGGCAGCACCACCGGCTCGCTGTTCCGCTCGTCGTAGGTGGGCACGAAATCGACTGTGTCGAGCGACAGGTCGTCGAGCATCATCGCGGCGATCGGCGAGAGCCGGGCCTCGGTGTATCGCATCGCGGCGGCGGGCAGGCCGGCGATCGAGCCGAAGTTGCCCTGCTTGTCGACCAGCACGTGCCGCATGTTCCATTCCTGGGCCATGCG
>CAZRKH010000109.1:0-15917 GCA_964600785.1 uncultured Chitinophagaceae bacterium
GAGTACGTCGCCCTTTTCCACCGTGCCGTCCAGGATGCGCGCCAGGGCGGCCTCTTCGGATTCGAACACGCGCGCTTTGCCCGAAAACGCGAGCCCCTCCTTTCCGGATATCTTGGCCACCGCGCCCTCCGGCGCCAGGCTGCCCTTGAGGATGACCAGATGGCCGTCTTTCTTGACCGGATCGTTCCGCGGCCGCATCACGCTCTGGCCCTTCGGATAAGATCCCTTCACCCGGTGCAGATTCTGTTTCAGCGTCTTGCCGGTGACCGTCAGACAGTCGCCGTTCATCAGACCCTCCCGGATGAGCATCTTCATCAGCGGTGCCACGCCGCCGATGCGGATCAGGTCCGCCATCACGTATTGCCCGCTCGGTTTGAGATCCGCCAGGACCGGGGTGCGGTTTCCGATCCGCGTAAAATCGTCGAGCGAAAGCGGCACGTTTGCCGCATGGGCGATCCCCAGCAGGTGCAGCACGGCGTTGGTCGAGCCGCCCACGGCCATCACCACCACCATCGCATTCTCAAACGCCTCGCGAGTCATGATGTCACGGGGCTTGAGGTCTTTCTCGAGCAGGTGTCGCACCACCTCGCCCGCCCGCAGACACTCCGCGAGCTTGTCGGGATGCTCGGCGGGGATCGAGGCGGAGTCGGGGAGGGACATGCCGAGCGCTTCGATCGCCGAAGCCATCGTGTTGGCCGTGTACATCCCGCCGCAGGCACCCGCCCCGGGGCAGGCATGGTGAACGATGTCGGCCCGTCGGGCGTCATCGATTCTCCCGGCCACGTATTCCCCGTAGCACTGGAAGGCCGAGACGATGTCGAGCGTGGTGCCGTCGGCGAGCCGGCCGGGGCGGATCGTGCCGCCGTAGACCATCAGGGCCGGGCGGTTGAGCCGGCCCATCGCGATCAGGCAGCCCGGCATGTTCTTGTCGCAGCCGGGAATCGCCACCAGGGCGTCGTACCACTGGGCCTGCATCACCGTCTCGATCGAATCGGCGATCAGGTCGCGGGAAGGGAGGGAGTAGCTCATCCCTTCGGTGCCCATCGAGATGCCGTCGCTGACGCCGATCGTGTTGAACCGCATGCCCACCAGATCGGCGGCGACCACGCCTTCGCGGACCTTCGCGGCGAGGCGGTCGAGGTGCATGTTGCAGGTGTTGCCCTCGTACCACATGCTCGCGATGCCAACCTGCCCCTTGGCGAGGTCCTCAGGCGTGAGGCCGGTGCCCAGGAGCATCGCCTGGGAGGCCCCCTGGCTCCGCGGCTGGGTGATCCTGGAGCTGTAGCGATTCAGCGTGGCATCGGGCATGAGCGATCTCCAGAGACGTGTTTCGTCGGTCGGCGGGCCGCGGCACAGCCCGCCGAGCCTCTTCGCCGAGCCTAGCAGACTATAGGAACATGTCTGCTGCCGCAGGCCACGGGTGTTTCTCGGCAGAATACCGACAACCCGCATCACCCGCAGCGACGATTGTGGGCTACGATAGAGAGGGGAGAACCGAGACCGATGGCCGAACGTGAAGGCAGCCGCCGCAGGCCGGCAAACCAGCTGACGCCCGATTTCCTGAGGGTCCTGAGGGCCAGCGGGCTCGTCGACGCTGCCCAACTCGAGCCGCTGCTGGCTCCCTTCGCGGAGGAGACCGGCCCGGTTCCCGAACAGCTTCTTGCGGCCTTGATCGAGGACGGCCGCCTGACGCGGTGGCAGCTCGGCCACCTGCGGAAGGGGAAATACAAGGGCTTTCGCCTGGGGAAGTACACCCTCCTCGACCTGCTCGGTGCCGGCGGCATGGGAAGTGTGTACCTCGCCGAACATGCCACGCTCGGCCACAAGGTGGCGATCAAGGTGCTGCCCGAGAAGAGTGTGGAAAAGACATCCTTCCTCGCGCGTTTTCGCCGCGAGGCGCGGGCGGCGGCCAATCTCAACCATCCCAACATCGCCCGGGCGGTCGATATCGACAACGCCGGACAGGTGCACTTCATGGTCATGGAGTATGTCGAGGGCACTGACCTCCATGGGAGGGTCAAGCAGGACGGACCGTTGGGTATCCACGAGGCGATCGACTTCATCCGGCAGGCGGCCGCCGGGCTTGACTACGTGCACGACGAGGGCTTCGTGCACCGCGACATCAAGCCGGCCAACCTGATGGTCAATGCCCGCGGTCTCTTGAAGATTCTCGACCTCGGCCTGGCCCTCCTCAAGGACGACGACGAAGAGGCCTCACTCACCAAGAAGCACAAGGAGAATGTGCTGGGAACCGCCGACTATCTGGCCCCCGAACAGTCGCGAAACAGCCACACGGCCGACAAGCGGTCCGACATCTACAGTCTCGGCTGCACCTTCCACTACCTGCTGGTGGGCAAGCCGCCGTTCTCGGAGGGCAAGGCCGTTGAACGCATTCGGGCCCACCGCGACCAGCCACCGCCGAACCTCCTCGAAGCCCGCTCCGACGTTCCGCCCGAGATCGCGGAACTCTATCTGCGGATGATGGAGAAGCATCCCGAGGCCCGGCCGCAGACGGCCGGCGAGGTGGCCGAGGCCCTTGGCAGTTGGCTGGCGAGAAACAAGCCTCCGGCAAAGCGAGCGGCCGCCGGGTCGTCGACACCCAAAAAACGGCCCCCCATTCGCCGCGGGTCTCCAGCCGACACCGCCCGCATCGGGCGGCCGCGGGTGGCCGTTCGCTCCGGGCCGGGATCGAGCGGGTCGCTGCCGCGAGGATCGTCCACAAGCGGGCTCGATTTGGGCAGCGGCATCTCCAGCCGCTCGTCGATCTCCCTGACCACCACCCCGCCCCCTTCCAGCGGCAGCCGCGGCACGGTTCCCTCGCCGAGGTCGGGCCGCCGTGGCGACGCCGCCGCGGCCAAGCCTTCGCTGTTCACCCGGCTGGCGGCGGTTTTGCCCGGCCGCAGACCGGGCCTGCCCGCCACGGTGCAGCCCGAGCGGCAGCCCGCCGAGGCTCGCCGCCGCAGGTCGCTGCTGGGCCGGCTCTGGCTCGGTCAGCCGATCGGCCTGTGGCTGGCGATGGTCGGGATCCTGGTGCTGATCGGCGTGCTGGCGGCGTTCGTGCTGCAGCAGCAACAGTAGCCGCGGTGTTCAGGAGGCTGCCGCCGCCGGCCCCAGCCGCCAGGAACGAGCCGCGAGCGACTCGATCGCCTCGCGACGGGTGAGATCGAACTGCAGGGGCGTCACGGTCACCGCCCCGGCGGCGAGGGCCGTCACGTCGGAGGCATCGGGGGAGGGGGGCGGCGGTGGCTCATTGGTCGCCCAAAAGTAGGCTCGGCCACGCGGATCGACCCGCCGCTCGAACGCCTCGCCGTAGCGGGCCACGCTCATCGGCACGATTCGCACCTCCGGCTCCCGCCGGTGCAGGGCGGCGGTTGGAATGTTGACGTTGAAGAGGCTGCCGGCAGCCGGGGCGGTCTCGAGGATGCCGCGGATCACCTCGATCGCGATCTCGGCGGCCCGGCCGAACTCGGCGTGGTCGTCCCATTCCAGCGACACGGCGATGCTCGTGATCCCGAAGAAGGCCCCCTCGATCGCGGCCGCCACCGTACCGGAATAGAGCACGTTGATCCCGGCGTTGAGCCCGCCGTTGATGCCGCTCACCACGAGATCGGGCCGTTGCGGGCAGAACTCGGCGATGCCCAGTTTCACCGAATCGGCCGGGCTGCCATCGACCGCCCAGCCCCGGCTGCGGTCGCCGTCGAAGACCTCCTTGGCCGTCAGCGGCGTGAGAAAGGTGATCGCATGGCCCACGCCGCTCTGCTCGGTGGCCGGCGCCACCACGGTCACGTCACCGAGGGTTCTCAAGGGACCCTCGATTGAGCCCAGGCCGGGGGCGTAGATGCCATCGTCGTTGGTCAGCAGGATCCGCATGAACTCCTCCAATGGTGCATGGCTGGCCGACGGGCCGCTCACTATAGCAGCCGCGGCAAAAACCTGTGGATGCCACCCTTCAACGACCGCTTCCAAGACCGCTATACTCCGGGGCTTCCTTCTCCGGGAGCCCAGCGTGGACACGACAACCGACACCACCGCCCCACTCACCGCCCCGACCGCCCGCCGCGTCACCGACGAGCGGGTGCTGGTCCTCGACTTCGGCTCGCAATACGCCCAGCTCATCGCCCGGCGAATTCGCGAGCAGCACGTCTACTGCGAGATCGTGCGGCACGATCTGCCGCTCTCGAGGATTCTCGAGATGAACCCGGCCGGGCTGGTGCTCTCGGGAGGTCCGGCGAGCGTCTACGCCGAGGATGCCCCTCGCTGCGATCCGGCGATCTTCGCGAGCGGACTGCCGGTACTGGGCATCTGCTACGGCATGCAGCTGGCGTGCACGGCCCTCGGCGGGCGGGTCGGCGGGGCGACCACTCGCGAGTACGGCCGGGCGATGCTCGATCGTGTCGAGGCCGACCTGCTGCTCGCCGGCGTGCCCGACTCCAGCGAGGTCTGGATGAGCCACGGCGACCAGGTCACCGAGGTGAGCGATGACTTCGAACTGCTTGCCCGCACGCCGACCTGCCCGCTGGCGGCGGTGCGACACCGCCGGCTGCCGGTGTACGGTTTGCAGTTCCATCCCGAGGTGACCCACACGACCCACGGCGGCACGATCCTGGCCAACTTTCTCAAGTCGGCCTGCGGCTGTACCGGTCGCTGGAGGCTCGAGGACTTCGCCGAGGCGGCGATCGAGGAGACCCGCGAACGGGTCGGCGAGGGGCGGGTGATCTGCGGGCTCTCCGGCGGCGTCGACTCGGCGGTCGTGGCGGCCTTGCTCTCGCGGGCGATCGGCGACCGCCTCTCCTGCATCCTCGTCGACAACGGCCTGCTGCGGAAGAACGAGGTGGCCGCCGTGATCGACGAGTTCACCACCCACTTCAAGACCGATCTGCATGTCGTTCGCGGCGAGGACCGCTTCCTCGAGGTGCTCGCGGGGGTTACCGAGCCCCAGGAGAAGCGGCGTCGGATCGGCAAGGCCTTCGTGGAATGCTTCACCGAGGAGGCTGCCCGCATCGAGGGCGTCGGGTTTTTGGCGCAGGGCACGCTCTATCCCGACGTGATCGAGAGCGGCGCCGCAGCCGACGGCCCGGCAGCCACGATCAAGCTGCACCACAACGTCGGCGGGCTGCCGGAAGACCTCGAGTTCGAGCTTGTCGAGCCGCTCCGCGACCTCTTCAAGGACGAGGTTCGCCAACTCGGACTGCAGCTTGGCCTGCCCGAACAGGTCGTCTGGCGGCATCCCTTCCCCGGCCCGGGGCTGGCGGTGCGATGCCTTGGCGAGGTCACCAGGCCGCGTCTGGAGACCCTCAGGGAGGCCGATCAAATCGTGCTCGAGGAGATCGCCCGAGCCGGGCTATCCCGCAAGGTCTCCCAGGCCTTCGCAGTCCTGCTGCCGGTGCAGAGCGTGGGCGTGATGGGCGATGCCCGCACCTACGACGACGTGCTCGCCGTGCGGGCGGTGGAAACGGAGGATTTCATGACCGCTGACTGGAGTCACCTGCCCTACGAGGTGCTCGCAGCGATTTCGAGCCGGGTCATCAACGAGGTCCGCGGCGTGAACCGCGTGGTCTACGACATCTCGTCCAAGCCGCCCGCCACGATCGAGTGGGAATGAAGCCCCGGGCCCACGCAGGCCACAGACTCGACCCAGTTTGCCGGAGCGGCATTCCTGGCAGGACCGTTAGGACGCCTACGAGCCGTCGCCGATTTTCGACCTGGGGGCGGTGCGTCCCCGGAGGATTCGCGAGGGGGATTTCGTGCCGAAGGCAGCCTCGAGGCCGTGTTCGTCGGGCCGACACATCCGCCGACAGGCTCGGCTGGTGATCATCGCGGTGGGATGCCTGGCCTGGGCTCTGGCCGGGGCGACCAGCCATGGCGAGCCAGGCGGGCCGCAGCCGCTGCCACCGCCGCGGCCCCGGGAATCGACCGTCCCGCCGCCGATCGATCTCGAGCCTCCCGAGGGCCTGGCCACCGCAGACGCCATGGAGGTCGTGCCGCTTCCTGAGCCGCTGGTGGTCGGCTCCCGGCCCTCGCTCTCCGCCCGCTGGGATCACGGGCTGGTGCTCGAATCGCCGGGCCGCGACTTCGGCATCCGCTTCGGCGGCCGCGTGCAGATGGATGTCTCGGCCTTCACCGCCGGGCCGGGTCCGAACCTGCCACCGGCCGCCGGTGGCCTCAACCCGCCGCTGAGCGGTGCAACCAACTTCCGCCGGGCGCGGCTGCGGGCCGAGGGCAGGCTGCAGGAGGTCTGCGACTGGGCCACGGAGTTTGACTTCGCCAACCAGATGACCTCGTTCAACGCCTCCTTCCCGACCCTCGGCGGCAACGGCACGCTGCCGGCCATGAAGGATCTCTGGCTGCAAATCCGGGAGCTGCCCTGGCTGGGCACGCTGCGGGTCGGCAACCAGAAGGACCCCTACGGCTTCGAGCATGTCGGTGACAGCCGCTGGCTGAATTTCATGGAGCGGTCGTTCAACCAGGATGCCTTCGAGGGGCCCTTCAACGACGGCTACCTGCCGGGGATCCAGCTGCTCAACCGCACCGATGACGGCCGGGTCGCCTGGTATCTCGGCGAGTTCAAAAACACGGCCAACCCCTTCGGCTTTGCCGACTCCAACGGCGGCAGCCAGACGGTCGGCCGCGTCGTGGTCCTGCCGGTCTACGAGGAGGAGACCGGCAGGCTGCTGCACCTGGGCCTCTCGGGCCGCACGATGGGCCTCGCCCAGCTTCCCACCACGCTTGACGAGAGCGGCCGCCCGGCCGGACCGTTCATTCCGGCCGTCCGCTTCCGCAGCCGCGGCGACATCCGCAACGGACCGCCGGGGCCCCTCAACTCGATCTATGCCGACTCCGGCCTGCTCGGCGGCAGCTGGCAGAACATGCTCGGCGTCGAGTTTGCCGCCAACGACGGTCCGCTCTCGCTGCAGGCGGAATACTTCGGCTCCTGGCTTTACGACGCCACGACCACCGGGGTCGACCCGGTCAACGCCGGCTTCCAGCCAGCCCCCGGCACGCAGCTGGGCACGGTCTTCTACCAGGGCGGCTATCTCGAGGCGCTCTGGTTTCTCACCGGTGAGAGCCGGGGCTACGACCTGAATGCCTCACGGTTTTCACGGCCGGTGCCGCGGAGCAATTTTTACAGCCTCCGCGACGGCAGCGGTCGGGTGATCACCAGCGAAGGGGCCTGGCAGGCGGGCATTCGCTACAACTATCTCTGCCTGTCCGATGGGGAGGTCAACGGCGGGGTGCTCAACGGGGTGACCCTGGGGCTCAACTGGCTCCTCAACCCCAACGCACGGGTCTATTTCAATTACGACTTCACGTACCGCGACTTCGTCAATGCCGCCGGCTTTGACGGCAGCGGCGGCATCAACGGTTTTGGCGTTCGGATGGCGTTCGACTTCTGACTCGTCTGCGAAAAGCCGCCGAATTCCCCTCGCCGACGCGGCCCTCGCCCCCCGCCACCGTTCCGCCGCTTTTCTCGACCCACCACAAAACCCCTCCTGGGTGGGGTGCGTGGCTGCAGCGGCGCAAAATACGGAAACTTTTTCCCAGCCCGCCAAAATTCTCAAATCCTAATAAAAGGATCAGGGGCCAAGCTCCGATGACTCATGCCACGTGGCAAGGTTTGACGATCAGGCAAAGTCTGCCGGATCGGACGACCCTGCCGGTGCCAGGTGATCTCCGGAGGTTGTGCCCCCCATGTCTCCCGCCCCAACTGCAGAATATTTGGTGGCTCGGGCCAGAGTCACCGGCCTGCCGCGCACGCGACGTCCTGCGACCGCAGTCGCGACGGTGGTGCTGGGTCTCGTCGGCTTCACCGCGCTCGCAGCCGATGCCCTGCCGGGAATCGGCCCGGCCGATCCGCTGCTTGCCACAGCACCGCTCGAGCAGGCCCTGCGGCCGGTGGCCACAGGGGCCTCGATCGCCGGCATACCCACCGACGCATTCAAGCCGATCGAGCTGGCCCGCTTTCAGTCGGTCGACCAGCCCACCGAGGCCGAGGAACTCCAGCTTGGCGAATCGCAAATCACCGACGACGCCCTGAACACCGAGCCGGGCCAAGAGCCCTCCGAGGGGGTCGAACTGCTCCCCGAGGGCGTGGTCGAACAGCCCGAGACGGAAGACGAGGAGCTTGCCGAAGGGGAGTCGCAGATCAGCGACGACGCCCTCACCGTCGGCAGTGATGTCTCGCTGAAGGCCGAGTGGAACAACGGCCTCGAGTTCTACTCGCCCAACCGCGAGTTCCGGGTGCATGTCGGCGGCCGGGCCCAGTTCGACACCACCAGCTTCACCGCCGGCCCCGGCGTTAACCAGCCGCCGGCCCAGGGCGGCGTCAATCCGCGGCTCGCCGGCGCCACCAACTTCCGCCGAGGCCGATTTCGGGTCGACGGCCAGATGTATGAAAACTTCGAGTGGCTGACCGAGTTCGATTTCACCAACCAGCTGCAGGTCAACTCGCTGGCCGACCCCTCACTGCCGCAGGAGCAGGGCGTGGCTCCCAACCCGGCGCCAACGGAGGTCTGGTTTGCGATCACGAAACTGCCCTATGTCGGCAACGTCGTGGTCGGCAATCAAAACACGCTCACCGGCCTGGAGCACATCACCAGTGACCGGTTCGTGAACTTCATGGAGCGTTCCTTCAATGCCGACGCCTTCACGATGCCCTTCAACAATGCCTACGCACCGGGAATCATGTTCTTCGACAACTGGGGCGACAACGACCGTTACCGCTGGGCGGTGGGCACCTTCAAGGATGACTTCAACATCTTCGGCTTCTCCGACACCGCCTCGGCCAACTCGATCCAGAGCCGCATCACCGGCCTGGTGGTCGACGAGCCGGAGGAGAACCGCTGGACCCACCTCGGCTTCTGCGCGGTCTACCAGCAGACACCCCAGCCTCAGAATAATCAGACCAATCCCAACCAGCCGATCACGCAGCAGGGCAGCCTTCGCTACCGCGTTCGTGGCAACATCCGCAACGGTCCCCCGGGGCCGCTGAACTCGATCTATGCCGATACCGGCCTGCTGCTGGCCTCGTACCAGACGCTCCTGACCGCGGAATATGCCTCCAACTGGGGTCCCCTGCAGATGCAGGCGGAGTGGACGATGACCCTCGTGCCCCGGGCCCGTTCGATCCTCAATCCCTCCGCCAACGCCGGACAGCAGCCGATCAATACCGTGGTCGACAACCTCTTCTACCAGGGTGCCTACTGCGAGGTGATGTACGCCCTCACCGGCGAGGGCCGCAGCTACAACCGCAAGCAGGCGACCCTCGATCGGTTCGTGCCGCGGAACAACTTCTTCCGCGTCAACACCCCTGAGGGAGTCCGCACCAGCGAGGGCGGCGTGCAGATCGGGGCCCGCTACGACTGGGTCTGCCTCAACAACCAGGGGATCAACGGCGGCGTGCTCAACGGCGTGACCCTGGGGGCCAACTGGTTCTTGAACCCCAACGCCCGTGTGGCCCTCAACTACGACTTCACCTACCGCAACTTCATCAACAGCCTCGGCGACAACAGCTCCGGAGGCATCAACGGCTTCGGAGCCCGCCTGTTCTACGACTTCTGAGCATCCCATCAACAAGGAGACTGTTCCCATGCCCGGCCCGATACCAATACCCGTCGCCATGACGATCTCCCGTCTCGCCATCCACCGGCCGCTTGTCCTGCTCGCCCTGGCGGTCTTCGCCACGGCAAGCCCGGCGGCGGAGACGAAATCGGTCGTCCAGGCCCGCGACGTGATGATCTTTGAACAGGGCCCGGAAGACTCGGCACAGGCCCTGCAGGATGAGCTTCACAATACGGCTGAGCCTGACGGGGCAGCCGCGGCGAAGGATGGCTGCCCGAGCTGCCGCGGCTTCATCCCGGTCTGCCGGCGGGTGCCGCTTACGATCAAAAAGCCGAAGGTCGAATACCGCATGAAGTGCGAGCTGGTCTGCGTGCCCGGCTGCGGCTGCCTGAAGCATGGCGGTCGCGGCGGCTGCGACCGCTGCAGCCAGGGCGAATGCGGCGATGCCCGCATACGGCAGAAAAAACTGCTGCTCAAGGAAGTCACCGAAGAGGAGCGACAGAGCTACGAATACAAGATCTTCTGGGTCTGCCCGGCCTGTGCCGGCTTCGGCGGCAGCTGCACCGACGACCCCGAGCGGCATCCCCGCGGCCACGGCTCCGACCGCCGGATCGCCTCGGGGCTGCTTGCGTGGCCCTGGCTGCTGAAGTAGACACGCTGCAGGAAGTTTCGCTCGAGCACCTCCCGACAGCCCAGCACCCTCCAAGGCCGATCGTAGTGTCAGAACCCGACCTCGGCCGCGTCGAACTGGCGATTCTCGTGGCGTTGACCCTCGAGGCCGAGCCGCTGGTCGCGTCGATGGCGGAGTCGGTTCGCCTTCGAGCCGGCCGCCGCACGATCACGGTGGGCACCCTCGGCAGCCGTCGCGTGGCCGTGCTCGCCGCGGGCGTGGGCCGCGATGCAGCCAGGCTCGGCGTGCAGATGCTCGTGGAGGGCCATCGGCCCGGCGCGTTGCTCGCCGCGGGCCTCTGCGGAGGTCTCGACCCGGGCCTCCCGCACGGGCGGGTGCTGCTCGCCGACGAGGTGGTGCTTGCCGAGGGCAGGCCTTTCGTGCCCGACCCGCTCACAGGGATCCTCGAGCTGCCCGATCGACCGGAAGAATCGGCGGAAGCCGGCGAGCCACCGATCAGCCGCGGACGGGTGGTGACCTCCGATTCGGTCGTGGCCACCCCCCAGGCGAAGCGTGACCTGCGTGCGGAGTGCGGGGCGGCGGCGGTCGACATGGAATCGTGGTGGATCGCCGAGGCGGCCACCGAAGCCGAGGTCCCCTGGGCCTCGCTCCGCGTGGTCAGCGACACTGCCGCAGAGCGGATCCCCGGCGACGTCGCGGCCCTCGCGGCGACCGCCCACCCGGCCCGCCTCGCCGGGGCGGCGATGCGGCTCTTGTTTCGTCGCCCGGCAGCGATCGGCGATTTCGCCGAACTTCGCGAACGGGCCTGCCAGGCGGCCGACAGCCTCGCCGCGGCGATGGTCCGACTGCTGCGGTAGCCGAGCGATGGCACCGTGAAGCCGGCCCGCGGCTCAACGCGACTGTCGCGTGCCGCCCACCAGCAGCCGGGCCAGCGGCTCGATCGACAGTTCGGGTGTGGGCCCGATCACCGGCAGGCCCAAACGCTCCAGGCAGGCAGCAGCCGCCAGACGACCGCTGCGGACCGCGCCTTCCATCGTCGAGGGCCAGCCGGTGGCGGTCCAATCGCCAGCCAGGAAAAGATCGGGGCAGGGGGTCGCCGCCGGGGGACGCAGCCGTTCCACGCCGGGGCGAACCGAAAGCACCGCCGTGGGGTCGGTGACGATCCGGGATTCGAGCAGTTTCGCTTCGCGGACGGCAGGAAAGACCTCGGCCAGTTCCGCGACCACCCTGGCCAGCACCGCCTCGCGGTCCGACTCCACCACCTCGTGGGAGCCGCTGATCACCACCTGACAGTAGCCCTCCGACCTTGGCGCGGCGTGCGCTGTCGGCTGCTCCTCGGGCCGGAAGACCCACTGAGAGAGCCTGCCCAAAAGGACCGCATGGGGCAGGTCGATCACCTGCCGGTCGAACCAGAGATGGACCGCCGTGATTGGCGAGCCGGCGAGCTGCTCGGCGACGTCAGGCACCAGGTCGGGTACGAGTCTGGCCGCCGCCCGCCAGGGCGTGGCCAGGATGCAAGCGGTGCAGGGCACCGCGTCGCGACCGCCGCCGCGGCGTTCGACCATCACGTGGAGGCCGCCGGCTTCGCCCCGCTCCACCCCAATGACTGCCGAGCCGGTTTTGAGTTCCAGCCCTGCGGCGACCAAGCGGCTTGCCAGGCCGTCACCGAAAAGCTCTCCCAGCGGCCGCCGTGGCACGTGCAGATCGGCAGCCCGACGGTGGGCAAGAAAGCCGTCCACGAGCACCTTTCTCGCCGCGGCCACGCTGACCCGGCCGATCGACTCCCCGAGGGCACTCTCGAGCACCGGCTGCCAGAAGAGCTCCACCACGCGGGGCGGCTGCCCGATCCCGGAAAGCCAGTCGGCCGCGGTCTCGTCGTGTCGCGGTGCATCGCGCAGCCGGGCCAGCCGCAGCATGCCGAGGGCGAGCGCGAGTTTCTCACGGAGCGAGAAATGCGGCATGCGGCCGATCAGTGGCAGCAGGTGCAGCGGCGCGGGGAGCCAGGCCGCGGGCGTACAGCCGCTGCGGCGGCCGTCCGGACCGATGAACCACAGCGTGCGATCCCGCCGGAATTCCGCCTCGATGCCGCCGCGGCGGCAGAGGTCGAGGAAGTTGGTGCAGCATCCCATCGCAACATGCTGACAGTTGTCGACCAGTCCGCCGCCATGGCGATCCTCGAAGGAGGCCGCGCGGCCGCCCACACCGCGACGCGACTCAAAGAGCAACAGCCGACCGCCCCGTGCCACGATGCCGGCCCGTAGCAAAGCCTCGGCCGCCGCCAATCCCGCAAGGCCACCCCCCACGACCACCACCCGCGGGTTCGGCAACGGGCTCAATCGGCCGCTCTCACCAGCCGACCCCTGCGTCGCCGGCGAATCTCCGACGGGCCGTGGCCCGGCAACGGCGGCCACCGCCGCCGAGGCGGCCAGCCGGAGTCGCGAGCTGCAAGGACGCCGCTGAAAGATACCCGCGGCGGCCTCGCGAACACCCTTGAAGATCGCGGAGTAGACACCGTACATCGCCCGAAACACCAGCCGGCCGTCGGTTGAGAGCATCCGGTCGAGTTCGGCGGCCTGACGGTAGAAGCCCGCGGCCCGCCGGCATTCCAGTCTGGCGAGCTGTACAAACTCCGGTCCGATCCGTCCGGCCCGCAGGTCCTCGGGGTCGCAGCCGGCGGCTCGGAAATCCTCCTGCGGTAGGTAGATGCGTCCGCGGGCGAGGTCCTCGGTCACGTCTCGCAGAATGTTGGTCAGCTGGAAGGCCACGCCGCAGGCATGGGCCGGACCGGTGACCGCCTCATCGCGAAATCCCCAGATGTGGATTGCCGCAAGCCCCACCGCCGAGGCGACCCGTCCGCAGTAGACCTCAAGATCGTCAAAGGTCTCGAAGCGGCTCGTGTCGAGGTCCTGCCGCACGCCGCGGATCACCTCGACGAGCGTCGGTGTGGGAATCGCGTAGCGGGCGGCGGTGTCGGCGAGTGCCCGCAGCACCGGCTCGCGGCAGACGCCGCCCGCGAGGGCCGAGGAGAGTTCGGCCTCGAAGCGGTCGAGCCGTTCGTGAGCCTCCTCGGGCCGCGTCGCCGCGGCGTTGTCCCCGTCGGCAATGTCGTCAGCGAGCCGGCAGAAGGCGTAGAGGGCCGTCGTACCGCGTCGCTTTTCCCTCGGCAGAAGCCGGATCGGCAGAGAAAAGCTCGAGTTTGACGCGGCGAGCACCGCCGCACAGGCCTCGTAGTCGGCGGCCAGATCGCTCATCCGCATCCGCCCCCGGAGCCCGAGCCGATCGCGGAGATCCGGCGAGCCACCGCGGCCGCAGCGAGCCTCGCCTTCGCCAGCCGGCCCACCACCGGTCGGCGAGAGAGCGTGTCGTGGCCCTGGCGTTCGATTGCCTCTGCAAGGGCCCGGCCGCCGCCGAGAAACAGCCCGATCGCCGGCCGCAACACCTGCGGCGCCGAGGAGAGCAGGGGAGCCCCGCTGTCGAACAACTCGCGGGCCCATGCGACCTCGTCGGCGACGAGGGCACGCACCGCCGGTGAGGCCTGTGCCGTGTCGAGATCCTGCTCGGCGACCCCGAAGCGGGCCATGTCCTCCGCCGGCACATAGACCCGACCCGCGAGGCGATCACGTCGGATGTCCTGCCAGAAGTTGACCAGTTGCAGGCCGCTGCAGATCGCGTCGGACTCCGCGATCCGGTCCGGCTCGTGGCAGCCCCCGATCGCCAGCACGATCCGTCCGACCGGGTCGGCCGAGCGGCGGCAGTAGGCGAGCAGATCGTCCCGCGTCGCATAGCGAACGACCCGCTGATCCTGCTCGAAGGCGTCGAGCAGGTGGGTGAACGGCTCAATCCCCAGCCCCCGTCGCTCGGCGGTGTCGTGCAGGGCGATGAACAGCGGATGGTCTGGTCGGCCCGCGAAGCACCGCTCGAGCCTGCCCCGCCAGGCGGCCAGGGCATCAATTGCCTCGCCGCACCGACCGCCGGGCAGTTCGTCAGCCAGGTCGTCGCTCCAGCGGGCGAAGGCGTAGACATTCGCCAGGTCCTGCCGCATGCGGCGGGGCACCAGTCGCGTGGCGATGGCGAAGTTCTCATAGTGGCCCGCGGCAATTCGACGGCAGAGGCTCTCCGCCTCCGACAACGACACCGTGCCGGAGATCGCCTCGGGGCTCGCACCGCCCGCGAGGGTCCAGGCGGTCGGATCCCGCATCGTCGCTGACGTTGAACTGCCCCAGGCCATCGCGATGGTGGTCCCTTGAAAAACCGTGCCAGAACCGGCCCTGTCAGAAACGCCGGGCGTCCCGTAGACTAGGTTTCGCAGGGACTGGCTGCGCCATTCCCGCACTGGCCATCATGCTCCGTGAGGCATGGTAGTCGCCACGTGGCCATTTCGGCAGTCCCGCGGCCGCGGGCTGAATGAATCTGCCCCGAGGTGATCTGGGCGAAGGTGAGCTCATGCGGATTCTCCTGGCGAGCCCTCGGGGCTTTTGCGCCGGCGTCAACATGGCGATCGAGACTCTGGAGACGGCGATCCGTCTTTACGGGACGCCGATTTACGTCTTCCACGAGATCGTCCACAACAAGCATGTCGTGGAGCGGTTTGTCCGCGAAGGCGTAACCTTCGTCGACACGGTCGAGGAGGTGCCCACGGGGGCGACGCTGCTTTTTTCCGCCCACGGCGTGGCCCCTGAGGTGCGACGGGTGGCCCGCGAGCGGCAGCTACGGGCGATTGATGCAACCTGCCCGCTGGTCACCAAGGTCCACCTCGAGGCAGTCCGGTATGCCAAGGAAGGCTACCGAATCATGCTCATCGGCCACGAGGGCCACGACGAGGTGATCGGCACGATGGGCCAGGCACCCGAGGCCTTTGTCCTCGTTGAGACGGCCGAGGAGGTCGAACGACTTCCTTTCGGCCCGTCGGACAAACTCGCCTACCTGACGCAGACCACACTCTCGGTCGATGATGCCTCGCGGATCATCAACCAGCTCAAGCAGAGGTTTCCGCAGATCGTCGGTCCCCCCAAGGATGACATCTGCTATGCCACGCAGAACAGGCAGGAGGCTGTCCGCAAGCTTTCGACAGAGGCGAGTATTGTGCTGGTGCTCGGCAGCAAGAACAGTTCCAACAGCCAGCGGCTCGCCGAACTGGCCGGCGAGGAGGGCATCGCGGCCCATCTCATCGACGGTGCCGACGAGATTGAACCCGGCTGGTTCCGGGGCGACGAGACGGTGCTGATCACCGCTGGTGCCAGCGCCCCCGAGAGCGTCGTGCAAGACTGCGTCGGCTGGCTGCAATCGCGGTATGATGCGACCGTCGAGGAGCGGTCGATTCGCGAAGAGCAGGTCTACTTCCCACTGCCCAAGGAGATTCGCGGCGAGGCGGCGCGGATTCCCACGGGCTGACGCCAACCCCACCGCAGGATCCGCCCGGCTGCTTGCAATGATCCCGGCGGCCACGCCCCAGGTTTTCACGCCGCGATGCGTCCCACCGCCACGCGATCCGCCACCGCACAGGCCGACCCCGCCGCCACTTCGAACGGTGGCCGCGAGCGGCTTGGCCGTGATGTGGCGATGCTCTCCGCGATGCTCGACGAGGTGATCCGCGACCTCGCCGGTGATGACGCCTTCGCCGAACTCGAGCAGGTCCGCCGCCTGGCCCACCAGCGGCGGGGGGGGGGGGGGGGGGGCGGGGGAGCAAACGCCGAGGCGGGAGCGCCCCCCGCCCGAGCGCCACCCCCCC
>CAZRKH010000110.1:0-3560 GCA_964600785.1 uncultured Chitinophagaceae bacterium
GGCCTACGGCAGCCGGTGCGAGCCGCACCGGCCTACTTGCGCCGCACCGGCCTACGGCCTGCTTCCCAGGCGGAGTTCGGCCGCGAGGGCCGTGTTGGCCAGGAGCATCGCCACGGTCAGCGGCCCCACCCCTCCGGGCACCGGCGAGATCTGGCCGGCCACCTCGGCCACCTCCTCGAAGGCCACGTCGCCCACGAGTCGCGGCTTCCCGCCGGCCGGATCCTCCACACGGTTGATGCCCACGTCGATCACCGCCGCACCGGGTTTGACCATCCCGGCTGTCACCAGACCCGGCTGGCCCACCGCCGCCACGAGGATGTCCGCGGAGCGGGTGATCGCCGCCAGGTCGTTCGATCGCGAATGGCAGATCGTGACCGTCGCATCGCCGCCGGCTCCCCGGGAGGCCAAGAGCAGGGCCAGCGGCTTGCCCACGATGTCGCTGCGGCCGATGATCACTGCATGCCGGCCGGCGGTCTCGATGCCCGCGTCGAGGATCATTCGCTGCACCCCAGCCGCGGTGCAGGGGATGAAGCGGGCCCGGCCCTGCGAGAGCAGCCCGGCGTTTTCCGGATGGAAACCGTCGACGTCGCGGTCCGGCGGCACCGCGTCGAGCACCGCCCTGGCATCGACCCGCTCGGGAAGCGGCAGCTGCACGAGGATCCCGTCGGCCGCCCCGTGCTCCTCGCGAGCGATGCGGCCCACGAGTTCGAGCAGGTCTGCGGTCTCGGCGTCGGCATCCACCCGGATCAGCTCCGACTCGATTCCCACGCGGGCCGCCGCCGCCTGCTTGGCCCGCACATACGACCCGCTGGCGGGATTGTCGCCCACGAGCACCACCACCAGCCGCGGCCGCCGGCCGACCGTGTCGGCGAGCACCGCCACCTCCTCGGCGAGCGAGGCTTCGATTGTCGCGGCGAGGGCCTTGCCATCGAGCAGGCGTGCGGTCATTCGGTCCAGGCCTTCCAGGCATCGGCGATTCCCGCCGCCTCGGTGTCGCCTTCGTGGAACAGGAAGCGGTAGCGGAGGGTCAGCGATTCACCCGCCGGCAGCAGATACCCGCCCTTCTTCGTGCCGCCGAAGTGGTGTTCGCCGAAGGGGTTGGCCGCGAAGAGACCGTAGTCACGGGCATGCCAGCGGGGCGGGTGGTTGAGGTTGTCGGGGTGGTCGAGGATCGCGATGCCGACCGTTCGGCCCTCGACCGGCCCGAAGTAGTCGATCCAACGGCTCCGCTTGCCCCAGGCCTCGTGATCGGTGAGACCCTCGGAGCTGCGGATGTTGCCGGCCGCACCCCGCGATCCCTTGAGATCCCGCAGCTGCAGCGGCGTGCGAACCCGGATCGCCATCGTGCCTTCCTTGGTGTCGAGGAAGGGCACGTCCTTCTCGCCGGCGGTGAGCGTGATTTCGTAGTCGAGCCTGCGGATCGGATCGCTGCCGCCGAACGTCAGTCGTCGCACGTCGCGGAGCACCACGCGTCCGTCGGGAGCGAGCCAGTCGTTCTCCGTGACGAGCCTGCCGACCTCGCCGCCCTCGCAGGTCGGCATCGCCGTCTGCACGATCCGCGGCCGCCGGCCCTGCTTGTCCGGCCGGTGCAGCCAGAAATCGACACCCGCCACCCCGCCGTGGGTGAACCACAGCGATTCGTGGTGGGGATGGTCGTGGGCCTCGTCGGGCACGTCGGCTTCCACCGGCCACGACCGCGTCATCGGCACGCCGCCGGGACCGAGCACGGGGTAGAGGATCGGCTTGGCGTGGCCTTCGAAGAGGTAGGTTGTGAAGGGCTGCCCGTCGAGGGCCACCTCCACGCGGCCGGGACCCTCTTCGAGCGTCACCTCCGCCTGCACCGGCCCGCCGCAGGCGGCGGCCGTCGCCGCGAGCGTGGCGGCTAGCAGCAACCGCGGCATCAGCTCGCTCCTTCGCTCGTGCCGTCGGCCTCGCCCTCCGCGGGCGGCTCGGTGGGCGAGGCGTGCTCGGTGATTGTGGGGGCCACCGGCCCCGACTGCTCGAGCGTAAACTGCATCCGCAACTGGTGCAGCACCTCTTCGAGAAGCTTCTTCTCCTCGTCGGAGAGATTGCCGGCGGTCTTTTCCTCGAGCATGGCGATCGTGTCGATGAAGTGCCGGGCGCTGGGCAGGTTGCGGATCGGCTTGCCGGTGATCGGGTTGGGCACCCGGCCGAGCGCCATCAGGGCCTGCGTGAAGAGGGTCTGCACGTGAAACACGAAGGTCGCCGGCGGTGTCTCGCCTGTGGCGGCGTTGAGCTTCTCCACGAGTTCTTCCGGCGGGATTGCTGATTCGTCGGCCATGTGGCGGCTCCTTGTGCGGGTGTGGGTTGCGGTGGTCGGTGGGACGTCGGGCGAAGATTCTCAGGCTTCGGCCACCCAGGCGCTGCCGGCGTGTCGCTCGACCGCCGCGGCCACCAGCCCGGCAAACAGCGGGTGGGCGGCGGTGGGCTTGCTCTTGAACTCCGGGTGGAACTGCACCGCCACGAACCACGGGTGGTCAGCCACCTCCACGATCTCCACGAGCGAGCCGTCGGGGCTGGTGCCGGCGATCACCAGCCCCGCCTCCTCGAGCCGCCCGCGATACTTGCCGTTGAATTCGTAGCGGTGGCGGTGCCGCTCGGAGATTTCGCTGTGGCCGTAGGCCGCCTCGCAGCGGCTTCCCTCGGCGAGCACCGCGGGCTGGGCCCCCAGCCGCATCGTGCCCCCCTTGTCGGTCACGTCCTTCTGTTCCTCGAGCAGGCAGATCACCGGGTGTGGCGTGGAGCGGTCAAACTCGGTCGAGTGGGCCCCCTCCAGTCCGGCCGCGTGGCGGGCGAAGTCGATCACCGCGCACTGCATCCCCAGGCAAATGCCCAGGAAGGGCAGGCCCCGCTCGCGGGCGAAGCGGATCGCCGCCACCTTCCCCTCGATGCCCCGCTCGCCGAAGCCGCCGGGCACCACGAGGCCGTCGAAGCCGGCGAGCATCCGCTCGGCTCCCTCGCGTTCGATCTGTTCGCTGTTGATCGGCTGCACCCGCACCTGCGCCTTGTGCTCGATGCCCCCGTGGTCGAGGGCCTCGTAGATGCTCTTGTAGGCATCGCGGTGTTCGGCGTATTTGCCGACGACGGCAATCGAGATCTCGTGCTCGGGGTTGCGGAGCCGGTGGAGTAGTTCCTGCCATTGATCGAGGTCGGCGGCCGGGGCCTGCATCCCGAATCGCCGCAGGATCAGGTCGTCGATCCGGTTCGACTGCAGCGAAAGGGGCACCTCGTAGATCGAGAAGTCCTTGTCCCGTTCCTCGATCACCGACTCGATCGGCACGTTGCAAAACAGGGCGATCTTCTCCCGGTCGTCGATGTCGAGGCTTCGCTCGGTGCGACAGACGAGCAGGTCGGGCTGGATGCCGATCTGGCGGAGGATACCCACCGAGTGCTGGGTCGGCTTGGTCTTCAGCTCGCCGGCCGCCTTGAGGTAGGGCACCAGCGTGAGGTGGATGAACATGCAGTTCTCGCGGCCCACCTCCAGCGGAATCTGCCGGATCGCCTCCAGGAAGGGCAGGCTCTCGATGTCGCCGACGGTG
>CAZRKH010000111.1:0-3544 GCA_964600785.1 uncultured Chitinophagaceae bacterium
CCCCGCGGGGAGCCGGGCGGGCGGCGGCGCGAGCCCCCCCTCGATACGGCTGCGGGTTGCGGCGCACCCGGCCTACGGCTGCCGGGAAACCGGCGTTGCACGCCCTGCCCGGTCGGCCTATCGTCCCTGGCCGCTCCCCCGCCGCCGCCGGGAGCACATCCGCGCAGGCCCTTCAATGATCGATCGATCGCTCCGCGCCGCTTCCGCCACGCAACCGCCGCTACGGACCACCGACGCGGAGGGTCTCGACCCCGATCTGCTCGCTCGCGGCAGAGCGATCCTCGCCGCAGAGGGCGCGGCGATTCTCACCACCGCCCAAACCCTCTCCGCCGAGTTCTGCCGGGCAGTGCGGCTGATCGAGGCGTGCACCGGCAGCGTGGTCGTGACGGGAGTCGGCAAGGCGGGCCTCGTGGCCCGCAAGATCTCGGCCACGCTCGCCTCGACCGGCAGCCCGAGCCACTTTCTGCACCCGGTCGAGGCGATGCACGGCGACCTCGGAGCAATCCGCGGCGATGATGTCGTGATGGCGGTCTCGCAGTCGGGCGAGTCGGAGGAGATCACCAGGCTGCTGCCGCACCTCGCAGCAATGGATGTGCCGATCATCGCGGTCACCTCCGGCCGCGACAACACCCTTGGCCGGGCTGCGACCGTCGTCGTGGCCACGGGGCGGCCCCGCGAGGCGTGCGACCTCGGCCTGGCTCCGAGCACGAGCACCGCGGTGATGCTGGCCCTCGGTGACGCGGTGGCCCTCACCGTGAGCATGCTGCGCCGGTTCACCCGCGAGGACTTCGCCCGCCGCCATCCCGGTGGCAGCCTCGGCAGGCAGCTCGCCACGGTCGACGACTCGATGCGGCCGCTCGCGGAGTGCCGGATCGCCTCCCCAGCCGAGACGGTCCGCGAGGTCTTCGGTCGCACGCTGCCGGCAAGGCGGACCGGCGCCGTGATGATTGTCGACGATGCCGGGGCCCTGGTTGGAATCTTCACCGACAGCGACCTCGCGAGGCTCTTCGAACGACGGCTCGACACGGCGATCGATGCTCGCATCGAATCGGTGATGACCCGCCGGCCGACGACCGTTCCCTCGGGAGAGCGGCTGCAGGATGCGGTCGCGATCCTCGAGCGGCACCGGCTCAGTGAGCTGCCTGTGGTCGATCAAAGCGGCCGACCGCTCGGCCTGCTCGATATCGTCGACCTCGTCGGGCTTGTGTCGCCGGAGTTGCTCGAGAGCCTCGGCGGGTCGTCGCCAGGACACGCCCACGCCGCCTGAGCCGCGGCGGCACAGCGGCGGCCACCCGGCCGGCCCGAGCTTCCGCAGCCCCTCACGGAGAACCACCCCATGCACGCGGCCGACCAACTCGAGCACCGGCTGGAGCGGGTGCGGCTCCTGCTGCTCGATGTCGACGGCGTGCTCACCGCAGGCGGTGTGGGCTGGAGCAACGACGGGATCGAGCTGAAGACCTTCCACATCCGCGACGGCCTGGGCATCCGGTTGTGGCAGAAGGCGGGGGGGCTTGTGGGCATCGTGACTGGCCGCTCGAGCCACGTGGTGGAACTGCGGGCCGGTGAACTGGGTATCGAGATCGTGCGACAGGGGGTCGATGAGAAGCATGCAGTGGTTGCGGTGATCCTCGAGGAACTCGGTCTCAGCTGGCAGGAGGTGGCCTTCGTGGGCGACGACCTGCCCGACCTGGCGGCCGTCGAGGCCTCGGGCGTGGGCGTGGCGGTGGCCGATGCCTGCCGGGAACTGCGTGAGGTGGCCGATCTCGTGACCGAGGCTCGCGGCGGCCACGGGGCGGTCCGCGAAGTTGTCGAGCGTCTGCTCGTCGCACGCGGGGCCTGGGAGCCGATCGTGCGTCGTTTTCGGGCGGTGCGAGGGTGAGTGAGGCAGCAGCGGAGCTTTCATGGAACATCGCCTCGGCCGCACCCTGCGTGTGTTCCTGATCGTGCTCGCCGCGGCGGGCTTCCACCGCCTCACGCTGGTGCCGCTCATCGAGCGATCCGTCGACGAGGCGGTGGCCCTCGAGCCGACTGCCGAGGAGGCCGCGGCCATCAAGGCCCGGGCCGCAAGTCGCCTGGCGGTGCTCGACGAGGTCTTTCCCGAGGGGGCCTGGGAGCGGGATGATCCGGTCGTTCTCGAGAGCAGGGAGATGCGGCTGCTGTTCAAGCAGTATCACTCGCTCCCCGATGGGCGGGTGAACCTCGTGCCCTGCACGCTCGTTCTGCTGCCGAAGGGGGGCACTGGCGAGCCGGGCCGGACCACCGTTCTGCGGGCACCGCAAGGGGCGGTGCTGGAGTTCGACGAGCCGCTCGACCTTCGCAAGGGACGGCTTGCCAAGCTTGTCGGCGGCAGCCTGCGGGGCGAGGTGACGGTGCGGGCCACGCCCTCGACGGCCACCGCGGAAGACGACATCGAGATCGTGACCCGCGACATCGAGATGGAAAACAACCGGCTCACAACCGGCGAGGTGGTGCGGTTCCGCTACGGCCGCAGCCGCGGTCATGGACGTGGACTGACCGTGGGGCTGCTCGCGGCACAGACCGACAGCGACCAGGGCCCCAACATCGGCGGCGTCGACATGATCCGGCTCGAACAGGACGTGCAGATGCGGCTGGAGGGGGTGGCGGGGGGCTTCCTGCCCGGCAGCGAGGCGGCACGGCCGGCGGGCCGCGAGGATTCCGCCGAAGCCCCGCCGGTGCTCGTGCGCTGCCGTGGAGCCCTCGAGTTCTCCGTCAGCGGGCGGCTTGTGACCCTCGAGGACCGTGTCGACGTCACCCGCACCCTGCCGGGCGGTGATATGGAACAGCTCGCCTGCGATCGGCTGGCGATCCTTCTCTCCGACGAGGCCGCCGGTGGCAGTGACAGCTTCGAGCCGGTCGAAATCGAGGCGAGGGGCAACCCTGTGGTGGCCCGCGGCACCGCCGACGGCCTCGAAGCCCGCGGACAGCGACTCGGCTACGAGATCGCCACGCGGCGGATTCTCCTCGACGGAGAGCAGCCGGTGATGCTCAAGGGCCGCGGCACCGAACTGGAGGCCCGATCGGTCGACTACGTGCCCTCCGCCGGCGGTGGACCGGGATCGCTGATGGCGGTGGGGCCGGGCTGGCTGGAGTCGGCCGGTGGCCGCGGCAATCCGCCGGCCCGCGTGGTCTGGCGGAAGTGGCTGAGGATGCGGCCCGACGGCGAGGGGCATGTCGCCTCGGTCGCCGGCGACGCGGAGGTCGTCGTGGAGGGGCAGGGGAGGCTGGCGGCCTCGGAGATCCATCTCTGGCTCGACGAAACCGACAGCCCCGCTCCAGCCTCGGCCGCGGCCTCGCTGGAAGGCGTTCGCCCTTCGCGAATGCTCGCCCGCGGCATGGTCGAGACGCTCGCCCGATCGCTGACCGCGAGGACCGACCGGCTCGAGGTCTGGTTCCGGCATCCGCCACCCCCTCAAAAACCGCCGGCAAGCCCGCCGCCCGGAGCCAGGGGTGGCAGGTGACGCGTATTATCGAGGAGGACGATACATATCGTCTGGAACTCAAAAAAGGATAAGGCATGGGATTC
>CAZRKH010000112.1:0-15632 GCA_964600785.1 uncultured Chitinophagaceae bacterium
AGGCGGTTTGCTGGCCGGTCTGGTTGGCGGGGCGGGGGCCGGGGCGGTTGGGGGCGCAAGCCCGCCACGCCAGTTGGCCCGCGGGCGGTGCGGGCCACATCTGCCAGAACGGTGAGTATACTCCCATGCGTCGAAACGATCCATTCTTTCGCAGCTCGGCAACTTCCGGGCGGCAGTGATCGGCAAGCCGCTCGAAACAGCCCCCCTTTCCCGGAGCATCGCATGCCATCGATTCATCGCCGGCGGTCCTCGGCGTCATCCGCCTCGCACGCTTCGTGTCACGACAATCATGTTCGTCGCAGGGCAGTCGGCGAAGGCGTCAGCGTCATGGCGGTCGGCTGGCTCGTGGCTGCCGCCGTGGTCGGCTGCGGCCCCACGCCGCCGGCCTCCCCGGAGGCGACCACCGAGAAGACCGAGGCTTCCCCCGCGACACCCAGCCCCGCCACGCCCGTCTCCGGGAACACCGCGGGCCAGATGCCAGCCGCGCAGCCCGACTCCGCGGCCTCGCCGCTCGACCGTCTGGTCGCCGACCTCGAGGCGGCATCGAACACCGACGCGGCAGTGGCGGCGATCGACGCGATCGGACGGCTCGGCCAGCGTGCCGCCGCCGCGTTGCCGGCAATCGTGAAGGCGACCGACTCGCCCGAGCCCACCGTTCGCTGGCATGCCGCCCGGGCGATCGGTCTCGTCGGCGAGGATGCCCTCGGCGAACTGCCGCGGCTGCGTGCCATGCTCGACGACGACGACCCACTGGTGGTCACGCAGGCCGCGACGGCCATTGGCCGCATTCGCCACGACGACGAACGCGACAACGACTCGCTCGACGAGGATTCCGCAAGGGAATACGCCGCCGCGACCGAGGCCCTCGTGGCCACGATGGTCCACCCCGATCCCCGCGTGCGTCGGGCGAGCCTGCGGTCGCTGAAGATCATCCAGCCGCCCCGTGAGGTGATCGTGCCGCTGGTCACCCAGCGGCTCTCCGACGAGGATCCCTCCGTCGTGCTGCCCGCCTTGCACACCATGGCCGACCTCGGCGAAGTGGCCGTGCCGTTTCTGCTCGACAGTCTCGACGACCCGCGGGCCCGCTACTGGGCGACGGTGGTGCTCAACGAGATCGGACCGGCGGCAGTCGAGGCGATCCCGCCCCTGGTGGCGATCGCGGCCGACGACACGGTCGATCCCGAGGAGCGGATGCAGGCCCTGCTGGCCGCTGCCGCGATCGGTCGCATCGAGGAGAATGTCACCGGGCGAGGCGACACCGAAGAGGCGAAGCGGATTGCCGAACTCGTGTCGAATTCCGAGGGACCCGTTCGGTTCGCGGCGACCTATGCCGCCGGCATGATGCGGGATCCCGCGGCGATCGAGCCGCTGGAGTCACTCGCCGGCGGCGACGACCGCTTCCTTTCGGCGGTCGCTCACTGGGCCCTGGCACGCATCGAGCCGGACGACACGGCCCGCATCGACCAGGCCTTCGCGCGGCTCACCAAGGCCCTCGACAACGACAATCCCACGATCCGCCGGACGGCCACGTCGGCCCTCTCCGACCTCACCGACGAGATGAGCCCCGAACAGATCGACGAGTTTCTGCCGCTGCTCGTCCGCCTGCTTGATGACACCTCGCCGATGGTGCAGCGAACGGCGGCGGCGGCGGTGGTCCGGCTGGGGTCCTCGGCGGTGGCCGGGATCGAGCCGTTGCTTGACGATCCACAGCGGCAGAACTTCGCGGCGGAACTGCTCGCCACGATCGGCCCCGGGGCCCGCGGCGCCGTCGGGCCGCTGCTGGCCGCCGCGGTCAACGATGAGGCCGACGAGGCATTCCGCAGCGAGGCCTTGATGGCTATCGGGGCTTTTGCGGAAAGCCTCAATCCGACGGCGACGCAAGATGCGGTTGACCGCATCCTGCCGCTGGTGGAAAACAAGCAGACTCCGGCCCCGGTGCGATACACGGCCATTTATGCGGCAGGCCGGTTCGGTGAGGCGGCCTCATCGGTCGCCCCGCTGCTGCGGCGGCTGATCGATGATGACGATCAGCTGCTCGCCACGATCGCCGCGTGGGCGGGGCTCAAGGTCGAACCGAACAACCGCGACCTCTACGACGCAGCGATACCCCTGCTGACTGAGGCACTCCGCTCCGAGAACGATTTGGTCCGGCTGGAGGCGGCGGTAGCCCTGGGCGACATCGGACCCCACGCCGCCTCGGCGGTGCCGATGCTCGAGCTCGTCGAGGAAGACGATACTCTGCGGTCGGTGCGATCGGCGGCCCGCCGGGCACTGGCAAAGATCGGCGGCGGTTGACCGCCGTTGTGAGCGGATCTACGAGCTAATCGGGCCGGCAACCCTGCGGGTGATCCGGGTTGCGCCGGAGCCCTGCCGCCCGGAGTGGAGCCGCCCCCCGCCCCCGGCCGAAACATGGTGAGCGGCAGGCGACCGACGGCACCGAGAGGCTGGGAACGATGGCGGGCAGGCTGGGATTTCTGGGCAGGTTCTGGCATTCGCGGTTTACGTGGCCGGCCGAAATGCGGGCGGTTTTTGGCCATCTCGCCGACCACCGGGCGGAGCGGATTTTGCAGCTCGGGCTCCCGGCAGTCGATCGCACGGTCAAGCTCCTCAAGGCGGCCGCGGGCGGCGACACCGCGAGGATCCACTTTGTCGGCCTTGATCTCTTCGAAAGCCGCGGCCCCGACGACCCGCCGGGCCCGACACTCAAAGAGGCCCACCGCCGCCTTGCGGGTCTGGGTCGGGTGCAGCTCGTGCCGGGTGTGATCGACGCCTCGCTCTCGCGGCTGTGCAACCATCTTGGCAGTTTTGATCTGGTACTTGTCTCACCCGGCTCGGCGACCAGCGACCGCTGCTGGCTGTTCATCCAGCGGCTCGCCCATCGGCAGTCGGCTGTCTTCGAACAGACGGCCACCAACGGCGACGGAGAGGCCGCCTGGGCACTCGTGCCCGCCGGTGTGATCGACCAGCGTGCCCGCCGCGCCCTTGGCCGCCGGGCAGCCTGAGCCGGTTCAGCCGTTTGCTGCGTGAGCCACAGCTCCGACTCGCCCCGAGCCATGCGGGAAAACGCGACGTGTGGAAGCGGATTCCCGCGGCGGCTAGCATTGAATCGATGAACCGCTCGCCACGCACCCTGCTCGACAAAATCTGGGATGACCATGTGGTCACCGCCCCCGACGGCGAGCAGCCGCTGATCTACATCGATCTGCACCTCGTGCACGAGGTGACCAGCCCCCAGGCCTTTGAAGGGCTGCGGCTTGCCGGCCGGCGGCTGCGACGGCCGGAGAAGACCTTCGCCACGCCCGATCACAACGTCCCCACCACCGACCGCAGCCTGCCGATCGCCGACCCGATCAGCCGCCAGCAGATCGACACCCTGCGGGCCAACTGCCGCGAGTTCGGGGTGCGGCTGTTCGATCTCGATGACGCCGACCAGGGGATCGTGCACGTGATCGGCCCCGAGATGGGTCTCACCCAGCCGGGCATGACGATCGTCTGCGGCGACAGCCACACCGCCACCCACGGGGCGCTGGGGGCTCTTGCCTTCGGCATCGGCACCAGCGAGGTCGAGCACGTGCTCGCCACGCAGACCCTGCGACAGGCCAAGCCCCGTTCGCTGGAGGTTCGCGTGACCGGCAGCCTGCCGGCCGGGGTGACCGCCAAAGACCTGATTCTCCACGTGATCGGCCGGCTCTCCACCGAGGGGGGCACCGGCCATGTGATCGAGTACACCGGCGAATGCATCCGCGGGCTTTCGATGGAAGAGCGGATGACCGTCTGCAACATGTCGATCGAGGCCGGTGCCAGGGCCGGCATGATCGCGCCCGATGCGGTCACCTTCGACTACCTCCGCGGCCGCGACCATGCCCCGACCGACTTCGAAGCGGCGGTGGCCCGCTGGGAGCGGCTGCCAAGCGACCCGGGTGCGGGCTATGACCGCGTGGAGGTCTTCGACGCGGCCGAGGTCGTGCCGCAGGTCACCTGGGGCACCAACCCGGCCCAGGTCGTGGGGGTCGATGCCGCCGTGCCCGACCCGGGTAGTTTTGCCGACCTCTCGGAGCGGGCTTCCGCCGAGCGGGCGCTGGAATACATGGGACTCGAGGGGGGCCGCCGGATCGTCGAATTGCCACTGGAGCGGGTCTTCATCGGCTCCTGCACCAACAGCCGCATCGAGGATTTGCGGGCTGCGGCCCGCGTCGTCCGTGGGCACACGGTGGCCCGTAGCGTGCGGGCGATGGTCGTGCCCGGCAGCGGTCGCGTGAAGCGGCAGGCCGAGGCCGAGGGGCTCGATCGGGTGTTCCGCGAGGCGGGCTTTGAGTGGCGGGAGGCGGGCTGCAGCATGTGCCTGGGGATGAATCCCGACACCCTGGCGGTCGGCGAAAGGTGCGCCTCAACGAGCAACCGCAACTTCGAGGGCCGCCAGGGGAAGGGCGGCCGCACCCACCTCGTCTCTCCGGCGATGGCAGCGGCGGCGGCCATCGAGGGGCATTTTGTCGACATTCGCAACTGGCGGTATCGCGACTAGGCGGTACCGCGACCAGGGAGCAGCATGCAGCCGTTCACCACCCACACCGGCGTCGTGGCCGCCCTCGACCGGGCCAACGTCGATACCGATCAGATCATTCCCAAGCAGTTCCTCAAGCGGATCGAACGGACCGGCTTCGGGCAGTTCCTCTTCTTCGACTGGCGGTTCCTGCCCGACGGCTCGCCGAACCCCGAGTTCGAACTCAACCGCCCCGAGGCGGCCGGGGCAAGCATCCTCCTGGCCCGCCGCAACTTCGGCTGCGGCTCCAGCCGCGAGCATGCCCCCTGGGCCCTGGCCGACTACGGCTTCCGGGTGGTGATCGCCCCGACCTTCGCCGACATCTTCTATTCCAACTGCTTCCAAAACGGGATCCTGCCGATCCGCCTGGCCGAGGCCGATGTGGAGGAGCTTTTCAGCCTGGCGGCCGGGAAGCCCTACCGCCTGACCGCCGATCTCGAGGCCTGCCGCCTCCACGATGACGCGGGCTTCGCGCGGGAGTTCGAGGTCGAGGACTTTCGCCGCCGCGGGCTTCTCGAGGGACTTGACCCGATCGGGCTCACACTCGAACACGCCGCCGCGATCGATGACTGGGAGCGGGCCCACGGGCTCGAGTCTCCCGCCGGCAGAGGGTAGCCACATGCGCGGGATGCACCCCTTTGGTGACCTGTGGCGGCGACTCGCCCTCGCGACGCTCGCCGCGGGCTTGGTGTGCTGTGGAGCAACCGCCGCGGCGGATGGTCAGCAGCGGATCATCGAAAAGCTCGGGGGCGTGGTCGATCTCGCGATCGCACCCAACGACCAGACCATCTATGCGGCGATCGCCACGACGGGCGAGATCCTGGCCTTCGAACGGGACCGGCCTGAGCAGGCCTGGATCGCCGTCCGCGGCGGCGGGCGGCCGCTGGCTGTGGTCTGCATCGACTCGAGCACCCTGGCGGTCCTGCGGGCAACTGAGGAGGGCTCCGTGCTCACAACCCATCGCCTCGCCGCCCCGCCGGAGGCCGTTGATGGCTCCGCCGCAAAGCAGCGGCTGCCCTTGCCGACGGTTTCCGATGGAAGCGACGCCGCGGCGGCTCCGCGTGTGGTGGTCAGCCCGGGCCGCGAATGGCTGGCGGTGGCCGGCCTGCCGCCGGCCGGCTCGGGGGTCGTGCGGGTGTCGATTGCCAGACGCCGGCTGCTGCCGCGGGGCAGACGGCACGGGCCCCAACTGCCCGCCGGGCGACGGATCGTGGCCGCCGCGATCAGTCCTGCCGACGAACTCGTGCTGGCGACGAGCACCGCATCGTCGGCCGAGCGAGTGTCGTTCCATGCCGAACTCGGCGGCCGCATGCTGCTCGAGCTCGATCCGCGGCTCTCCCGCATCCGCGACGCCTGCTACGCTTCGGAGGTGGGCGGGCTCTGGGTGGCAGCCGACGCACCCGCAGACCGAGGACGGCAAGGTATCTGGCGGATCGACGCGACAGTCGAGGAGGGCCGACAGGCGATTCGTCCGGTGCTCGTGGCAGGGCTCGAGGCGGTCACGGCGATCGCTTCAACGAAGGACGGCTGCCTGTACGCCGCGGCCGATGACGGCTCGTCGATCGTGCGGATCGATCCCGAGCAGGCCCTCGCGGCCGAGGGCGTCGTCGAGGAGAACTGAGCGATGACCTCACAACAGCCGGCCGACGGTCGCAGCCCGAGAAGGAAGCGGATCGAGGCGATGCTCGCCGAAGATCCCGACGACACCTTCCTCCGCTACAGCCTGGCGTTGGCGATGGAGGCCGACGGCGAACTTGACGGCTGCCTGGATATCCTCGAGTCGCTCGGCCGCGGCAGCCCGCCCTACCTGCCGGCTCTGCAGATGGCAGGGCAGTTCCTGGCAAAGCGGGGCCGTCTCGCCGCAGCCCGACAGGCCCTGCGGGAGGGGATCGAAGAGGGCCGCCGTCAGGGCAAGGCCCATGCCGTCGCTGAGATGGCCGAACTGCTGGCAAGCCTCGGCGCCGCGGGCGAGAACGACTGAGCGCCGCCTGCCGAGATCCCGGCAAATCGGGTATCATCCGCAGCCTCGGCCTTGCCACGCCACCTGCCGCTTCTACGAGGGAACCCGGGCCATGATCAGCACCGCGATCACCACCGCCACCGTCGGGAGCCAGCCGGAGAGCCGCTGGCAGTCGCTCGCCACGAGGGTGCTCTCCGGAGAATCGCTCGATCGCGACGAGGCGGTCGCGGTGCTCGCCTCGGGCGATGAGGAACTGCTCGATCTGCTCGCGGCCTCCTTCCGCGTGCGGCACCGGTATTTCGGCAGGACAGTGCAGCTATTTTTCCTGATGAACGCCAAAAGCGGTCTCTGCCCGGAGGACTGCGGCTACTGCTCGCAGTCGAAGGTCTCCGAGGCGGAGATCCCCCGCTACAACCTGCTCTCGGCCCCCCGCCTGCTCGAGGCGGCCCGGCTGGCGGCCCAGCGGCAGTCGAAGACCTTCTGCATCGTGATCTCCGCCCGCGGCCCCACCCAGCGGGAGATCGACGCGGTGTGCGAGATTGTGCCGCGGATCAAGCAGGAACACGACCTCAACATCTGCGCCTGCCTGGGGCTGCTCACCCCCGAGCAGGCCCGCCGTCTGGCGGAGGCCGGCGTCGACAAGGTCAACCACAATCTCAACACCAGCCGTCGTTTCTATCCTGAAATCTGCTCGACCCACGACTATGCCGACCGTCTGGCAACGCTTGCCGCCTGCCGCGAAGCCGGGCTCTCCCTGTGCAGCGGGGGCATCATCGGCATGGGCGAGGCCCACGAAGACCTCGTAGCGATGGCGATGGAACTGCGGGATCTGGGCGTGGAGAGCATCCCGCTGAATTTCCTCAACGCCATCGACGGCACGCCGCTGGAGAAGACCGACCGGCTCAATCCCCGGGACTGCCTGCGGGCGTTGGCGATGATGCGGCTGGTGAACCCTTCGGCGGAGCTGCGGATTGCCGGCGGACGCGAGATCCACCTCGGCAGCCTGCAGCCGCTGGGCCTCTTTCCGGCCAACTCGATCTTCGTGGGCGACTACCTGACCACCGAGGGCCAACTGCCCGAGGCCGACATGCAGATGATCCGCGATCTCGGCTTCGAGGTCACCCGGGGCCCCGAGGCGGCCCCGACGGCTGCCGGCTGAATTTCGCCCAGCCTCTCCAGCCGCCCCCTCCTGACGGCCGCTTCACCGGCGGCGGTGCCGACCGGCCGTTCCCGCGATCCGGCCGGCCGGCTTTCGAAAGGTCGAGCCGGTGCATGACCGATACATCCGACATGGTCGCGCCGCTCCCGTCGAAGCGGGCCGCGAGACGCCGACCGGTGCCGCCTGTGGAGCGCGAGGGGATGAAACGCACGATCGAATCGCTGGTCATTGGATGCCTGGTCGCCGCCGCCACCTTCTGCGGGCTGATGGCGCGGGGAGCGGAGCCGGTGACGGTGGAGCCGACCGAGGACTATTCCGTCGTGGCCCAATCGGGCCCGCAGACGGCAGGCACCGGACGCCAGCCGATCGCCGAGCGGATCGCCGCCTCACGGCTGCCCCGCCGCGATGAGCCGTCGGCACGCCAGCAGCCCACGGCCAGGATCGAGCAGCCAGCCACGGTGGCCGAGAAGCCGGAGCCGGCCGCGGCGCCCACGCCAAGCGCTGAAAAAACCCTCACCGCCAAATCATCGCCGACACAAGCGGCACCGCCGGCACCGCAGGCCGTCCCGGCTGCGGCCCGCCCGAGCGTGTCGCACGATGAAGAGCGTCTTGCCGACGCCGAGCCAGCCACCACTCGGCGGCAGGCGTTGCTCTTGCGGGTGCGAAACTCGATTGCGGCGATCACAGGCGGCCCACGCCCGGCTCCCGCCGAAGCGTCGGCGGTCGATCCCGAGCCCACCGCCGAAGAGCTTGCCGAACTGACTCAGGCTCAGGCTGTCGCCCCACCGTTGAGCGACATCGACCCCACCGACAGCCTTGCCCGCCGCCAGCCACGGCAGGCAGCCGAGGCGGGGGAGTCGCTCGAGGACGACCTCGGCGAGCCTCGAGCCGCGACCGACGAACGGTTCACCACACTGCCGACCCCGCCGACACCGCGGCTGACGCTCACCGTCGTCGAGTCACACGTCGAGGCGGAGGCGGGCAGGCCGATCGAATGGCAACTGCGGCTGTGCAACACCGGCGGAACCGCCGCCCGCAACGTCGAGGCCACGCTCTTCTTCGCCGAGGGGATCGAGCCGGTCGCCGCCGCCGGGGCCACCGCGGCCCTTGCCGCCGGTGAGGTTCGCTTCGACCCGGTGCCCTCGTTGCCGGCCGGCGGCGTGGTGGAACTCTCGGTCACCGCCGTGGGCACCGAAGCCGGCCCGGTCGTCTACCGCGCTGAAGTGGAGAGCCGCGACCTGCCCGGTCCTGTCGCCCGCGAGGGTGTGATTCGTGTCGCTGACGCGGCCGATCAGCCGCGGGCTGCCCGATAGCAGCAGGCCCGGCTGGTGACGAGCCGCCGTCGCTTGAATCGGCCCGGCGGCTGCCTCATCAGTGACTCGGGCATGTCGCAGACATCCGTCCCGAAATCGAGCGTGGCCAGCCCCTCCTGCACGGCCCCGCCGGCCGTTTCCCCGCCGCTGACGACCTCTCCGACCGGATGGATCCGGTGGGCCCGAACTCGATGCATCGTGCCGCCGATCGTGACGGTCAAAGCATGCGGGCGGTGCGACAGCGGGCGGGTTGAAACGGCCATCAATCGGCTCCGTGCTCTTGGTCTTCGTCCTGTTTGCTCGCTTCCCCTTGCCGCACATCGCGTGCCAAAGCTGTTCGTACTTGGCGACGATTCCCGCAGCCCCCCCGCAGCTCACGGCGGTTTGCCCAACCCTCCCGTTCGGGCCCGCCCGGCTTTGCCCAATCGTCGCGACCGCCCGACCTTGCAGCTTCACTCCCTCGGCACCGGGTGCAGTTCACGCGCGGTCCGGGGGCAGGCCGAGGGCGACCGTGGAAGAATTTTCACACAGCTGAGAAAAAACTAGCCTTGGCCGGTCCCGCCCTCGCCGCGGCCGGAGCGACGGGGCTTGGATCGCTTCCCGCCGGCTGCCGACGAGGCGGCGGCCCGCGGTCGGTCCCGCAGACGGTCGCGGAGTTCGGCGGCGAGTTCGTAGTTCTCCGACTGCACCGCCTCGGCGAGCTGCTCGTCGAGCGTGAGCCCCACGTCGTAGCGGTGCCGCACGTTTTCCCGCATCTCCTCGAGCCGCTGCACGAGTTCGTCCTCGGCAAACCGCTCGGCGGCGTCGTACTGCTCGAAGAGGTTTCGAAATCGATCGAGCCCGGCGTTGATCTCTTCGATCGCCCGCTCCGGCCCGGAGTCTTCCAGGGCCGCGAGGGCCCCGGCCTGCACCCGGTGGAAGAGCACGAAGGGCCGGTATTGCTCGTGGGAAAGCGTCCAATCCTCGTCGGGGGAGTGGTCGCGAACAAAATCCATGAAGGCCAGGCTGTGATCGGCGTCGCGGGCCGCCTTGGCATACTCCCGCAGCGAGAGCCAGCAGATCCGCCGGTGGTAGAACTGCACGAACTCACGGTCCGCCTCGGCGCACTGCTCCTCGGAGAGTTGGAAGCCGTCGCCGGCCCGGATCACCTCGCCCACGAGGTAGTCGTAATAGGTTTCCGCCCCGCCGGGACGCTCCCCGTCGGGCCGCAGGTCGGTCTCGAGCTGCAGCAGGCCCATGTCGACCCGCATCTGCAAGACCTGCCTTCCGCCGCGGGCCTTCACCAGGCGGACATTCACCTCACCCGGCCGGAACGGCCAGCGGGCGAGGATGGTATCGATGTCGCGGCCGCGACCGGCCGGGGCGGGCGAAGGGGAATCGCCCTCGTCGCGTCGGGTTGGCATGAGACTCTTCGCGGTGCGTGATTTCGACGGGTCGATCCATCACCGACCCCGCCAGCCGAAGTATACCAGAGACTCACCGCCGCAGCGGACCGCGGCGGGCGGGTCACTCCGGCGGGCGACGAAGCCGCTTGGTTTCACTCCGCCGCTGTTTGGCGAGTCGGTGGCGGGCCACTGAAGCCCGGGTGGGGCGGGTCGCACGCCGCTGCCGCGGCGGCACCGCGGCGGCCTCGATCAGCCCGCGGAGCTTCTCAGCACAGTCCTCGACGTTGCGGCTCTGGTCGCGAAACCGTTCGCTGGTGATCACCAGCTCTCCGGCCGCGGTGATCCGACTGCGAAACTGCCGCAACAGCCGGCTGCGGACATCCTCCGGCAGGCTTGGCGAGCCCGCCGCATGAAAGTGCACAATGGCCTTGCTGCTGGTGCGGTTGACATGCTGGCCGCCCGGCCCCCGCGACCGCACGAACCGCCACGTCAGCTCACTGGCAGGGATGACGATCCGGCCCCCCGCCGCACGAATTGCCGAGATACGGGCCATACGGTGAAGATCGCAGGTGAAGCCTGCCTGAATACCAACGCCAATACCAACGGGAGATCCTCGATGCACGCGATCCATCATCCTACGCGGAGCGGCCGCGGGGCGGGCTCCGCGGGCCGATTTTCATTGGCGGCTGCGTCCCTGGCGGTGGTGGTGTCTGCGGCCGCTGTGGGAGCCGATGAGCCGGTGAGCCTCTGGAGTCGGGAAGGCGAAGACTGGCCGGCCCTGCTCGGGCCCCGGGGCGACGGACGCAGCCGGCTTTGCGGCGCGGCGATCCCCTGGCCGGAGTCGGGCCCGCCGGTGGTCTGGACGACCGACCTCGGCGAGGGCTACTGCGGTCCGGTTGCCGCCCTCGGGCGGCTGCTCGTCTACGATCGCATCGACGATGCCTGCCGCCTGCGGTGTCTTCACGCCGAGACGGGTCGGGAACTGTGGCGGTCCTCCGACCCGACCGACTACGCCGACCAATTCGGCTACGACGGCGGGCCGCGTGCCTCGCCGCTGGTCGCCCACCTGCGGGTGCTGACCTACGGCCCCGACGGCCTGCTCAGCTGCCGTCGGCTCGCCGACGGGGCCCGGCTCTGGCAGCGCGACACCGTCGCCGACTACCACGTCGTGCCGAACTTCTTCGGAGTCGGCGCGTCGCCGGTGGTGGTCGAAGCGGCCGGCCGCACGCTGGTGGTCGTGCAGGTCGGCGGCAGCCCGCCGGAGAGCCGCCCGGTCGCCCCCGATCGGCTCGACACCGTCCGCGGGCTCGACAGCGGCCTGGTGGCCTTCGATCTCGAGAGCGGCCGCGAGGTCTGGCGGGCATCGGCGGAGCTGGCCAGCTATGCCGCGCCGCTGGTCGCAGCCCCCCTGGGCAGACCGCGGCTGCTCGCCTGGATGCGGGAGCGGCTGGTGGCGGTCGAGCCGGAGAGCGGGCTGGTGACCGGGGAATTCCGCTGGCGGGCCGAGAAGCTCTTCAGCGTCAATGCCGCAAGCCCGGTGCTCGTCGGCGAACGGCTGCTGCTTTCGGAGTGTTACGGTCCCGGCAGCGTGCTGCTGGAAATCCGCGCCGACGGTCCGCGCGGCGAACGCTTCGAACCGGTCTGGCAAAGCCCCCGCCGGGCCCGCCCCACCTCCACGCTCCTGGCCCACTGGGCCACGCCGCTGGTAGTCGATGGACACCTCTACGGCACCAGCGGACGCAATGCCGGCGATGCCCGCCTGGTCTGCCTGGCGGCGGAGAGCGGCCAGCCGGCCTGGCACCACCGCGGGCTCGGCCGGGCGAGCATGACCTTCCTCGACGGCCACCTGCTGGTGGTCGGCGAGTTTGGTGAACTCGAACTGGTCGCCGCCAGGCCCGATCGCTACGAGGCGGTCTCGCGGGCGACGCTCGTCGATGGCGACGGCCGGCCGCTGCTCGAGGCTCCCTGCTGGGCCGCACCGGTTGTGGCCCACGGCTACGCCTTCCTCCGCGGCAAGGGCCGGCTGGTCTGCATCGACCTGCTCGAGTGATCGGCCTGCCGCGGCTGAAGCGGCTGAGGCGGGGGGTTGTCAAGCCGAGAAGTGGCGGCTGCGAGAGCCGCAAAGGCCGCTGAAAACAGAGCCTCACCCCGAGAAAAAAAGTGGGGCCATCCTGTCTGGACAGCCGACGAAGGCCCCTCCCATACTCCTGCCTTGTCGTCGAGCACGTGCGACGCGGTCCCGCCCCCGAGGAGCCCTGGCAAGCCATGCTGCATGCCGCGATCAGTGAAGTCACCACCCTCCGCTGGGAACTCTCCGACGAACTCGACGCCCTGGCCCGCCACGGCTTCGACGCAATCTCGATCTGGCGCACCAAGCTGTCCGACATCGACGCCGCCCGTGGACGCTGGCTGATCGAGCGGGCCGGCGTGCGGGTCTCGAGCCTGCAATGGATCGGGGGCTTCACCGGCAGCGACGGCCGCAGCTTCGCCGAGGCGATCGAGGACGGCATCGAGGCGATCGAGGAGGCGGCGGCACTCTCAGCCGGGGTGCTGCTGGTCCATCCGGGCTGCCGCGGCGGCCACACGCTGAGTCATGCCCGACGGCTGCTCGAGGACGCCCTCGGGCAGCTGGCGAGTGCCGCGGCGGAGCAAGGCGTGACGCTGGCGGTGATGCCGACCCACCGGCGGGCGGCGGGGGGCTGTGGCTATCTCACGAGCCTCGAGGCGGGCCGCGATCTCGTCCGCCGCTGCAACCATCCCGGCATTCGTCTGGCGATCGACCTGTGGCACTTCGGCCACGAGCCCGACCTGCCCGAGAGGCTGGCCGAACTGCTTCCCGATACGGCCGTGGTGCGGGTGGCCGACCGGCTCGGCCTGCCCTCCAACGACCAACAGCGGCTGCCCCCCGGCGAGGGTCTGCTGCCACTGGGCCGGCTGGTCTCGGCGATCGAGGCGGCGGGCTACCGGGGCGATGTCGAGTTTGAATGCGTCGGCGAAACGGTGCAGCAGGCCGGCTATGAGTCGACCCTCGCGCGGCTGCGGGCGACCGCCGACCGCTGGGGATTCGCTGGCAGCCCCGGGCTCATCAGGCAGCCGAGGCACAATGCCGGCCGGCTGACGATCAGCGACTGAGCCGCAGGTCCCACGCCTCGAGCCAGGTGGGCTCCCCGGGCACCAGGCCGAAGTCCCGCCGCAGTTGTTGGTCGAAGTCGTCCATGTGGGCCGCCCCGTAGAAGATGGCGATCTTTTTGCGGCCGCGGGCCAGCTGGGTTCGCAGTTCGTCGATCGCCGCGGCGTTGCGGTCGCTGATGATCGTGGAGCCTTCCTCCCCGCCGAAGGCGCGGCTGAGCACCTCCATATCGGTGAACTGCTCGGCCATGATCCGCCGCAGGCGAACCTCGCGGTTTTCAGCGAAGAGCAGCCCGAAGAGGTCGCCGAAGGTCACCTCGGAGCGGCTGCCCGCGGCGGCGTCGCGTTCCGCCCGGGCCATGCCCTCGCTGAGCAGCCGGGAGAACATGGTCCACCACGACTCCCCCCGCTTCTTCATCGCGGCGGCGAATTCCCGCGGCGAAAGGTCGGCATGCACGAAGTTGTCGGGGGAATAGTCGACCGCGGCGAGCTGGAATTCGAGCCCGAGGATGTCGGTCAGCCCCTGCTGGGCGGTGCCGATCGCCCCTTTGGGCTTCTGGCCTGCCCGCGGCACCCGGGCCCCCTCGGGGGCCACGAGTTCGTAGAGCACCGCGTCGTAGTCGCGGAACAGCCGGTTGAGCGCGGTGTAGTAGCTCTTGTTGCCGACGTGCACCGCCGCCACGAGATCGACCGCCACCGCCGGCCTGCCCTCCGCCGCCGGGCGGGCGTACCGCACGATCGCGGTGTCGAGCGAGATCGGCTCCTCACCATCCCGGGAGAGCCGCAGGAAGGAGGTCTTCGGCTCGGCCTCGAGCGGCCGCGGTTCGTCGGCGGCGGCCGGCGCCGCGAGCAGAGCGAGCAGGGCCGTGGCAGCCCGGGCAGCCCAGGGAAACCGGCTCAAACGGGAGGCGACAGGCTGGCTGGGGGACATGGCGGCAGATTCTCCGGAAGGCGGGCGAAATTGCTCGAAGGACTCACCGCATTCTAGCCGCCCGCCGAAAGGGCTGCGGCCGCCGGAATTGCCCAGTCTGCCGCGGCCGCGGGACCGGCCAGGAGGCCCATCCCGCAATCTTCACCAAGAATCGTCAACTCCCGCGGCCGGCACGACCGATATCCCTGCTGCGATCCGCGAAACCGGAGCCACCGGATCCTGTTCCGAAGGGACCTCACAGATGGGTATGCAGCAGACCTTGCGGCGTTTTCTGGCAGTCGCCCTGGTGGCCTCGGCCGCCACGCTCAGCGTGCGGGCCGAGGACACGTGGATTCCGCTGCTGCCCGACCAGGATATCTACGACTTCCAGCTCTTCGCGCCGCCGGACCTCGACAGCTACAGCGTTTACGAGAGCGACCACGACGGCATCTATTTCAACTACGACCGCCTCTACTGGGGCATCACCGTCCCGCGGGTCAACACCGTGGCCAGAACGCAGACCGGCCAGGCGATCATCCCGGTCAATCCGGTCGATCCGAACACGATCGTGAACCTCAACAACGACTACCTGGAGTACGCGCAGGAGTTTCCGATCCGCGTCACGGTGGTGCCGCCGGGAACGACCACCGAGGTCGCCCAAGCGGCCCCCGCTGTGACCCTTTTTGAGATCGGGGCCGAACCGACCCAGTTCGATCTCAACACCAGCTGGATGCGGACCAAGATGACCTGGGGCAACCGCTACGAGGGCGGCTGGTCGTACGAGGGCCGGGGCATGGAGTTTTCCTACTTCCAGCTCAACACCCAGGTGCAGGACTTCACCTCCACCAGCGAGTTTGCCGCCAGCTCCCCGACCCAGACGGTGGAAGTCAATTTCGAGGGCGGGGACGACGACGATGGCGCGAAGATCGCCTCGATCACCATCGAGACCACCTCCGACAGCCCTCCGCCGGACCACCTGATCACCCAGTCGCTGACCCAGAAAAATGAGACCGAGTTCCAGGGTGCCGGCGCGGCCTTCACGCTGCGGCGGGAACTTGGCCGCCGCAAGGGCAGCAGCAGCCTGACCTTTTCCCTCGGGCCGAGGTTCATCCAGTTCGTCGACCGCTACCAGCTCTCCTACCTGAGTTTCCAAAACGAGTTCAACGCTCCCGATTTCGGTGGTGGTGCCGGGGGCGGTGCCGGGGGCGGCGGCGGTGCCGGGGGGGGCGGCGGCGG
>CAZRKH010000113.1:0-19180 GCA_964600785.1 uncultured Chitinophagaceae bacterium
CCCTCGACACCCAGCGATGATGGCGGCGGCCCACCCCCCGCCGGATTGACCGCCATGGCCGGCGTGGCCCCGGCCGAGCCGATGAAGCTGAAGCCTCGGGAAGTCGTCATGGCGTCTCGCTTTCGATTCCCGGCGGGGCGGCTTCCGGCTTGCCCCTGGGGCCGAGTTGGCATTCGACGATCCGGCCGTCGCGGATCACGCTCAGCCGCACCGGGTCGCGGGCGTCGAGCCGACCGAGTTCCGTGGCAACCGCCGCACACGAGGTGACCGAGCGGGTGCCGACAGCCACGATCAGGTCGTCGGCCGCCAAGCCCGCGGCCGCCGCCGCCGAGTCGGGCTCGACGCTCTCCACGAAGGGTGGCGTTCGCTCGAGCAGGTCGGGCACCAGCAGGAAGCCGAGCAGCCCGGTGTCGAAGGGCTCCACCGAGGCGATCTCACCGGTGGTCGGCCGGCGGCCGGCAACAAGATCGGCATAGCTTTCGGCGACCGCCTGCATCGGAAGGGCGTAGTTGAGCCAGATGCCGCTGTCGGACGCCCGGAGTTCCTTGCCGATCATGCCCAGCGGCCTGCCAACCGCATCGACCAGCAGGCCACCCGGAGCCCCGGGATTGTTGACGGTAAAGTCGAGAAGGTAGACATCGCCGTCGTAGACCGCCTCATGGGGCCCGCGGCGTGCCTCCAGCGGCACGACAGCCGAAACGACCCCCTGCTGCACGCTGGCACGCTCGTCGCCGACAGCCACGCCGAAGAGGTTCGAGAGGGCAAAGCAGCGGGTGCCCGGCTCGGCCGTCTCCGCTTCGGCGAGGGAGATCGCCGGAAGATCCTCCGCCTCCAGGTCGAGCAGGGCCGTCTCGCGACGCGGGTCGATGCCCAGCAGCGTCGCCGAATACCGGCGACCGTCGTCGAGCACGCAGTCGATCTCCTCGGAATCGAGCACGGTGCTCATCGCGGTCATCACGTGACCCTCGGGCGAGACAAGAAAGCCGGTCTGGTAGGCCTCGAGGCCGCGAAAGCCTCCGGCTCCGTAGATCTTGACCACCAGCCGCGCCGCATCGGCGATGACCGCATCGCTGCCGGTCTCCCCGCCGGGAGCCGCGGCGGGTGGGGCTGCCAGCAGGATCACGGTCAGCCAGGCGAGCGCCGACGACGCAAAGCCCGCCTGGAGCCCCGGGGCTCGTTGCAGAAGGCTTGCTGCGATCATGGCGTGTCTGCCTCCCCGGCGTCATCCCGCTTACCGTAGCGTGCCGATTCCACGGTGAACTCTCCGAAGCGGGAGTCGCCGCGGCGAACCTCGATCACCGTCGGGCCCCGCGGCGAGTAGCGGTCGAATCGCAGTTCGCAGGGATCGGCTCCGGAGGTGCCCCAGGCCTCGATGGCGAGAATTCGTCCCTCGGCGTCGATCGAGGTCTCCAGCTCGACGCCGCCGACGCTCGAGGTGAGCACGTCAACGAGCCGCGGCGAGGCATCGTCCTCATCACCGCCCCGCGGTGCCGTGCCGAGGTAGTCGGTGCGGCCGACGGCCGCAGGTCCCTCGAGGAGGAGTTTTCGCCAGAGCCAGGCGGCTGCGAGCATGCCACCGCTGCCCGGTGGCACCGGCTGGCTGTCGAGGCTCTTGGCCGCATCGAGCCGGCTTGTCCCGGTGGGCAGGTCGATCCTGCCGCCGTTGGAGTCGAGTTCGAGCCGGAAGGGACGCCCGTCGGCGAGTGACCCCTCGAGCAGCCATGGGCCGGAGGTCGCGAAGCCGCCTGCGGAGCGAATCGCCTCGGCCACGCGGTCTCTCTCGAGCCGGTTGAAATGGTAGTTCACAAAGCCGGTCCGGGCCTCGTAGAGCCCCCGCAGAGATTCCGGCAGCGGCGGGTCGGCCGGGCTGCCGGCACCATCCTCCGGCGGCTCACCGCGATCACCATCGTCGCCCTCGCGTGGCCCGCCCGGGGGGTGTGGGGGCTGCTGCTGGCCACCGATCGCGGCGAGCTTGGCCAGTTCGGCTGCCGAGTGGACCCCCGCAAGTCGCACGCTGATCACTGCCGGCCGCCCCTCGCGACGGAACTCCAGGGGCACCCTCCAGCCGGCCGGCAGGATTCCCAGCACGTTCTTCATGGCGTTGACGGTGCGGACCGGTCGACCGGCGAAGGAGACCAGCTCGTCGTCGTAGCGGAGCCCGCGGCGATAGGCGTCGGAATTCTCGAGGATGTCCGAAACGTAGATCCGCCCGTCGTTGCCGGTGGCCACCGTCGCCCCGAGGGTCGCGTGGTCGACCAGCCGCCCTCCACGCAGGCTCCCCATGAAGTTGCCGAGTTGATTGGAGGATATCGCGTAGCCCACGCCGACATTGACACGGCCACGCTTCTCGAAGGAGCCGCGTCCGTTGATGCCGATCAGGCGGCCCTCGGCGTCAAACAGCCCGCCACCGGAGTTGCCCGGATTGATCGCCGCGTCGACCTGCAGGCAGTCGGTGTATTCGAGGATCGTGCCGGCGGGAAACTGGTAGCGGTGCACGCCCGAGACGATCCCCAGGCTCACCGAGGGCTGGAGATTTGAGGCGAGCAGAAAGGGGTTCCCGATCGTGTAACACTCGTCGCCGACATGCACCTGGTCGCTGTCGGCAAGCGGCACGAAGGGAAAGTCGTCGCGGCCCACGAGTTTGATCAGGGCCACGTCGCCGGTCGGATCGAGGCCCACCACGATCGCATCGTAGAGCTTTCCGTCGGAGAGCCCGCACCGCATCGCCAGACCTGCCGGCTGCACGACATGGAAGTTGGTAAGGGCATACCCGTCGGGGCTCACGAGCACCCCCGAGCCGCCGCCCTGATCGGCGAAAATCGCAATCGAGGCTTGCGAGGCCCGAGCCACCACGCCCACCCGGGCCTGCTCGGCCTCGAGCACCCGTTGCGAGGGGGCGGCCGGCGTTCGGCCGGGCAGGCCGGCTGCGATCAGCAGACCAAGGGCCATCCACGCGACGGCACGGCGGAGGGTGGGCACGAGGTGCATCTGGAGTGACTCACTTCTCGAGGCGGGGATCGATCAGCCGCACGCCGCCGTGACCGGCGGCCGGGAAGTCGACGCGGATGCCGAGCCGTCGGGCTTCACCGAGTTCGAGATCGACCGCGGTCTCGCCGTTGTCGCGGTCACCGACGAGAAACTCAGCCAGCGGGCGTCCGTCGGCCTCCACGCTGACGGGAGTGGCCGTGCCCTCCCGCACCGCCGCGAATGAACCGCGAAACCGCCGCGTGCCCGCCGGCAAATCCCAGGCGGCAAACGTCTTCGGCTGCATCACCATTTCCGCCACGTTGTCGTCGGCTGACACGGGTCGGGGATCGAAGAAGGCCGCCAGCCCGTCGATCCGGTAGAGATCGCCGAAGTACGGTTCCACCCGCAGTTCCGCCGGCGGGAGACCGACGAGTGATCGTGTTCGTCCGGCCGCAACGTCGATCCGCAGGACGTGATCGAGGCGGATGCGAAACTCGCCTCGACGGGTCGAGGCCCGCAGCCAGGAGTCGTCCTCCGCGAGCCCAATTTCGCCGCAGCGAATCCTGCCGCCGGCCAGGTCGATCACCGGCCCCTCGACGAGCGGCTCGGCGGCGGGCCGTACCCAGACCAGCCCCGCCACCCTCGCCCGGTCAACCGGGATCCGATCCTCCTCGAGCGACACCGTCACGCGGGTCGCATCGATCGACTGAATCGCGCAGGGCACCAGCTGGTAGACCGGTTCAGGATCGGCCGCCTTGCGAATCACGATCAGATCGCTCTCGGGACGCTCGGGCAGCTGCTCGACCCAGGCGGGCTCATCGCCCTCTCCTTCCGTCCGCCACTCAACACGCGACACGCTCTCCGCCGGCAGCACCACCACCGGTTCGTCCCCCGCAGGATCGAGCAGGCTCACAACCGTCTCCTCGAGACGCAGATCGCCTCCGGCGATACGGTCACCGTCGGTGGTGATCGCCCGCACGGTACGCTTCTTCGTCCGCCCTGCTTCGGCGGAGCTGCGGGTGATGACTCGCACCTCGGCGAGGCCGAGCGTCATGGTTTCCCCCTCACCCGCGGCCGGCGTGCATCGCAGCGAGTCGCGGTCGATGGCCGTCAGCAATCCGGCCTCGATCCGCCTGCCATCCACCGTTTCGATCGTCCAGCCGCCCGGCATGGCCGGCTGGTCGCTTTCTGCTGCGGGCAGCAGCATCGAAACCAGCGGCAGCAGGCAGCCACAGGCCACCAGCCGGCCGGCGCGTCCGCGGCCTGCGTGCTTCGCGGTGACCGCTTGATTGCCACGATTCACGGGCCGGAATCTCCCGAGGCGAGCCGCTTGAAGTACTGCTCGATCGCCTCGCGGTAGTGCGGCGGGAACTCACGGCCGATCTGCTGCAAGGCCTCCTCCCGCTCCCGTGGAGGCAGGTCGCCCCAGGCCTCCCCCTCGTCGAGATCACGGCGGGCCACCTCGCCGGGGCCGCGGCCCCCGGCCGGACGGCTGTCGTCCATCGGCCGACTGCCGGACCCGCCGCTACCTCCGCCGGCACCTGCCGATTGGCTCTGCTGCTGTTGCTGTTGCTGTTCGAGCTTGGCGATCAGCTTGTCGAGCGAATCGATCACGCCGTCCTGGATTTCGCGGGTTCGCGGGCCGGCATGGCCGAAGTCGAGCCGACGGGTGATGTCCCGCATCCGGCGGGCGATGTGGTCGAGCGAGTCATCCTCCAGCCCGGCGAGGTCTTCCCGCATCAGTCGGGCGAGCATTTCGTAGCGGACGGGAATCTCGCCAGAACGTTCGAGCAGCCGGTCGAGTGTCTCGAGGCCCGGCTCGACCCGAAGCAGCCAGTGCTCGCAGGCGGCCCGGTGAAACAACAGGGCCGCCGGATCGAGCGACGACTCCACCTCGAGGCCCCCGAGCAGATCAAGCCCCGACTCGAAGTAGCCATGCCGCACCAGCTGCCGCCCCTGGTAGAGCCGCAGGATCTCCCGGAGCCCCCGCTCGACGGGGTCGTCGGTCGTCGCAGCTTCCCGGAGCCAGGCATCGTCGGCGGAAGAGGGTTCAGCCGAGTGTGCCAGGATCGATGCGGCCCTCGTGTCGAGCAGGGCCATCGTCGCCACAGCCCGGTCGATGCGGTCGATGCCGTCATCGGCGGGGGGCTCGTCGGCTGGCCAGAATGACTCGGCGGCGGCTTCTGCTGCCGTATCGCCGCCCGGATGCCCCGCCCACCAATCGAGCAGACGCCCGCGAACGGCACCCCACTCCGGCAGCGACCAGCTGGCCCGGCGGATCAGTTCGTCGGTGGCGGTCTCGTTTGCAACGACGGGGCCATGGCTGAGTGCCGCAAGGATCACCGCCGGGGCGAGCCCGGCACGCCACCTTTGTTTTGAGAAAATGCCCGGCATGGTCGGCTCTCCCAGCGGAAGACGGGTCAAGAGAGGACTGGAGAGGACTGGCTGCCACGCAGGCATATCCCCAACACCTCAAGCATACCGCAGAGGATCCGCGGCGGCGAATCCTCTGGCAAAGCGGTGGGAAACCGCCTTGCAGCCTTTCGTGGGGCGATCACTCGGTGCGGCCGGTGGCGATGTCGTGGGCTGCACGTTCGATTTTTCGCTGCCGCGCCGCGAGCCGCTCCAGGGCCGCGAGCAGTTCGGGGGTCTCGACCTGCTCCACGCCCTCTGCCAGCAGGCCGGAGTAGCGGCGGGTGCGGGTGTTGATCCGCATCTGCAGGGTACGAAGCATTTTCAGTTCGGAGAGCCGGTCGACCAGCGGCTGTTCGCCCGGCTCGACGGGGCGTCCGCCTCCTGGCTGCTGCTGTTGCTGCTGTTGCTGCTGGTCGGCCTGAATCTTTTCGACCGCCTCGAGGATCTCCTCGAGGCTCCGCACGAGGTCCTCGACGAGGGCCACGGTGGTGTTGCCTGTGTCGGCCCGCTCCAGCCGTCGGGCCGCCTGGGTCGCGTCGTCCTGGATCTGCTCGAGAGCCTCGGGGATGGCGACCGCCGAGCCGTCATCCCGAACCAGCAGCAGGGCCTTGAGCGCCTCGGCGGCAACCGACTGCTGGATGCGACCAATGCGGGCAGCCTCCAGCTCTCGTTCCCGCGGCGTGCCGGCCTGGGAGGCGATCAGCTCGCCGAGGGAATCTTGCACGCCCCGCTCGAGCCGAAGCATCTTCCGCAGCCGGGTCTCCAGCTGCACCAGCAGCCGCTCGACCTCCTCTTCGCGGAGTTGTCGCAAAATCTCTTCGAGTTCGGCCTTGGCGTTCTCGAGCTGCTCGATGGCCCGTTCCTGCTCTTGGGTGGCGTCATCTCGCTTCGCCTGCTCGAGCCGTTCCCGTGCCCGTTCCATCCGCTCTTGCGCCTGTTCAAGCCGCTTGCGGGTGCGCCTCGCCCGCGACGCCTCGTCATTTCCCCCGTCATTCCCTTCACCCTGCTCGCCACCCTGCTCACCACCCTGCTCACCACCCTGCTCGCCACCCTGCTCACCGTCGGCGCGGTCGGGATCGGCGCGGTCGGCAAAGCTGCCGATTTCACCGGCAAGGTCGCCGGTGTCGTCGCCGAGGGCGTCTTGTCGGTCGGCGAGTTCGTTCGGGTCGCCCCCCGCTTCGGTCGAACCGCCGATGCCCCGCTGCCGCGCGATGAGCTTGTCGAGCCGTTGGAGGTATTCCTTGATCTCTTTTTTCTCGCTCTCCTTCCGGCGATCGACGTCACCCGATTCGAGCAGTTCAAGAATCTGCCGCATCCGCCCGATCGCATCGGTCTGCTCCGAGCGGGCCTTGATGAACTGTCCCTCCTCGAGCATCGTCGTGATTTGCTCGAGTCGCTCGCCGACGGCCAGATCGGTCGATCGTTCGAAGGCCGAGCGGAGAATCGCCGCCCGGCGGGGATCACTCGCCGCGAGCAGGTCGGCCAGCCTGAGCAGCGAGCGTTCGAGGTCGCGATACCGTTGGGCGACAACGGCTTCCCGGTCGGCCAGCGGCGGCCCGGCGGATGGTTCATCAGCCGAGGCGGGATTCGTCGCCAAGGCCAGCACCATCATCAGCGGCCCGACTCGGCGACAGAGCATGTCGGCGTCTCTCATAGCCCCTCCAGCCCCTCCAGCGCCTCACGGGCCCTCTCCCGCTGGATGCGGCGGGTTTCCTCGCGGATCGACTCCTGCGAGGAGATCGCCTCACGCAGCAGTTCGACCACCTCGTTGAACGTCTCCAGTTCCATCATCCTAGCAAGAACCGCACGCATCCGAGCGAGCACCGCGTCGGTGCGTGCGACGAGTCGCTCCCGGCGGGCCGCCAGGCCGGCGGAATCACCCTCCTCGTCCCGACGGGCCCGTGCGGCAAGGTCGGGCAGATCCCCCTTGGCGATCTCGGCGAGCGGCGCTGCGATCTGGACCGAGAGCCGCATCTCGAGTTCGGGCGAGAGCAGGCCGTTGTTCTCGAATTCCATTCGGATCATCCTGAACGCCTCGGCGATCTCGCCGGTCTCGCCGGCGGCCCGGGCGGCGGCCTGGGCGAGTCGCTCGGGCACCGGATCGGCCGCCGAGGCGAGCGTGTCGCGGGCCACGCCGAGGTCGTTGACAACACTCTCAAAACGGCGGCGGAGCAGCAGTTCGCGGGCCTCGAGCATCGCCGAGAGTTCTGCGGGCGTGACCACCGGAAGCGTCCAGGTGTCGCTGCGGCCCTCCCGCGGGCCGTCCTCGCCGGCTGCGTCGCCGGCGATCACCGTCAGTCGCAGGCTCCCTCCGGGGCTGAGCCCGAATGACGAGAGGTCGATCACCTCCGGCGATGCCTCGGGATATTCCAGCACCGTCATGCCGCGGTCGAGCCGTGAGAGGGGGCGGGTCGAGCCCTCCGAGCCGGCATCGCCAGTGTCGATCACCGCCTCGATCCGCTCGAGCCCGTGGTCGTCGCTGATCGAGCCGACCAGCGGCACCCGGGCGGCCGGCGTGACAGCCGACGAGATGCCGTAGAGCCGCAGGGCGACCTGCGGCGGGCGGTCGGGCACCGCCGAGAGCACGAATCCGATCGGTCGGATATTGGCCAGCCCATCGGTGTCGAGCAGATGCACCCCGATCGTCGATTCCCCCGAGACATCCTCGAGGCCTGCCAGGATCTCCTCGGTTGGCTCGGTAAGCGGTTCGTCCAGCCTCGAGATCGTGGTCGTCTCGCCCGCGTTGGTGAGCGTGATCGAGCCGCCGGCCAGCGGCTTGGTCGAGCGGCACTCGAGCCTCACAGCCGATCCCGCGGGCACCTCCACGAGGCCGGCCGAGGCGGCCCTTCGCTCGTCCGCTCCGAGAGACCTCGCCAGATACTCCGGAAGCGTGTAGCGAATCTCGAACTCCGCCAGGGCCGGGGCATCGACCACCTCCAGTCGCAGGTCCTCCAGCCGGTCGTCGCCTCCGCGAACGGAAAACAGGATGTCTTCGCTGACATTCTCGAGCACGTGGCCGAAGGCCTGGCGGCCGTCCTGGTCGCCGCCCCTGCGACCCATGCGGGCGGTCTTCACCAGTCCGTGCAGACGCCACCGCATCTCGACAAATTCCGGCACCAGCTTCGTGGTGTCGGCGGCGACGAGCACGTCGACGTCGCTGCCACGGGCGACCTTGCGGACACCGCCGGGGAATTCGTCCGCCAGGAGCCTGGTCCGTCGCGGCCAGGGAGTGTCGTCGAGCAGCACGACCCGCGCGAACCAGGTCTGCACGACGGCGGGGCTGGCCGCGGCGAAGGCCCCCACGGTCGCCGCCGCGAGCAGGCCGCCAAAGAAGAGCGTGGCCAGTTCCTGCGACCGAAAAAGCGAGCCGAGCCGGACGCCCGGCAGCCCCGCTACCGCGTCGGCGGTGGTTCGCTCGAGCAGGCGTTCATTCACCGGCTCGTCGGGCCGCGGCGGGCCCGAGGCGAGCTCGACGGCCGTCACCAGGCTTTCGCGGAGGTGGGGATGGTGCCGCTCGACGAGGAGGGCCAGCGAGCGATCCGAAAGCGGGATGGCGATTCTTTGGAGAAGCTTGCCCAGCGCGAGCCAGGCGAGCCCCGCCGCCGCGATCAAGAGCATTGCGATCCGCACCCACTGCGGTGGTTCGAGCAGCCGGTCGAGGGCCAGCGATACCCAGAAAAAACCGGCCACGGCCAGGCCGAGCACCGCAAAAAATTCGATCCAGATCCACCGCCGCGTCCGCCGCCGCACCGAGGCGAGCAGCTGGGGAATCGCCGCGGGCAGCCGAGACCATTCAGCAGACGGCGTGCCGCCGGCAGCAGACGGCGTGCCGCCGGCGGCAGACGGCATGCCGCCGGGTGGCTGCTCGGCCGAGGACGCGGTTGCTGGCATAAGCAGAGATCCCTTGCGGGGCGAGGTTTCAGGGGTTCAGGCCAGCCTCGCCAGGCGGCGGGCAATCCATTCCAGGCAGAGCAGCCCCACCGCGGCGGCCAGAAGCGAGGTGTTGAGCCATTGCTTGAAATCGATGTCGGTGGCACCCGCCTGGAACTCGTGGCGTGCCCGGTCTTCGAGCAGGCCGGCCAGTTCCTCCGACATCGCCGCGTTCCATTCCAACGGCTCGGGAAACCAGCTGCGGCCCCCGGTGGCCGACGCGAGCTGCTCGAGCGTGCCGCGGTCGAGACGGGGTGATTTCAGTTCGCGGTCGGGCAGCCTCGCCACGATTCTCCGGGTCGCCCGGGCATCTTCGCCTTCCTCGCCGGGAAGGGCGGCCGACACCCGCCAGGTGCCCTCGACCGCCGCCACGAACGAGCCCCGCAGCTCACCGTCGCGGACCGGATCGGGCTCGAGAGGGATCACGACCTGCGTCCCCTCCGGCGTGGTCACCTCGCACCGCGGATCGCCCTCGGGTCGGCTGCGTGGCGGCGTCATGACCCGCACCTCCACGTTGGAGCCGACCGCGTAGCGATCACGCTCGACGAGCAGCCGAAGCTTCCGCGACCCCCGCAGCAGCCGGCCCTGGGAGACATGCCGCAACAGCTGCGTGGTCAGCCGGTCATAGGCATCGACATCGATCCCGCGGAGTCGCCACAGTTCGCCGCTGCCCAGGGTGAACACCGTGCCCGACCCGTAAAACTGGCCCGCCATGAAGATCGGACTCGAGGCGGCCAGGGCCCCGGCTCCCAGTCGCCCTGCCCTGGCGTAGACGGTGGCCCCCGGCTTGGGATCGGTGGCATCGTAGCAGCCGTAGACCCCCTCGAAGCGACTCCAGAGGGCGTCGCTGAGCACGCGGCTTTCGGCAAGCCAGAGAAACTCCGCATCGCGGCCGTCGGGCGTGAATGCCAGCGGCATCGGCTCCTGCGAGCCATCGAGCGGATCGAGTATGAGGCTCGCCTGCTGCCGCAATTCGACCGGGTAGAGCCTGCGAATCGGAGTCGTCTCGGGCCGGCCGAGCCAGGCGGGCATTCCGACGGCCCCCGAGACGAGCACCAGTCCTCCCGACTCGCGGGCGACCCAACGCTCCAGCCGCGCCATTTCGATCGGGCCGAGATCTCGCCAGTCGTAGTCGAAGGCCACGACCACGTCGTAGGCATCGAGTGCCTCCGGCGAGGTTGGAAAGGCATCCAGGATCGCCCGGGCATCCTGCGAGGAGCCCTCGCGGGCGGTGGCCAGCAGGACATCGACGGCGAAGCTCTCGTCCCGCTTGAGGACGTTCCGCATGAACTGGTAATCGCGGGTCGGCCCGCCGGCCATCAGGAGCACCTCGGTGACCCGATCGACGACCTCGATCTCCGTCTCCTGGGTGTCATCGGCGGGCGTGCCGTCGAGTTGTCCGCCACCGGTCGGCGAGATCCGCACCACGAGGCTGCGGCGGCCGGCCGTGGCCAGCCCGGGCACGTCGAAGCGAACCGGCACGAGTTCGCCCTCCGTGGCAAGCGGCGTGTCGATCACGTCGACCACCCGACCCCCGTTTCCGGAGGCATCGGTTTCCACAAGTTCGCAGCGGACGGTGCGGCCGTCGAGCCCCTGCTGCTGGAGATAGGCGGTCACCGAGAAACGGTCGTCGGGAAAGACCCGTGTCGGTGCGAGCACGTCGGCCACCCGGGCGTTGGGCGGGAGCCGCTGTGAGCCGATTCCAAGCGACAGCACCGGCACCCCGGCCTCGGCAAATGCGGCGGCGGCCGCGGTCGAGTCGACCCCCGCGTTGGCGGCGCCGTCGGAGAGCACGATCACTCCGGAAAGCACATCGAGCGGCTCCCGGTCGGCGACGCGAACGAGCGCCTCGCCGAGCCGGGTTTCAAAGCCGCCGGCCACGAGCCGCTCCCGCCAGTTCTCCGGCTGCTGCGAGCCCGCGGCGGGGTCGGCCTCTCCGGCTGCCTTGTCGCCGCTCGTCGCGGTCTTCTTCTCTTCGGCTGTCTCGTCGAGCGTCGGCAGCACGGCGAGAGGCTCGACCTCCGCATCAAAACGCCACAGCGACAGTTCATGGGTTTCGGCGAGTGAGTCGAGCAGCCCGGAATCGAGAATCTCCATCCCGCGGTCGAGCCGGCTGCCACCTGTCGGCTCGTCCGTCGAGGCGTCGGCCGAGTCGGCGGGCGTGTCCTCCAGCGACATGCTGGCGCTGGAGTCGATGAGGATCGCCACCCGGGACGGGAAAATCAGCTCGTGTTCGGTCGTCCGTTGGAGATCGAGCCAGGCCGCCAGCAGGCACGCCATCGCCCCCAGGCGAAGCGTTGCCAGCAGGATTGCCACCCGGGGCGAAAGCTCCACAGCGTCCCGGCGATAGAGCCAGATGACCGCCGCGACCACCGCCGCCACGACGAGCATCGTCACAGGCGCCTGCCACCATTCGGTGAAGCTCTCCAGCCGTCCACTGGTGAGCCGCTGGCGGGCGATGTCGCTCGCGGCAAAAAGCGGCAGCAGCTGAAAAATCGCGGGCATGGTGTGGTGCGGGAACGAGAAGCTCGATCAGCGGGGTGAGGCCCCGCGACGAACGGGATGGTAACTTGCCGAATAGGCGAGGGCCTGCTCGGCGAGCAGCACCAGTACCAGCACCGCCAACAGGGGTGCCAGCAGGGGCGTGCCGGCCTGCGAGCCGGAGTCTCGCTCCAGCTGCGAGGCCTGTTCGAAGATGAAGGGCACCCCGGCGAGCGATCGCTCGAGACCCTCGCGGTCGATCCTCTCGAGGTCACCCTCGGCGGGATCGACGTTGATCGCCTCGAGCCGCTCGCGTTCCAGGCCGTCCCGACGTCGCCAGCGGGCGAAATACCCGCCGGCGGCGGGCGTCTGCTCGAGGGTCGCGGCGAGTCGTCCTCCCTCGCCGGTTTCGGCGGTGACGCGGACAAGCGTGCCCTCTGGAGGCACACTGAAGTCGACCTCAATCTCGTCGATGCCGGGTTCGAGTTCGATGCGGATCGGGTCACCGACGGTGCCGGAGGAGCCGGCGCGGCGGCCGCGGGCAAGGTGGCTTTCGAGTTCGAGCATCACCACCACCCAGCTGGGATTGCCCCGTGCCCAGCTGTTCCACTCGGGGGCCGCGGTGGAGAGCATCACCGCCACGAGCCCCTCGCCGAAGGGCTGCTCCACCAGCAGCGGCATGCCGGTGCGGAGCGAGAGCAATCGGCGAAGCCCCGAGCCTTCGTCCGGCTCGAAAGTCCGATCCACGGCCATCACCCGCGAGACACGCACCGCGTCGATCAGCGGGTTGCGTCGGCCGGCGAGCACCGAGACCACCGGGTGTGGCTCGACGAGCACGTCGGGCTTCCGCTCGCCGGAAGAAGGCAAAAGCTCGACAGGCCCCGCGAGCGGGAAAGGAAACAGCCCCCGGCCCTCCCGGTAGGCGGTGCGGTTGAAGGCCTGCACGTCGGTCCGCGGTCCGGTGAAGAACACCGCACCTCCCCCGCCCCGGACGAACGCTTCGAGGGACGCCATCTCCTGCCGGTCGAGCGACGTCACGTCGACCAGCCAGATGGTGTCGAAGGAGTCCAGCGGCAGGGTGGCGAGGCTCGTGCGGGGCTCGATGCGAACATCCAGGCCCGTCGATGCCGCAGTTCCCGGGGAGAGGGCCGAGGCGATATAGAAGGCATCGCCACCGCGGCTACCCGGAATCGACGCTCCATCGACCACGAGCACATTGCGGGATTCCGAGATCCGCACCGCCGCGGAGCGGAGGTTGTCGGCGGCGACGCTGTCGGCGGGCAACGAGGCCTCGAGCAGGTGGTCCCCTTCCTCGGCAAAGCGAACGTTGAACCGCCGGCTTGCCGTTGAGCCGGCGGGGATCGCCTCGAGCCGCACGCCCGGTCGGTCGAGGCCGTCCTCCCGCAAATCGACGAGCACTCCGCGGGCCGGCAGGGAGCCGTGATTGCGGACGGTGATCTCAAAGGGCAGCACCACGCCCGCCGCAGGTACCCCGCCGATCGTCTCGAGCGACTCGATCCCGAGGTTGCCCCGCGGGGAGGATTCGCCTGCCGGCCCGCCGCAGTCGACCAGCCGGATTTCGGCATCGGCTGCCGAGACCCGGCGGAGAATCTCCGCGGTGTCGTCGGCCACCTTCCAGTTGCGGCTGCGGAAATCGCTGAGCACCCAGAGCACCTGCCTGCCGCCGCTACCGGCCTCGCAGTATTCCGCCGCCGCGGCGATCGCGTCGCGTGGGCCGACCGCCTTCTGCGAGACCGTCGCCTCGGTGACGGTTCGCTTCGCGGCGCTGGCGGTCTCGGCGGTCAGCGGACTCGGCTCGAGGTCGAACCCGCGTTCGGCGGCCGTGGTGGCGAGGGCCGAGAAGCGGCCGATCGCGATCGAGTCACCGCCTCCGGTGGCGAGAAGGTCATCGAGCAGTCCCACCGCGGCCCGGCGGGCCCGGTCGAAGCAGTCGTCCTCGGCCTCCCGCTGAGACATCGAGAAGCTGTCGTCGAAGAGCAACAGGTGGGTCGTCCGCTCCCCGCCCAAAAGACCCGCGAGGGCCGATCGCCACCGCGGCTGTGCCAGGGCCAGCACGACGCCGGCGATTGCCGCGATCCGCAGCAGCATCAGCAGCAACTGCTTGAGCAGCACCCGGGTGCGGTATTTCCGTTGGCTTGCCAGGAGAAACTCCATCGCCGGCCAGCGGACCGTGCGGTGCCGCAGCAGATTGATCAGGTGGATCACCACCGGCGCCGCCGCGAGCGGCAGCCCCCACCACAGCAGCGACGGAAAATCGAAGGCAGGCATCGGCTAGACGGCCATCGAGGCCCGCTGCGAGAGGAAGCGGACCAATGCCGCATCGACCGGCTGGTCGCTGCGGACCAGCGCGTAGTCGCACCGCAGCCGCGCGCAGCCCCGCCGCGCCTCGGCGAGGAAGGCATCGATCGCCTCGAGATAGCCCTCCCGCAGAGCCCGCGGGTTGCAGGCGATGTGGGCCGGCAGTTCCAGGCCCTCGAAACGGGTCGGCCCGTCGAAGGGGAAGTCGAGTTCGTCCGGATCCATCACCTGCACGACGGCGATGTCGTGGCCCCGTTGACGTAGCAGCGAGAGGCCCTTCATGAACCGGTCGAGCCCCCCGGAATCGGTCGTTTCCGCCCCCGCGGACGCCGCGGTGTCACCAAGCAGGTCGGAGAAGAGCACGATGAGTCCGCGGCGGGGGAGCGTCTCGGCGAGATGTCGGCAGACCGGCAGAAGCGAGGTTGGCCGGGGCGTACGGGCCGCTTCGAGCGTATCGATCACGTCGGCAAGCTGGTTGCGACGGGTTCGCGGCGGCACGCTCGCCCGCACCGCATCGTCGAACACGCAGCAGCCGACCGCATCGCCGTGGGAGAGGGCGAGCCAGGCCAGGCTCGCCGCCATCGTGGCGGCATAGTCGTACTTCGAGAGGGTCGGTGTGGAGGAGGAACCATGGGAGTAGTCCATGCTCGCCGAGCCGTCCACCACCAAAAACAGCCGCAGGCTGGTCTCCTCCTCGAATTCCTTGATGTAGTGGCGATCCTGCCGTGCCCAGACCTTCCAGTCGACCCGGCGGAGATCGTCGCCCGGGACATACTCGCGGTGCTGGAGAAACTCCACGCTCTGGCCCTTGTAGGGGCTCTTGTGGAGTCCGGTAAGCACGCCCTCGACGACCGCTCGGGCCCGCAGTTCGAGCCGCGAGATGCGGGCGATCGCCTCAGGATGCAAATATCGTCTGGAACCTGGCGTCGCGGACAAGTTCGTCCTCCTGCTCGGGCGTGGTGTCGAGGATCCGCCGGATGATCGTGTCGGGCGTGGTCCCCTCGCTCTCCGCCGCGAAGCCGACCACGATCCGGTGCCGGAGCACCGGCATGGCCAGGCTCTGAATGTCTTGGGTGATCACGTGGCTGCGACCGGCGAGCAGGGCCCTCGCCTTGGCTCCCACGATCAGAAACTGCACCGCGCGGGGACCGGCACCCCAGGAGAGCTGGTCGGAGACATACTCCGGCACGCCCGCCTCGCCCACGCGGGTCTGCCGCACGATCGCCAGGGCATACCGCACGAGATGGTCGCTCACGGGCACTTCCCGCACCTGCTTCTGCAGGGCGATGATCTCGTTGGCGGTGAGCACCGGCTCAACGTCGTCCGGCACCGCCCCGGTGGTCCGTCGGGCGATCTCGAACTCCTCGTCGAAGCTCGGATAGCGGACGAACACCTTGAACATGAAGCGGTCCTGCTGAGCCTCCGGCAGCGGGTAGGTGCCCTCCTGCTCGATCGGGTTCTGGGTGGCCAGCACGAAAAAGGGATCGGCCAATCGGTGCCGCTGGCGGCCGACGCTCACCTGCCGCTCCTGCATCGCCTCGAGCAGGGCCGCCTGGGTCTTCGGCGGCGTGCGGTTGATCTCGTCGGCAAGCACGACGTTGGCAAAGAGGGGGCCCTCGAGAAACCGCAGCTGGCGGCCTCCGGTGGACCGATCCTCCTCGAGAATGTCGGTGCCGGTGATGTCGGCGGGCATCAGGTCGGGCGTGAACTGGATGCGGCTGAAGCTCAGGTCGAGGCATCTCGCCAGCGTGCTGACCATCAACGTCTTGGCCAGGCCCGGTACACCCTCGAGCAGGCAATGGCCGCGGCTGAAGAGGCAGATCAGGAGTTCCTCGACCACCTCGTGCTGCCCCACGATGACCCGCGAGAGCTGCTCGAGAATGCGGTCTCGCGCCTGGTGGAGTCGCTCGTGGGGCTGGGGCTCGGTGGTGGCCATGCGGGAATTCCTACGGAGAAATGTCGCTCAAAGGGTGCTTCAACCCTATTCCCTGGAGGGCCGGGGTGCCAGAGGCTACCGCTGGAAGATCGGCAGCAGCCCCCCGTCGAGCTGCAGGATCACCAGGTTTGCCGCGGTGGTGTAGACCTTCCCGATGTAGCCCTGCGGCCAGAACATGCCCCCGCGGCCCGCTTGAGCCTCTCCCACGAGCCGCTTTTCGATCTGCGAGCGGTAGCTCCGCCACTTCTTGCCACCCTCCCGGTACATCACCTGGGCATAGTAGAAATGGGCGTAGTGCCAGTGGCCGAAGCCGTTGTTGGAGATGTTGCCGAGGTGCTTCTCGGCATACGAGAGCATCTTCGGTACATGGGTGTCGTCGTACTCCCCGGCGTTGAACAGACAGGCGATCGCCGCCGCTGAAATCGCCGGCCGCCCGCCGCCCCCTTTGGAGCTGTACTGCACACCGCCGTCATCGTTGGTGCACTTGTGGATGTAGCCGATCGCCTTGTCGATGATCTCCCTGGGCACCGGGATGCCCGCGTTGCGGCAGCCGCGGAGACCCTGCACCTGGGTGATGGTGGTCGACCCCTCGTCGAAATCGTTGCCGTCCTTGGCACTCACGTAGCCCCAGCCGCCGGCATCGGTCTGGGCACGGCCCGAAAATTCCACCGCCTTTTCAAGGACCTCCACGAGTTCCTCGCGGCGGCGTTGGTCCTCCTCCTCGCCGAGCACCTGCGAGAGAAACAGCATCGAGAAGCCGTGGCCATAGGTGTAACGGTCATCGACCTTGGGATTGCCGATCAGACCGTTGGGCCGTGAGCAGTCGACGAGATAGTCGACCGCGCGGCGGATGTTCTCCGCGTAGCGGCCCTGGGTCGTGGTGGATCCCTCCATCAGCAAGGCCGTGCCGGCCAAAGCGGTCATGGCCGCGGGATACCGCGACTCGTTGGCCGCCCAGCTGCCGCGACGGGACTGCTCGGCAGCCAGCCAGTCGAGACCCTGCCGGACCACTCGGCGGGCCTGTCCGTCAGTCTCCTCGGCGGTCGCCTCACCGCCGGCAGCCAGCCCGAGAATCGCCGCCACGATCGCACAGACAACCGCCGCCCGGCGGCGGCAGCAAACCTCCCGGCCGCCTGAGGGGAGGCCGCGATTTGCCGGCGAGCCGGTTCTCAAAACAACAGCGATTCGAGAGATTCCTTCAGCCATGACTCAATCTTATCCGAAAGGCTCGGTCTGGTGATCTTCGCGTCGAAGCCCTGGTGCGGCGGGCGGGGGCTGATCGGGCCGCCCTTGAAGGAGAGCACCGTGTCCAGCAGGGGGGAACGATGACCGCGGATACCGATCGTGACGGTGTGGGCCTCGGGATCGGCCGAGACATCGGGTGTCCCGATGGACGACCCGCCGAGCTTGATCCTGTCGTCGGCGAAAACGGCATGCCCGGTTCGCTTGTCGATGCACAGCAGGCTCAGCCAGGTCTCCCGCCCCTTCTTGGCGGTCATCCGTCGTGCAAAGACGAGCACCGGCAGTTCGGGAGGCTGCGAGAGGTCGAGGCCGTGCTGCAGCAGGGTTGCCGGTGATTGCCACAAGAGCGACCCGTCATCCGCATCGACCGCCCAAAGACAGCCGGACACCAGCATGCCCATCTGGTTGTGGCTGTTGAACGGATTTGGCGTACCGCTGTCGTTCAGCCGCTCGAGAGCCTCTCGCGGGGGCGGGCAGCCGGCGAGCACCAGCAGTCGATCCCTCCAGGGCATCACCATCAGCCGATTGATATCGTCGGGCACTTCGGGAAGTTTGCAGCGGAAGTCGACCCGGCCCGCCGGCAGGTCGATCACGGAAAAATCTCCCGCAGGCTCGAGCACCGCGATGCGTCCGTGCGGAAGGGAGAACATCCGTGACGCGGCGGGAATCAGGGCGATTTTTCGGGTCTCGCCCGAAAGCGGGTCGCAGCGAACAAGCGGCAGTTGGCCGCCGCCCAGCGGCGAGACTTTCAGTTCGCCGAGTGCCAGCACGAAGCGGCCGGCCGTCTCCAGCCAGGCCTCGGTAGGAGGCAGTTCGGCCTTCCGCAGCAGGCCGCCGTGGAGGGCCGAAAAGACCCGTGCTGCGTGGCCGTCACGCGGGCAGGCCACCACGCACTTGTCGTCGGCGATCACGGCGCTTCCCAGCGGCAGATCGTTGCGGGACCAGGCAGCCCCGCCATCGTCGATACGTCGCATGGTGATCGTGCGGTAGGTCAGCAAAGGAATACCTGCCGAGCTCGCCGCGATGCCTCTGACCTCGGGCCAGGCGGTCTCGCGGGCCGGCCTCGGTTCACTCACGATGTTGCCGATCGGCATTTCTCCCAGCCGTTTCGAGGCGATGCCGCCCGGCCGCCTGCCCAACTCGATCGGCACGGATTCATCAGGGAGGCTCCACAGCCGCCGGTGCCGCACCGCTCCGGGCAGGCCGGGGGCCGCCAGTTCGAAAGCCGAGGCGGTGCCGCCCACGCTGACCACCAAAATCCGGCCCACGAGCGCCGTGTGTGGCTCGTGACCGAAGGGCCCGAAGCCGTTGAAGAACACGTTGCGGCTGTTCGACTCGGGCATGAGTTTCAGCGGTCCGCCGAGTTGTCTGCCGAGTCCGTCACGGACGGTGACCTCAAAGGGGGAGACTTCGAGGTTGAGCTGGAGATTCTCGATGAAGGGTGTTCCGGCTCCGCCGGCGATCGGCAGGCTCCGCATCGAGTGCACGTGGGACGGCTTCTTCTCGTCGTCGGCCGCCACGCTCGCAGCGGTCACCTTCCCCAGCGGCCAGGCCTCGTCGGGATCAGTGCTGACAGTCGGCGAGGCAGCCAGGGCGGGTGGCGTAGAAAGCCGGTCAGCGTTCCCGGCCATCGCGGTCCGCATCGCCACGAGTTCCCGCTGCAGATGCAGGTTGGAGGTGTTCCACTCACCGCGTTCGATCGCGGAGTCCAGCCGGGCGAGCAGTTGCCGGCGGACCATCGCAGCCGAAGGGTGAGCCGCGACAAGCCGCTCGAGCCGACCGAGCCGCTCGATCGCCATGTCGTCGGAGAACCTCGTCGAGTCGTCGACCGCATCCGCGGCAAATTGGCCGGCCGCCTCGGCCCATTGCGGGAAGGCGGCGACAAGCCGC
>CAZRKH010000114.1:0-9618 GCA_964600785.1 uncultured Chitinophagaceae bacterium
ACGAAGATCTTGCCGTCGCCGACCTGGCCGGTGCGGGCGGTGTTCATGATCTTGCCGATCACGCCCTGGGCCTCCTCGTCGCTGACAACGACCTCCACCTTCACCTTCGGCAGAAAATCGACCGAATACTCGGCCCCACGGTAGGTCTCGGTGTGGCCCTTCTGCCGACCAAAACCACGCACCTCGGTGACCGTCATCCCCTTGATTCCTTGGGCATTCAACGCGTCCTTCACCTCTTCGAGCTTGAAGTGCCTGATGATTGCTTCGATCTTTTTCATCGCATCTCTCCTTTGCTGAACTGGTCTTCTCGGTTTCGTTCCACGGGTCCGCCAGTCGAAAGAGGTGCAAGCGACATGCCAAATTCGCCGCGGCAACGCAAAAGCCCTCTCGAAGACGCCCGGAACCGGGAAAACCACAGACTTCCCGCGGCCACCGCCCCGACCACAGACAGCCGCAAGCTGCGGGGCTGTCACACCGGCGAGGCGCAAGCCCGCTGCGAAAGGCGATGAAACGGCCGTGCTGCTCCGAACTCCGGACGTGTCACACGGGCGTAGCGCATTCGCGCCGGTGTCGCGCGGGCGGCTCGGCCCGGCAGCCGCCATCCGCTAACTGCGAAAACTCGCCGCATCGATCTCATGGCCCTTGAGAAGCCGGTAGAGCGTGCCGCGCGGCAGGCGGGCCTCGCGAGCAGCGGCGGTCACGTCGCCGGTGTGGCGGGTGAGCAGATCGGTCAGGTACTGCCGCTCGAAGCGTGCGGTATGGGCCTGCCGCTGAGCGAAGAATCCGACCTCCCCGTCCCCGGCTGCCGCACCACCGTTGCGACCAGCCGAGGCGACCAGGTCATCAGGCAGGTCATCGAGCCCGACCATCTTCGACCGGCTCATCGCCACCGCCCGGCGGATGACGTTGCTCAGTTCCCGCACGTTGCCGGGCCAGGCATAGCTTCGAAGCACGCCGTAGGCATCCGGTGAGATGCCGCCGACGCTCCGCCCCATCTCCTTCCCGGCTCGGTTGGCAAACGCCTCCGCGAGCAGGCCGATGTCGTCGCCCCGTTCCCGCAGGGGCGGCATGTCGATCCGCACCACATTGACCCGGTAGTAAAGGTCGCGACGGAAACTGCCCTCGGCGACCATCCGGTCGATGTCGCGAGAGGTGGCCGCCACCACGCGGACATCGACGGCCGTCTCCTGGCGGGCCCCCACGCGGCGGACCCGCCGCTCCTGGAGCACGCGGAGCAGCTTTGCCTGAAGGGCCAGTGGGAGTTCGCCGATCTCGTCGAGAAAGAGCGTGCCGCCGTCGGCCACCTCCACCAGCCCGATCCGCCGGGCATCGGCCCCGGTGAAGGCCCCGCGTTCGTGGCCGAAGAGTTCGCTCTCCAGCAGAGCGTCGGGAATCGCACCGCAGTCGACCGGCACGAACGGCCGCTGTGCACGCCGGCTGCGGTGGTGCACCGCACGGGCCACGAGTTCCTTGCCGGTGCCGGTCTCGCCGGTGACCAAGACGTCGACGTTGCTCGTGGCGATGCGATCGATGACCGAGTAGACCGCCCGCATCGGCGGACTCTCGCCGAGAAAGTTTTCGAAGGAGTAAGGCCGTTCCACCGCCCGGCGAAGCACCTCTTCCGCCGCCACCCGTCGCGAGATCGCCAAGAGCCTCACCAGCGAGTCCTCGAGATCCTCCTCGATCCGGGCGATATCGAGGTAGTCGCCGGCGCCCGCCTGCAGGCAGGCCCGGGCCCGTTCAACCGAGGGCTGGGGGTCGACCACGACCATCGGCAGCTGGGGATCGGCCCGCTTCAACGCGGCGTGCAGCACGTCGGCGGTTGGGGCGGCTCGCGCGGTCACGATCCCGAGGTCCCAGGAGTCGCGGGCGATGCTGGCGACCGCTCCTTCGAGCGAGCGTTCCACGCGAAGTTCGAGCGGCTGCAGCCTCGCCACCAGGCGGGCATAGGGCAGCCCGGGAGCGCCGGAGGCATCGACAACAAGGATGCGAGGCTGCCGCATCGATTCGCGGATTCAGAGGGTCGGGGAAACCGAAGCGGATCGCGCAAGCCGCCTCTCCCTGCGCCGCGGGGTGCAGTATGCAACAGCCGCCGGGGCGGAACAACCGACGGTGGTTTTCGGCCGCCGTCGCTCTGCTACATTCAACCAGAACGAACCACCGCACCGTGAGACTCCCGCATGGCGATCGACCCCTACGCCTCCTGTCCCGGCGGCACCGGCAAGAAAATCAAGTTCTGCTGCCCGCAATTGGTGGGCGACCTGGAGCAGCTTGACCGGCTGATCGAGGGCGACCAGATTTCAGCGGCCCTCGAGATGGCGAAGCGGCTCGATACAGCCAACCCAGGCCGGGCCTGTCTGCTGGCAACCAAGACGAAACTGGAACTGGCCGCCCAGCGATTCGACGATGCAGCCGCCACCAACCGGGCCTTCGTGCAAGCCTGCCCGGACAACCCGCTGGCCGTCGCCCAGCAGTCGGTCTGCGATGCCTTGCTCGGGCAGATGCAGGAGGCTGCCGCCGCCTTTGACCGGGCCCGGGCGATGCTGCCTGCCGGCCAGGAGGTGCCCGTGGAGGTCGTGCGGGTGGCCACGACACTGATCCAGGCGGCCGCCCAGGGCGGCCAGGTGGGCCTCGCCCAGGGCCTGCTCGACTGGATGCGCGAGAAAAGCCTCGGCTCGGACGAGGACCGTCGGCTGCTTGCAGCGGTGATCGGAAGCTCCGGCGTGCCCCCGGCTTTGCGGGCCCGCATGCCGCTGCAGACGACGCCAGCCGACTCGCCCTGGAGGTTCGAGTTTCAGTCAGCACTCGACGACGCGAAGGCCTGGCGGCTGGCCAAGGCCCTGACAGGATTTCGCAGCCTCAAGGGAGTGGCTGCGGGCAGCCGGGAGTTGTTTACCGATATCGCGCTGGTGTGTGAAATGCTCGCCCTGCCGTTTGAAGCGGCCGAGGCCTGGCTGGTGGTTGCTCGCTGCGAGGGTCTCTCGCACGACGAGGCGGTGGAGGCGACCGGACGTGCGGTCGCCCTGGAGCAGCAGGCCGATCCCGACCGCTCGCCGACGGTCAGCTTCACCCGCATGGCCGGTGAGATTCCCGCCGGTGAAGGGGGCCCGGCCGACCTCGACCTCCTCGAAGATCGCCTCCGTCATGACGGCCGCTTCGAGCCGGCCGCCTTCAACCGCTCCGACTGGGTCTCCCGCAATGCGGCGCCGCCCCGGTCGGTCTGGCGGGTCTACGAGGGCCCGGCCGACGCCCAGCGGCCGGCCCGCCTGCTGGGCTCGCTGCTGATTTTCGGCAAGCAGACCGACCGCGAGCCGGAGGGATTGCTCCAAGGATTCAGCCCCGACCTCGCCGAGGCCAGGCCGATTGTAGAGGCTCTCCTGGGCGGTCCGCTTGCACCGCTGGAGACCCCTCCCGGCGTGCCCACGCTCACGCCCACCGTCTGGCTGCTCTCGGCCCAGTTTCGCCCGCCCCGGCCCGCCGCCGACGAACGCTCCAAGCCCGACACCGCCGAACTGTTTGACCGGGCCGTCGCCGCCCAGGACGAAGCCCTCTGGAGCCGTTTCGCCGCCACCTGGCCCGACACCGCGATTCCAGAACTGCTTGGGAAATCACCTCGGCAGGCGGTGGCCGATCGCGACCTGCGGCGTCGCGTCGAGGCGATCATCACCGAACAGGAGGCGACCGCACGGCAGCCCGACGCCACCGCCGGGTGGGCGGCCCTCCGCGACACGCTGGGCATCCCGCAGCCGGGATCGGTGGAGTCGGCCCGTCCGGTCGAGGAATTGCCGCCGATGCGGTGGCACAGGGTGCCGCTGGACAACGTCGACAACGAGCAGCTGCGGCTGCTGTTTCTGACGTCGCTGCATGCCGGGTTTGATCTTGCCGCCGCGAGGGCGGCCGAAAGACTCGTGGCCCTCAGCGACGATCCGCAGACCGGCGACGGCATCCAGCCGCAGGACCGCTGGGACGCCCTGGGCCTGCTCGAGAGCCGGGCGGCCACGACCGGCGAGAAGCTCGAGATTCTCGCCACCATGCGGAAGCTCGCCACGGGCCTCGGCATGGGCGAGGGCATGCTCGACGTGGCGGAGCTGCGAATCAGGCTGCAGCGGGGCGAACAGACGGAGTTTCTGCGGCTCCTCGAGCGGCTCCGGGGTGAGGCCCAACGCGACCCGCGTGTGCTCGAAGCCCTGGCCGAGGTGCTCGCCGAGGCCGGCATCGACCTGTCGTCGCTCGCGGCCCGTCCCGCGGCCGCGGAAGCTCCCGCGGAGCCGCAGGCGGGGAAGCTCTGGACGCCAGGAGGATCGTCACCGACGGATGAGGGCGGCGAGAAGAAAGTGCTCTGGACGCCAGGATCCTGAAGCCCGCAGGCCCGATGCCCCCTCCCAGCCACACCGATCAATCGCTTCCCCCGACTGCGGAGATCGTCGAGGTCTTTGAGCCGGCAATGCGGCGGGCTTTGGAACTGGCCCGTCGCGGCGAGGGTCGCGTGGAGCCCAACCCGATGGTCGGGGCGGTGGTGGTGGCTGAAGACGGCACCCGGCTCGCCGAGGGATGGCATGTTCGTTTCGGCGGGGCCCATGCGGAAGTGATGGCGATCGAGGCGGCCGGTGAGGCCGCCCGCGGGGCGACGCTGGTGGTCACGCTCGAGCCCTGCAGTCACACCGGCAAGACTCCCCCCTGCACCGGTGCGATCGAGCGGGCCGGGATCCGGCGGGTGGTCGTGGGCTGCCGTGACCCGAACCCCGCTGCCGCGGGCGGCCTCGAACTGCTGCACAAGGCGGGCGTGGAGGTTGTTGCCGGCCTGCTCGAGACGGAAGCGAGGCAGCTGATCGCCCCCTTCGCCACACTGGTCGCGGCGGGCAGGCCCTGGGTGATCGCCAAGTGGGCGATGACCCTCGACGGCCGGATTGCGACGGCCTCGGGCGAGAGTCAGTGGATCTCCTCGGAATCCTCGCGGGAGATCGTGCACGCCCTGCGTGGGCGGGTGGACGCGATCCTCGTCGGGATCGGCACGGCCCTCACCGACGATCCTCTGCTCACCGCCCGTCCACCGGGCCCCCGCCAGCCGCTGCGGGTGGTGCTCGATTCGACCGCGAGGCTGCCGCTGGAATCCAACCTCGTGCGAACGGCCAGGGAGACGCCGCTGCTGGTCGCGGTCGGACCGGAGGCTGATCCATCCCGCGAGTCGGCACTCGCTGCGGCTGGCTGCGAAATCTGGAAGTCGCCACAGGCCGGCCGCCAGGGGCTACTGGTGGGGCTGCTTGCCGAACTGGCACGCCGTGAGGTCACCAATCTCCTTGTCGAGGGCGGAGCAACGGTCCTCGGGGGCCTGCTCGACGCTCGCTTGATCGACGAGGTCTGGTGCTTCATCGCGGCCACGCTCGTTGGCGGCGAGGCCCCCGCCGCGATCGGCGGCCGGGGAATCAGCCGTCTCGCCGAAGCCGCCCTGCTGGAGGTGACCTCCATCGAGCGGCCCGGCGGCGATCTGCTCGTGCGGTGCCGCCGGGTCGACTGACTGCCGGGCCGCAGTGGGCGATCACTGCGGAGGCAGGTCTTCGATCACGTTCCGCCAGCGGGTGACCATCGCCCCCGACTCCTCCGACTGCTCGGCCACCGCGGCCCGCAGGCAACGGCAGACATCGAGAAACACCTTGGCCTGGGCGAGATTTTTGCGGATCTCTTCGGTTTCGTCGTCTTCGGTGAGTTCGAAGTCGGGATCGACCGAGCCGTCTCGCATGGTGACCGCCGCGTAGCGTGCCGCATAGATGGCCCACGGCTCGAGCAGGTCAATGATCGCCGGCACGTCGAGGGCGGCGGCCGCGGCAAGCTTGGCATCGAAACGGGAAAGTTCCCGGCAGATCTCCAGGGGGGTGTCGGAAAGAATCCGCTCGGCCTGCCCCGGCACCAGGGTGAAGACCGCCACCTCCTTACCGAGGCCGATCGCCGGGGCGATCCGCTCATCGAGACCCGCATCGGGGATCGCGAAGGACCAGATCGAGCCGGAGGCCGCCTCCCGCTTCTGGGGCGCGGGGATCTTGTAGTCGGCGGGAATGGCATCGGGGTCGGCCTCGCGAACCTCGTTGACGAGCCGGTCGCCGAGGGCGAAGAGGTCGTTGAGCCCCTCCTTGAAGAGCCCCGCATCCTCGACCCCCAGCACGATCGCCGGTTCGATCACCGGCAGCGGCTCTGAAGCTGCCGGCAGTTCCTTCTGGAGCCGTTCGACCCGGGTCTCGTCGTCGAGCACCAGCGCCAACTGCCCGTCGCCAAGCGCGGGCAGGAACTTCTCCCGCACGGTGGTCACGAGATCGACGAGCAGCGGCCCGAACCGCTCCCTCGCCTGCTCGTAGTCCTCCCGCTCGTCATCGTCGAGTCGATCAGTCACATAGGTCTCGACGAATTCGTCGACCATCCTTCCCCAGCCGACGACCATCTCGTACGTCTCCGGCTTGACCGTGGAGCGGGCCGCGGCCGCGGCCAACGGCTTTCCCCCGACATGGGCGAGAATGTCGAGCCGTTTCGAGCCGTCGAGGGCGACGTTTCCGGTCCAGTCCCAGACCTCGCCCTCATAGCCCTGCTTGCCGATGTACGAGAAGGCCATCCAGTCTCCGGGAATCGGGGCGAGTCGTTCGAAATCGTCGGCCAGTTTTTCGATATCGCCCGCGGCCTTCTTGCCGGCCTCCTCGGGCAGGCCAAACCGCTCCGCAAGCGGGGCGGCCAGGCGGGCCAGCTGGCGGATATCGTCGGCCGACCCGGCCAGGCTGCGGGCGAGCTTTTCGCTGACATAGGAGATGCCGGTGAGCCGCAACTCGCCCGCCTTTCGCAAAGGCGCGAAGGCGTCGGCCGCCAGTAGTTTCTCGCCGGAATCCCCCTCGGCAAGCCGCTCGAGGTGATCCGTCGAGCCGCCGACTGAGAGAATCACCCGCGAGCCGATCGTGCCGAGGGCCACCACGAGTTCGAGCGACTCCAGCCTGTCGACAACGCGATCGATCGCATTGGCATCGTCGCTGAGCTCATCGAAATCAATTTCGCCCCAGGGCACCATGTCGCCGGCGAGGGCAAAGGTCACAAACTCGCCTCCGGCGATCTTCCGTCGCTCGAGGCTTTCGGCGAAATCGGGCGCCGCCTGCGTGAGGAGCTTGAGGAGCACCTCGATCCGCTTGAGCTGCTGCGCTGCCGAGTCGCGATCAGTGATCGTGAAGCCCCAGACGAGATCGGGGACGACCAGCATCTCGACGTTGGCCGCGATCGTGTCGAAGAAGACCCGTCCGGCCAACTCGTCAGAGCTGAAATCGAGATCCAACTCGATCGGGGCTCCGTCTTCATCGATCAACTCCACCGCGTCGAATTCAATGCCGTTGCCGGCACCGCGGGCAGCCTCGATCAGCCCGGAAAACTGGTTGGCCCGCTGGAGCTTCATCAGCAGCGACACGAAGGCGGTGCAGCTCGGCTCGCCGTAGAGAAATGTGTCTTTGGAGATCATGTCGCGAACGACCTCGATCGCCTGCGCGTTTTCAGGAAGCTCCAGGAGCGTGGCCGCCATCGAAATCGGGCTGCCGGGCATCGACTGCTGCTCTTCGAGCGAATCAAGCGCCTGCTTCACCGCCGGTGTCGCGAGAATCGCCTTCATCGCGTTGCTGCCGCGGATCGCCTCGAACTGCTCCTGCAGCCGCAACGAGGCGGAGAAAAAGGCCGCATCGGCCGGCACGACTGCCACGCCCGATTGGGAAAGTTCGTCGGCTCGAGGCGAGGACAGACCGCCAATCGCCACCGCGAAGAGCGTTGCAGCAAGCCCGTAGCAAGCCCGAGAGGCCGAGCGGAAAAGGGTGGGAGCGATACGCATGGGGCCTGTTCCTTCGTGTGCGGGCTGTCCCGAGGCGGCCGGACCGCTCCACTGTGGAGGTGGTCGGGCGAGGCCGCCATGATAGGGAAATCCCCGTCGGCGGAAAACAAGGACGCGGCGGGGCCTCAAACCACCGTCGCGAGGCTGTATGCAGATCGGGCCCACACGCATCGATGACACGTTCGCCGAGGCCTTTCGCCTGCGGGCTGCCCGAATCGTGGTCACCGCCCACGATACCCACTGGCTCGATGCGGCCATCGCGGCCACCTGCGGCTACGGCACCAGCGTGATCGGCTGTGATGCCGAGGCTGGGCTCGAGGTTCGCCTGCCGGCGGAGAAAACGCCCGACGGCCGTGAGGGAGCGGCGATCCTGCTGTTCGCCTTCGCCGCTGAACCCCTCGCCGCCGCCCTGGCCAACCGCGTCAGCCAGTGTCTGCTGACCTGCCCGACAGTCAGCGTCTTCGACGGCCTCCCCGAGGCAGAAGAGCGGGCGGCGGTCGGATCGCACGTGCGATTCTTCGGCGACGGCTTCGAAAAGACCAAGGTCATCGACGGTCGCCGGTTCTGGCGGATTCCGGTGATGGATGGCGAGTTCATCGCCGAGGAGTCGGTGGGCATCGTGAAAGCCGTGGGCGGTGGCAACTTCATCCTCCAGGGCAGCTCACTCGAGACGACACTCGCAGCCGCTCGTCGTGCCGTCGAAACGATCGCCGCGGTGCCTGGCACAATCACCCCGTTTCCCGGCGGCGTGGTCCGCTCGGGCAGCAAGGTCGGCAGCCGCTATGCGTCGCTCAAGGCGAGCACCAACGACGCCTTCTGCCCATCGCTCGTGGGCAGGGTCGCCAGTCGGCTTGACGAAGAGGCCTCGGCGGCTCTCGAGATCGTGATCGACGGGATCGACGAGATGGCGGTGGCCACCGCGATGGCCGCTGGAATCACCGCGGCCTCGGGGGAGGGCATCCCCCTGATCTCGGCGGGCAACTACGGCGGGAAGCTGGGGAAGTTTCACTTCCATCTTCACCAGGTTCTCGAGACCGCCGAGCCCCCGGCCGTTGAATGAGTCTCGGTCGTGGCCGGGCCGCGGCCGCGGAATGACCTATCGCGGCGACGGGTGAATCTGCTACTCCCTGCCGCTCGTCGTCGGTACCGACGCCGTCGGCACGACCGCCTCGCATGCCCGAGAGCCCGCGATGACCGCCAACGTACACGGCCCCGCTGATCCGCCCGCACCCCAGCCGCGGCCGTCGCGGCAGTCGCTCGTCGTCCGCCCGCAATCCTTCAGGTGGGCAGTGGTGCTCGGCGCGATCGTCTTCGCTACGGTCGGGTTTTCGCTGGTGTGGATGGTTGGCCTGGGCCGACGCGGGCTCGATGCCGGCGACGGGCCGCCCTCTGCGGCGGTGGCGGCCCCCGCGGAGACCATGCCGCCGGACCGCTTCCCAGGCGAGGCGGCCAAGCCGGCCGCCTCGCCAATTCCCCGTTTCGAGGACTCTCCGGCCGCGGTTCGTCAGGCATCGGCAAGTGACGAGGGCTCACCGCCGGCGGGTACGTCGGTCCCATCTGCGGCTGCCGATTCTGCGGTCGGTCCCCGGTATTCCGCGTTCTCAGGCGGCCCACCGGGGCCCGCCCCTGAGGCCAAAGTGAAGCCGGCAACGCCACCGGCTCCCGTGGCCAAGCCAGCCAAGCCCGCGGCAACACCAGCCAAGCCACAGCCCGCTGCTGCGGCCAAGCCTGAACCCAAGCCTGAACCCAAGCCTGAACCCAAGCCAGAACCCAAGCCG
>CAZRKH010000115.1:0-8370 GCA_964600785.1 uncultured Chitinophagaceae bacterium
GCTTCGCGGTTGCCGGCCCGCTGCCAGCCGCGAACCGCGAGCATCTGAGCATCCACCGCCAGGCCCAGCCGACCGTCGGCCTCGGCCCGCGTCGCCAGCCGCTCGGCCACCTTCGCAAGCTCCCCCGCCCGCGAGCGGTCCAGAGCCCGCAACGGCACCCGCGCAAGCGACTCGATCTCCAGTTCGATCGCATCGAAGTCGTACGACGCCGCCGCCAGCGTCACCGCCTCGTCGATCGTGGCCGCATCGCCAGCTTGCATCCCCAGCCGACGGGCTTCATCGAGCAGAAGCCATTTCAGCGGCCGATCGGTTTCGGTCACCGCAGCCTCGAAGAGCCGGTCGGCGGCCTGCCTGGCCCCGGCGTGCGAATCGGCCCGAAAGAGCGTTTCGCCGAATCGCTGCCGCAGCGTGCGGCGGGCGACCACAAGATCCCGCGGCGGTGGAGGCTGCCGTGAGCCCCCCTCGAGCATCGCCGCAGCCCGCGGCCGCGTCGCAGCCGGCTCGTCGGCCAGCATCCACGTCGGCCATGCCCCGCAGATCGCCGCCAGCCCTGCCAGCCCGGTCGTTGCCGCCCGCAGCCATCGCATCGCCGGCCCCTCAGCCACGTCGGCCGCTCAACGGCCCATGCGGTAGTAGTGGGAGTAGTTCATGTAGGTGGAGGCATGGCCGGTGGGCCGGATCGTCTCGTCGATCTGCCGGGCCTGCGAACTCCGCTCGAGCCCCTGCACCTGCTGCTGCACCCCGCCGAGCCGCTGGCCCTGGGAAAGCTGCTCGAGCTGCATCCGCTGCTGCTCGACGGCCGGCTGCACGAGCGTCTGGTAGGTGTTTTGATTCGTGAGCGGATTCTGATTGAACTGCGCGAGCCGCTGGTAGGGGCTCACGCTCGGCCGGCGGTAGGTGCTTGAAAAGGGGAGCGAACCGGGCCCCTGGGCCACCGCCACCGCCGGTGCCGCCAGGCAGGCCGCAGCCAACACCGCCGTCGTCCAGAGCCCATTGGGCCAAGTGTCGCGTCGGCCGATTCGGTCTGTCTCGTCAAATTGCCTGGTCATGATCGGGCCTCCTTGAAGATGGCAACTCTATTACGAAGCATATGCCACAACCGTTCCCGGGTCGAATCGCCGGCCGGTCAGGCAGGCGGGCGGTCGCGAGTGGCTCAGAAGTTGGGGTTGAAGCCGAAGGGGAAGCGGTTGATCTGCTGCACGAGGCTCGTGCCGAGCAGGGTGAAGCCGAAGATCCGCTCGAAGGGGGCGGTGACCTTCCCCACGAGGCTGTCGAAGGCGACCATGTGGTCCTGGGCGATGAAGACACGGTCGCCGGGCAGCAGCTGGTAGTTGGTGGCGGTCGCCCCGCCTTTCATGATCGCCTCGATGTCCACCGGCAGCACCTGGTCGCAGCCCACGCCGGAGGGTGCCGGCCGGGCGATCCAGATGTCCTTGCTCGAGAGCCGCGAGAGGCCGTTGATCTGGGCGATCGCGTCGAGCACCGTCTCGTTGCCGGTCACCGGCAGGCGAACCACATTGTCGCCGTAGCCGGCCCCCTCGGTGATCACGTAATAGACCTTCGAGTTGTAGCTGAAGACGTCCACGCTCACCAACGGCCCGTCGAGAAACTGGTCGAGGTGTTCCTCGATCTTCTGCTTGGCCTGTTCGAGGGTCAGGCCGGTCACAAACACGGTGCCGTAGGTGCCGAGATTGATCGTGCCATCGGGGCCCACAAGGTGCTCCCCGGCGATATGCTGCTGGCCGGCGGCCTGGGCGAGCGTGAGCGAGACCTGCGGCTCACGGAGCACCCGCTTGAGGTGCCGGAAGACCGCATCCTGGGCCTCGTCGAGCGAGAGACCGCCCACCATCACCTTGCCGTAGGAGGGACCGAGGTCGAGCATCCCGCCCGGCTCCACGACATACAGCCCGTTGATCGGCTGCTCGAGCAGCGTGCCCTCCACGATCACCTGCAGGGTGTCGAAGGAGCGGATCCGGAAGGGCGGCTTGGGCACCACGCGCAAGGCGTCGATCAGGAGAATGTCGGGCGGCTCGATCACGTAGGGAGGCAGGGTGACCTTCGCGAGTTCTTTCGCGGGCATCCGCTCCGGGTCGCCGGGGCAGGCCGCCTGCAGGCTTGCCTGCTCGACAAGCGACCGCTGCGGCCGGCCGAAAGTGGTGCAGCCGACGAGCCCCGGCAGCATCGCCACGACAAGCAGCAGCCGCCCGGCGCGGCCGCCGGCGGCGGCCTCGAGCAGGCCACCGGCCCCCGGGAGCGGGCCTGAACAATTTCTGAACGGTTCTCTGCGATGCTGTCTCATCGGTGCCGGAAGCGTGTCGAGGTCGGCCGCGGAATCGGCAAAGTCGCCGTAATCACTACCACCTGATCGGTACTATCGGTCGCCCCACCGGAAAACTTCGCCCGGTTTCCCGCCCGCGGGCCGACGCGGGCTCCGGCGACGCCTCAACCGCCAGAAGGGCGTAAACTTGGGCAATCCTCCCAGCATGGAGCGTCTTACCGGCATGCCGTTGCTTCCCGCCCAGGCCGACACCTTTCCGCCCGACCTGCTCGACGATCCGCCGCGGCATGCGGCCCCGGGTGCCGGCTGGGTCGCCTTCTACACCCTCGCCCGTCGCGAAAAAGATTTGATGCGGAAGATGGAGGCCGCAGGACTTCCCTTCTACGGCCCGGTCGTTCGTCGGCGGCTGCGGTCGGCCGGCGGGCGGGTGCGGTGGAGCCAGGTGCCGCTTTTTGCCGGCTACGTCTTCGGCTTCGTCGACGACGACCAGCGACGGGCGGCCCTGGCAACCAACACGATCGCCCGCTGCCTGCCGGTGACCGATAGCGAGGCCCTGCTTGCCGACCTGCGGATGATCCATCGCCTGGTGGCGAGCGAACAGCCGCTCACGCCCGAGGCACGCCTCGAGTCGGGCCACCCGGTCCGCATCCGCAGCGGGCCCCTGAGCGGCCTGGAAGGCACGGTCGTGAGTCGCAAAGGTCGCGAACGGCTCGTCGTCGCGATACGCTTCATTAATCAGGGGGCGTCGATCGAACTGGAGGATGTCGACCTTGAGCGGATCTAGCAACGAGGACCAGAGCTTCCGGCTGCCGATTCGCCGGTTCAACGGCAAGGCCGCGGTCTTGGCGGTGGCCCATGCGGTGATCTTCGCCGCGGCGCTGTTTGTCGCCTTTTTCACCCGCAACGACTTCCGCCTTGGCAACGAGTGGCTGGCGGTCTACGCCGCCACCGTCGGGGGCATCGTCACGATCAAGCTGATCGTGTTCTACCTGCTCGGCCACTGCCATGCCTCCTGGCGGCGGGTCTCCTTCGGCGACCTCACCGGTCTGCTCTGGGCGACCACGCTCTCGATGCTCGTGCTCGTCTCGATCGACAGCGTGCTGCTGCGTAACGGGCGGGTTCCCGCCGAGGGATTCGAGCCGGTGCCGCGGAGCGTGATCCTTCTCGACTGGGCCGCCACGATCATGATTCTCGGCGGGCTGCGGGCGGTCTGGCGGAGCTTCCGGGAGGAGCTGCGGCCGCTCTTCTCGAGCAAGCCCGCACGCACGGCGCTGATCGTGGGAGCCAATCAGTCCGGCGAACTCCTCGCCCGCAACCTCGTCGCCAACGCCACCGAGCCCTATCTGATCGCCGGCTTCCTCGACGACGACCGCTCCCTGCTCGGATCCCGCTTCGCCGGCTCGACCGTGCTCGGCACGACCGACAGGGCCGGCCATCTTGCGGCCCGCTTCAATGTCGACGACGTGCTCGTGCAGTCGGGCGTCATCTCCGGCCGTCGCTTCCGCGACCTCTACGACGCGGTCACCGAGGCCGGGGCGATGCTCAAGGTGATGCCGCAGATCGACGAGTTGCTGCTCGACGAAGGCCGCTCCCACGTTCGCGTACGACCGGTGGAGATCAACGACCTCCTCCGCCGCGAAGCGATCCGGCTCGAGGAGTCGGCAATCCGCGAACTCGTCGAGGGCCGCACGGTGCTGATCACCGGAGCCGGCGGTTCGATCGGCTCGGAGATCTGCCGGCAGGTGCTGCGGTTTGGCCCCAAGATGCTGCTGATGGTTGAAAAGGGGGAAAACGCCCTGTTTCTCATCGAGCAGGAGTTTGCCCGCCGTGAGATCGTCCCGCCCACCGAGCCTTTGATTGCCGACATCACCGACCGGCCGCGGATGGAGAAAATCTTCGCCGAGATGCGGCCGGAGGTGGTCTTCCATGCCGCGGCCCACAAGCATGTGCCGATGATGGAGCACAACCCCGCCGAGGCGATCAAAAACAATGTCTTCGGCACCCGGCTGCTCGCCCAGCTGGCCGACCGCTACGGCGTGCGGCAGTTTGTGATGATCTCGACCGACAAGGCGGTCCATCCCACGAGCGTGATGGGCTGCTCGAAGCTGCTCGCCGAGCGGTTCGTGCAGGGCCTCGCCGCCAAGAGCAAGACAAAGTTCATCTGCGTCCGCTTCGGCAACGTGCTTGGCAGCAACGGCTCGGTGGTCCCGATCTTTCAGGAGCAGATCCGCCTCGGCGGGCCGATCACCGTCACCCATCCAAACATCGAGCGGTACTTCATGACGATCCCCGAGGCCTCGCAGCTGGTGCTCCAGGCGGCCACGATGGGAACCGGGGGCGAGATCTTCGTGCTCGACATGGGGGAGAGCGTGCGGATCGTCGATTTGGCCCGCGACCTGGTGCGGCTCTCCGGGCTCGCGGAGGACGACATCGAGATTGCCTTCACCGGCCTGCGGCCCGGCGAGAAACTCTTTGAAGAGCTCTACTTTGACGAAGAGCGGCGGGTCCGCACGCGGCATGAGAAGGTGTTTTGCGCGATGCACCGCCCGGCCGACCCGGCGGAAACGGCCGCCATCTTCGACGAACTCGAGACGGTCCTCGACGCCCCGCCGGAGGTGGTGCGGGCCCGTCTTCGCGAACTGGTGCCAGAATTCGGCGAGTCCAACCATGCCTCGGCGGCCGCTCGGGCCTTCCAGGAGAAGCTGATCGACGAGGAAGCCGACGAGGCGGTGGCCAAGCCCCCGATCGACGCCGGATAATCAAGGCTCGAAACAAGGTTCGAAACAAGGTTCGAAACAAGGCTCGAAAACTGAGAAAGACGACCCTGCCCATGTCCCGTGACCGCACATCCGTGATCCCCGAAGTGCACCGCGCCAACGACGCGGCGGCGCGGGAGATCCGCGTGCCCTTTGTGCGTCCGGCGGTGCCGCCGATCGCGGCGATGCTCCCCAATCTCGAGGCGATCCTGGAAAGCCGGCAGCTCACGAAGGGGCCGCTGGTGGAGGAGTTTGAGGAGCGGGTCGCCGAGCGTCTCGGGGTGCGGCATGCGGTGGCCGTGAGCAGCTGCACCGTGGGGCTGCTGCTGGTCTATCGCGGGCTCGATCTGGCCGCCGGGAGCTGCCGCAGCCGCCGCAGCCTGGCCAGCTGTGGCGTGGGGGGCATGGAGCCGCTCTCGCGGTTTGGCATGGCCCGCTCGGGCGGCCGCAACGAGCCGGTCGGCGAGGTGATCATCCCCAGTTTCACCTTTCTCGCCGGCCCCGCCGCGATCGTCTGGAACAATCTCCGCCCGGTGTTCATCGACGTCGATCCCGCGACCACCAACGCGACCGCGAGCCTGGTTGCCGCCGCGATCACGCCGCGGACGGTCGCCATCTCGGCGGTCCACAACTTCGGCAATCCCTGCGATGTCGCGAGTCTCGAAGCGGTGGCGGCCGAGCACGGTCTGCCGCTGGTGATCGACGCGGCCCACGGTTTCGGAGCCTCGCTGCACGGCGAGCCGGTCGGCCGCGGGGCCACAGCCCAGGTCTTCAGTCTCTCGCCGACCAAGCTGCTGATCGCCGGCGAGGGGGGCATCGTGGCGACCGACTGCGACTGCCTGGCCCATTTCGTGCGGATCGGCCGCGAATACGGCAATGACGGCTCCTACAACGCGATCTATTCCGGCATCAACGGCCGCCTGCCTGAAACGAGCGCCGCGCTGGGCTTGGCGAGCCTGGAGATGCTCGACGACGAGGCGGCCCGCCGGGCAAGGCTGGCTGAGCAGTATCGTGGAGAGCTTTCCCGGCTGCCGGGAGTCGGCTTTGTGGAAGCGATTCCCGGGGCACAGTCGAGCCACAAGGATTTCTCGATCACGGTCGATCCGGCCCGCTTCGGCATCTCCCGCGACGCTCTCCGCCGCGAACTGGGCAAGCAGGGCATCGAAACCCGTGCCTACTACGACCCGCCCTGCCACGCCCAGACCGCCTTCGAGCACTTCCGCGATCGCAGCCGCCCGCTGCCGGCAACAGAACTGCTCGCCTCGCGGAGTCTCTCGCTGCCGATCTCGTCGCATGTCACCGCCGCCACGGTCTCGGAGATCTGTGAAGCGATCGCCTCGGCCAACGACAGCAACTGACCGTTTGTGACCGTTCGTTTCGCTCCAAATGAGCCCGTTCATCGCGACAAGGCTTGAAGTCCTGTGCCTGCCCTGCCCGCCCTGCTTGCCGCCGCGTCTGCCGAAGCCGCCGGCACCGGGATCGGCCCGCTTGTGGCCGGCGGAGTGGTGGCGTTTGCGGCGGCTGCCTGCTTCACGCGGCCGTTGATCCGCTGGACGACCGCCGCGGGCCTGCTCGACATCCCGAACAGCCGCAGCAGCCACTCCCGCGCCACGCCGCGGGGCGGCGGGCTGGCGATTCTGGCGGTGGTTTTTGCCGCCGGGGGCGTGGCCGCGGCGGCCGATCCTGGCTGCCGGCTGCGGCTGGCGGGTGTGATGCTGCCGGCTCTGGCCGTCGCCGCGGTGAGCTGGCTTGACGACATCCGCACCCTCAAAAACCGCACCCGCTTTTCGGTGCACCTGCTCGCGGCCGCCGCGGCGGTCTGGCTGCTCGGCCCGGTGGAGCGGGTGAGTCTCGGATCGCTTTGCACGATCGATCTGGAGGCGGCCGGCCTGGCGGCGGCGGCCTGGCCGCTGTCGATCGTGTGGATCGTGGGCCTGACCAACGCCTTCAACTTCATGGATGGTACCGACGGCATCGCGGGGATCACCGCCGCGGCCTGCGGGGCGGGGCTGGCTGCGGCGGGCGTGGCGATCGGCTCGCCGCTTGTCGCGATCCTCGCCACGGCGATCGCCGCGGGCTCGCTCGGCTTTCTGACATGCAACTGGCAGCCGGCGAGGATTTTCATGGGCGACGTGGGCAGCGCCTTTCTCGGGTGTGTGCTGGCCGCCCTGCCGATGGCCGCCGGCGACGGCGACGCGGTGGCCCTGGCGGTGCCCGTTGCGGTGGCCGGCTGCTGGCCGTTCATCTTCGACACGGCCTACACCCTGCTGCGGCGGCTTCGCAAGCGGGAGAACATCTTCGAGGCTCATCGCAGCCATCTCTATCAGCGGCTGGTGATCGCGGGCTGGTCGCATCGCGGGGTGGCGGTGCTCTACGGACTGCTCGCCTCGTCGACTGCGGCGATGGCGGTGGTGCCGCTGTTTGACCCTGCAAGCCGGCCGACGGCCGACGTGGCCGCGGTGGTCACGGTTCTCGGCGGGGCGGTGCTGCTGGTGGCTGCCACGCTCGTCGCCGAGCGGCGGCATGCCCGGCTTGCGGCGATGGGCCTGGCCGGCGACAGCAAGCGGCAGATGGCATGACTTCCCGCGGACTCTACCTCTGCTGCGGCAAGCGGCTGTGTGACGTGGTCGCGGCGACGGTGCTGCTGGTGCTGCTTTCGCCGCTGATGCTCGTCACGGCGGTGGCGGTGTGGCTGGTGCTTGGCAGCCCGGTGCTGTATCGCGACCGCCGGGCGGGTCTTGGCGGGCGGCCGGTGAGGCTGGCGAAGTTTCGCTCGATGCGTGATGCGGTTGGTGCCGACGGGCGTCCGCTGCCTGATGCGCAGCGGCTTGGCGGCTTTGGAAAGCTGCTGCGGCGGGCGAGCCTCGACGAGCTGCCGCAGCTCTTCGCGGTGGTTGACGGGCGGATGAGCCTCGTCGGTCCGCGGCCGTTGCCGCTGCGGTATGTGTCGCGGTATTCGCCGCGGCAGGCGACTCGGCTGACGGTGCGGCCGGGCCTCACCGGCTGGGCCCAGATCAACGGCCGCAATACGATCGACTGGCCCGAGCGGCTGGAGCTTGATGCGCGGTATGTGGAGCTGGTGGGGCGGTGGTACGGGCCGTTTTTTGACGCCTGGATCGCGTTGGTGACGGTCGGCCATGTGCTCGCCGCGGGGCTCACCGGCCGCGGCATCGCCTCCCCCGGCGAAGCCACCATGCGCGAATTTCAGCCCTAGTAGGCCGGTGCGTCCCGCACCGGCTGCCGTAGTAGGCCGGTGCGGCTCGCACCGGCTGCCCCCGTAGGCCGGTGCGTCCCGCACCGGCTGCCCCCGTAGGCCGGTGCGGCCCGCACCGGCTG
>CAZRKH010000116.1:0-3997 GCA_964600785.1 uncultured Chitinophagaceae bacterium
CCGCTCGACCAGTTGGCACTCCCGCCGCTGATTCCCGACCCGGTGCTCATCACCACGAAGGCGGGCAGCTCGTCGCTCTCGCTGCCAAGGCCGTAGGTCACCCAGGAGCCCATGCTCGGCCGGCCCGGCTGGGCAAAGCCGCAGTTCATGAAGATCTGGGCCGGGGCATGGTTGAACTGGTCGGTGCGGCAGCTCTTCACGATCGCGATCTCGTCGACGACCGTCGCCAGCTGCGGCAGCATCTCGGAAATCTCGGCCCCGCTCTGGCCGTGCCGGGCGAAGCGATACCGCGGCCCGAGGACCGCCGCATCGGGCCGGATGAAGGCATACCGCTGGCCGCCGATCACCTCCGGCGGGATCGGCCGGCCCTCGATTTCGGCGAGCTTGGGCTTGTGGTCGAACAGCTCGAGCTGGCTGGGAGCCCCGGCCATGAACAGCTGGATCACCGCCTTGGCCTTCCCCGGGAAATGCGGCGGACGCGGGGCCAGCGGCGAGGCCGGCCTCCCGGCTCGCGCGGGCTGCCGGAGGGCTCCGGAGAGCAGACCTGCCAGGGCGATCTTGCCCACGCCGATCCCGCAGTCGGAGAAGAAATGCCGCCGGGTGATGTCGAGCTGGGGGTTCATCGGGTCACCTCTTCACGATCGTTTCGTCCAGGTTCATCATCGCCCGCGCCACGAGCATCCAGGCGGCCCGTTCCCGCAGGCTCTCATCCGGCGTGCCGCCGGCGAGCCGGGCCGCGTCGAGTTCGCCCGCGGCGAGCCGCGCCCGCTGGGAGTCGAGGTAGGCCGCGAACAGCCCGGTCTCCTCCTCACCCAGCGGCCGCGAGAAGAGCCGCACCGCCAGGGCGTCCAGCCGGCCGGCATCGTCGGCGGCCGCGTCGATCGCCACCGCTCCCAGGGCCCGGGCGATCTCGATGAACATCGGATCGTTGAGGAGCGTGAGGGCCTGCAGCGGCGAGTTGGAGACCTCGCGTCGGGCGACGCAGGCCTCGCCCGACGGGCCGTCGAAGGTTGCCGTGAAGGCGAAGGGGGCGGTTCGCTTGCGGAACGTGTAGATGCCGCGGCGGTGGCGGTCCTCGCCGCCGCTGGGCTTCCATTTCGGCTTCCCGTAGGCCACCTCGGTCACGCCCGCCGGCTGCGGCGGCCGCACGCCGGGGCCATACATCTTGTCGGAGAGCAGTCCCGCTGCCGCCAGCAGCGAGTCGCGAATCACCTCCGCCTCGAGCCGCACCCGCGGGCCCCGAGCGAGCAGCCGATTTTCCGGGTCGCGTTCGGCGAGCCGGTCGCTCACGGCCGAGGCCTGCCGATAGGTGCTGCTGGTGACGATCAGGCGATGGAGCCGCTTGAACGACAAGCCGAGGCCGCCCTCGTCGGCCGGGGTCATAAACGCCACCGCCAGCCAGTCGAGCAGTGCCGGGTGGCTCGGCATCTCGCCCTGGTAGCCGAAGTCCTCGACGGTCTTCACGATCCCCCGCCCGAAGAAGGCCTGCCAGTGGCGGTTGACCGTGACCCGGGCGGTCAGCGGGTTGTCCGGGGAGACGAGCCACGTCGCGAGGGCCAGGCGGTCGGCCGGGGCGTCGGCAGGCAGCTGCGGCAGGAAGGCCGGGACCGCCGGTGAGACCGCCTCTTCCGGCTGGGTGAACTCGCCCCGGTGGTGGCGATGGGTGGGACGGGGATTGTCGGCCGGCCGCTCCTGCATCACGAGCGTCGAGAGCCCGCCCCGCAGACTCGCCTCGAGCCGCTCGATCTCCTGGACGCGGTCGCTCACCTCCGGAGCGGTCGCGAGGAACCGTCGCAGGATCGCCTCGCGTTCGGCAGCCGTACGGGCCGCCGCCGGCTTGACCAGCGCGGCCTCGACCTCGGCAGTGTGGCCACGGGCCTCGGCTCCCTCCGCGTCGCTGAGCGAGAGCCGGAACCTCCCCAGCGGGCAGGCGAAGTGCCGCTCGAACCGCAGCGTGACCACGATCGGCTCACCGGCAGGAATCGGCTCGGCCAGTTCGAAGACGGCCGCCTCGGCCCGGCCCTGGCGGCCGTTGGTGCTCCAGCCGCTCGACATCACGCCGTCGACCGCGGCGGCGGCTCCGCTGGCCCCCTTGGCGTGGGCGGCGGTGCCGCCAAACGACTCGCTGGCCCGAGCGACCTCGATGCGGGCGGCCTGGGGCGGCACCCGCACTTCCAGCTCTGAGAGGAAGAAGTCGCCCCGTGGGCCCTCGTAGGCACACAGGCCCGGGCCCCAGGCCGGCAGCGACTCATGCGGCAGGACCTCGAGCCGGATCGCCCTGACCGGCATGTCGACCCGCGGCAGCGAGATCGTGTAGGCGTCGCTCTTGGTCTGGTCGCCGCTGGCGAGCACCGAGCCGTCATCGAGCACCCGCAGGTGGGGCATCGTGCTTTCCAACGCGTCGGGCCGGACCACGTGCCAGTCGACCGCCTTGGCCTGCTCCTCCCGACGCCAGCGGTCGAACCGCTCGGCGAGGCCGAGTTGCCGGCGGGCAGCGCCGCCCGCGGCGGCCCCGGGCTCGCTCGAACCGGCCAGCTGCGTCCCCTGCGGGTCGACGGCCGGCCAGTGGCCCGGTAGCGCACGCCAGAACGATTCAATCCTGGCTCGAGTCTCGGCGAGCCGCCGCGACCGCTCGGGGCCGGGAATGATCCACTCCGGCTCGTCGGCATTGTTGAGCAGGGCGAAGAGCGAAAAGTAGTCGGTGTGGGTCAGCGGGTCGTACTTGTGGGTGTGGCACTGGGCGCAGGCGGTGGTCAGCCCCAGCCAGGTGGTGCCGGTGGTGCCCACCCGATCGACGACCGCAAGGTAGCGGAACTCCAGCGGGTCGATGCCCCCTTCCTCGTTGAGCATCGTGTTGCGGTGGAAGCCGGTGGCGATGATGTCGTCGACGCTCGGCTCAGGCAGCATGTCGCCGGCGATCTGACGGATCGTGAAGGCGTCGAAGGGCATGTCGTCGTTGAGGCTGCGGATCACCCAGTCCCGCCAGGGCCAAATGGTGCGGGGGCGGTCCTTCTCGTAGCCGTTGGTGTCGGCATAGCGGGCGAGGTCGAGCCACTTTCTCGCCCAGCGTTCGCCGTAGCGGGGGCTGGCGAGCAGCCGGTCGACGAGCTGCTCGTAGGCATCAGGCGACGTGTCGGTTAGAAACTCGGCCAGCACTTCCGGCGAGGGCGGCAGGCCGATCAGGTCGAGATGCACCCGGCGGCAGAGCGTGGCCCGATCGGCCTCCGGCGCGGGAGTGAGCCGCTCGGTCTCCAGCCGGGCGAGGACGAACCGGTCGATCGCGGTCCGCGGCCAGGCGGCGTTCTCAACGGCCGGCGGCTGCGGGCTCTTCGGCTTCACAAAGGCCCAGTGGGGGGCATACTCGGCCCCTGCCTCGATCCAATCGATCAAGACCTGCTTTTCCGCCGCAGAGAGCGAGACCTTCGTGTGCGGCGGCGGCATCACGAGGTCGGCGTCGTCGCTGGTGATCCGGGCGACGAGTTCGCTCGCGTCGGCGTGGCCCGGCACGATCGCCCGCTCGCCGCTGTCGAGTTCGCTGATCGCCGCCTCGCGCAGGTCGAGCCGCAGTCCGGCCTCCTGGTTGTCTTCATCCGGCCCGTGGCACTTGAAGCAGCGGTTGGAGAGGACCGGGCGGACGTCGTGATTGAAATCGGGCGTTGCCGCGGTGGCGGTCGCGGCTACGCCCAGACTGAACGCCGCTGCCCCGAGCATTTCGGCCAGGCGAGCCGCGAGGATCTTCGAGTGTTTCATCACCGAACTCCGGGGAGGCTTTCGGGAAAACACCCGCGTCGCCGTCTGGCCAGCCGCTCGGGCGGGTCAGACGCGGACCCCTTTGAGGAATGAAGCCGGGGTCGATCGGCGGGAATTCATACGTTCCCTTCAGTATGGCACTCTGACCAACCCTTGGCCAGAAAATGAAACTGGGGACGGGAGCGATTGAGCGGCCGCCCGGAGGGCGGACCGGGTCGGAAAATGGGGACGGGAGCGATTGAGCGGG
>CAZRKH010000117.1:0-6112 GCA_964600785.1 uncultured Chitinophagaceae bacterium
CACCACCTTGCCGGCGACCATCACGTCGGTGGCCCGCTTGATGCCGTCGGCGAGGCTCTCGCGGCAGCCGTAGAGGTTGTCAAACTTGCTCTTGGTGCACGAGTCGTTGACGATGATCGCCGGCACCTTCAATTCGCCCTTTTCGGCCATTTGGTAGAGCCGGTGGACGCCGGTGGTTGTCTCCTCGGAAAGGCCGCGAATGTCGCCGAGCAGTTCCGGGTACTTGTCGTGGACCATGGCGGTCAGGTCGCCGCCGTCGTCGAGGATCATGTTGAGCGGCTGGTCATCGGGGAAAAACAGCGTCTGCTCAATGCACCAGTCGAATTCCTCGTTGGTCATCCCCTTCCAGGCGTAGACCGGCACACCCGTCTTGGCGATCGCGGCAGCCGCATGATCCTGGGTGGAGAAGATGTTGCAGCTGCTCCAGGTGACCTGAGCGCCGAGTTCGGTGAGGGTCTCGATGAGCACCGCCGTCTGGATCGTCATGTGCAAACAGCCGGCGATGCGGGCCCCGGCGAGCGGCTTTTGCGGGCCGTACTTTTCACGGAGGGCCATCAGCCCGGGCATCTCGTTTTCCGCAAGCATGATCTCCTTACGGCCCCATTCGGCCTGAGCGATGTCGGCGACTTTGTAGGGCAGGCGGGTGTCGACGTGGGCCACGGAGAACCTCCTTGGGGGATGTGCTTGAAAACGGATCGGGAACGTGTTCGCTCTGAATGCCGCTACTATAGACGATTCAGCTCGATCTGGCAGACCCCGGTTTTCCGGCGGCAAATGCGGCCAGTGCCCGCTCCACAAAGAGCCGCATCAAAGCCTCGTCCTTGATGCCGGGCTTGATGCCGGGCTGCCGCTCGACGCCGCTTGCGGTGTCGACGCTGCCTACGCCGCTCGCCTCGATGGCCTCGGCGACGTTCTCGGGTGTCAGGCCGCCGGCGAGCCCCAGCGGCAGCCCCGGCGGCGGTTCGCGCGCCAGAGCGGCCCAGTCGGCCCGCCGACCGGTGCCCCCCCTTTCTGCGAGGGGGGTTCCCCGTGGAACGGCCGCATCGACAAGCACCATCACCACAGCACCGCCGGCCTCGACCGCCGCCGCGATCCATCGTCGGCACGGCTCGAGCCCCGCCGGCCCCAGCGAGGCAGCCCGGATCACCGGCAGCGGAACGAGTTCACGGCACCACAGCGGCGGTTCGCCGCCGGCTGCGGTGGGGGGGCTATCGCTGTCGCCGGCGAGAGGACCGTGGAGTTGGATCGCATCGAGGCCGACCCGGTCGGCAACCTCGATGATCCGGTCTGGTGGGCATCCGGCGAACACGCCGACCCGTAGCACCCCCTCAGGGACCGCGGCGGTGATCGTGCGGGCGGCGTCGGGTTCGAGGCATCGCGGCGACCCGGCGACAAAGTTCAGCCCGATTGCGTCGGCCCCGGACGCTGCCGCGGCCTGCCCGTCGCGGGCGGAGGTGATGCCGCAGATCTTGACGCGGAAAGGAACGGTCTGTGGATCGTCGTGCATGGGTCGCTCGGGTCCCTCGGAGATGCCTCGATCGTCCCATGGTACGGCGCCAGCCGACCCGCTTGCAGGTTTCGTCCCCGCCCCGCCCCTGCCGCAGATTCGGCGCGACCTGACGGCTCGGCGAAGAAATTCGGGTCAGGGCGAGGCTGCCGCGGCGGTGCGGGTGCAGGAGCGGGGGGTTGTTGGACGAAATGGATTCTTGGCGGCGCCGCCGACCGCTCCACCCACCGCACCCCGGATCGAACCGAGATGCAGCCACTGCCTCCGACCACTTCCCGCCCTTTCCTCGCCGCGCCCCGCACCGCCTTCTATCACCCGTCGGGGCTGATCGATGCCGCCCGCGGCGGCATTGACCGTTGTGTTCGGCGGTCGGAAGGATTTGCCCTGGTGGTCGGCCCCGCCGGTACCGGCAAGTCTCTGCTGCTGGCGAAGCTCGCGGAGGATCTCGGAGATGACTTCGACGTCGCCCTGTTGACCGGTGCGAGAATCTGCACGCGGCGGGCGCTGTGGCAGTCGATTCTCGCCGAGATCGGCGAGGCCTACCGCGGACTCGAGGAGGGCGATCTGCGGATGGCGGTGGTGGAGCGGATTCGTGGGCTCGCGGCGACCTGTTCGGGCCTCGTGCTCCTCGTGGACGAGGCCCACACCCTGCCGCTGAGGCTGGTGGAGGAGCTGCGGCTGCTCTCCAACGTCCCCACCCCGCTGCCGGCGGTGCATGTCGTGCTGGCCGGCACATCGGCCCTCGAGGAGCGGCTCGCCTCGCCGAAAATGGAGAGCTTCTCGCAGCGGATCGTGGAGCGGAACTACCTCGAGCCGCTCGACCATGCCGAGACCTGCGACTACGTGCGGGCCCAGTGCCGGCTGGCCGGGCTTGCCTGGGAGGACCGCTTTGCCGCCGGCTGTGACGACGCGGTGTTCACCATCACCGACGGCGTGCCGCGGCTGATCAACCAGGTCTGCGACCATGCCCTGCTCGCCGCCAGCCAGAGCGGGACCGTGCTTCAGCCGGCCGGGATTCAAGCAGCCTGGCGCGAGATCCAGCGGCTGCCCTCGCCGGAGTCGTGCGGCGAGGTGAGCGGGCCGGGAGCGGTCGACGCCGGCGGGCTCTGTACGGAGAGCGAGAAGGGCGAAGCCGGCACGATCAGCTTCGGCGCGTTCGACGACGACGATGACTGGCAGGAGGATGGCGGCCTGGACATCGAGGCAACCACCCTGGCCCCCGCGCCGATCGATGCGGTGAACGCCGAACACGAACTGCGGATCGACGGCCCCCATGCCGAGCTTCCCGAGCCGCCGCCCCAGCCGCCGGTCGACCCCTGGGAGGGGCCTGATGTGGAGTTTGTCTTCGATGCCTCGCACGATCCCTTCGAGGAGATCTTCGAGGAGGAGGAGCGGGTGGTGCAGCGGTATGTCGCCCGCGGCCCCGACGACTTCCGCGACCGCGTACACGTCTCCAGCCGCGAAGGGGCCGGCATCGCCCGCCAGCTCGAGCAGCTCGAGGCCGGGCCGGGGGACACGGTGGCCACCGAGGCGGAGGACTGGGAATCGGTGGAGCGTGACGATCAGATCGATGATGATGACGACATGATCATCGTCGAGGAAGACATTCTTGAAGACCCGCGCGAGGCGGGCCGCACGGTGTTTGCCGTCCGCCCCGGCGACTACCGCGGGCTCTTCGCGCGGCTCCGCCGGGGCTGACCGAGTGGCCGCCGCGGCAGACCGCACGAGCCGGGCCGACTGGCCGCCCGGGCGGGTGCTCGTGGTGGCGGCCACCTTTCAAGAGCGGGAGAACATCCTGCCGCTGATCGACGCGGTGCTGGCCGTCGATCCCAAACTGCAGATGCTGGTGGTGGATGACGACTCCCCCGACGGCACCGGCGAACTGGCTCTGGCCCGGGCCGCAGTCGAGCCGCGGCTGCACGTGCTCATCCGCGGCGGCCGCCGTGGCCTCGGCTCCGCGATCCTCGAAGGGCTGCAGCTTGCGGCCACGAGGGGCTTTGCCGCGGGAGTCAATATCGACGCCGACTTCAGCCACGACCCCCGCGACATCCCGCGGCTGCTGGCGGCCCTCGAGCCTCTTGGTGGCCGTCCGGCCGATGTGGTGATCGGTTCGCGGCGGGGGCCCGGGGGGCGGTCGGGGGGCTGGCCGCTCTCCCGCCACATCGCCAGCCGGCTGGTCTGCTGGTTTGCCCGCTGGCTGCTGTGGATCCCGGCCCGAGATGCCTCGAGTGGCTTCCGGGCGGTGCGGCTGGAGGTGCTCAGGCGGCTGCCGGCACACTGCTCGAGCGGTTATGCGTTTCACGAGGAACTGCTGCTTGCCGCCCTCGCCGGAGAGGACGACCGGGCTGGTCAGGGCGGGCGGCCAGGCCGGATCATGGAGGTGCCAATCACCTTCACCAACCGGGCCCACGGTCGGAGCAAGGCCCGACCCAAGGCTGTCGCCACCGCCGCGATCGATCTGTTGCGGCTTTGGTGGCGGAGGATCGGCGGGGGTTCGGGCTCGGGGATGGGTTTTTCCCACCGCATTTTCTAGACTCCGACCGTCCCGCTGGTGGTGTGCCGCGCGGTGTGTGGCATTGAGCGGAGTCGATGACAACGGGGGAGTGAGCATGTCGGAACCGGAGGCGGCGAAGGGTCGGGTCCACACGGTGATGCAGGAAGAGCGGCTCTTCCCGCCGCCGGAGGACTTCGCGGAGAAGGCCCGGATCGGCTCGATGGAGGAATACCGACGGCTCTGCGAGGCCGCCGCGGACGACCTCGAAGGATTCTGGGATACGCGGGCCCGCGAACTGCCCTGGAGCCTGCCCTACACCAAAGTGCTCGACTGGGACCCGCCGCAGGTGCGGTGGTTTGCCGGAGGCCGGATCAACGCCTCGGCCGTCTGCCTCGACCACCAGGTGGCCCGCGGCCACGGCGAGAAGCCGGCGATCATCTGGGTCGGTGAGCCGACCGGCGAGCGGCGGGTGCTGACCTACCACCAGCTCCAGCAGGAGGTCTGCCGCTTCGCCGCGGGCCTGGCGAGCCTGGGTGTCGCCGCGGGGGATGTCGTCTCGATCTACATGCCGATGACGCCCGAGTTGGTGATCGCGATGCTTGCCTGCGCCCGCCTCGGGGCGGTGCACTCGGTGATCTTCGGAGGCTTCTCCTCCGAGGCGATCGCCGACCGCAACAACGATGCCGGGGCCGTGGCGGTGATCACCGCCGATGGCGGCTGGCGAAGGGGCTCGCAGCTGCCGCTGAAGGCCAACGTCGACGAGGCCCTCGAGAAGTCACCCACCGTGAAGCATGTGGTGGTGCTGCGGCGGACCGGCCAGCCTGTCGAGATGCGGGAGGGCCGCGATATCTGGTGGCACGACCTCGTCGAGAAGATGCCCTGGGACACCCCCGCGGTGCCGATGGACTCCGAATCACCGCTGTTCATCCTCTACACAAGCGGCTCCACCGGGAAACCCAAGGGCATCAAGCACACCACCGGCGGCTACGTGCTCTGGGCCAAGACGACCAGCGAATGGGTCTTCGATCTCCGCGAAGACGACATCTTTTGGTGCACCGCCGACTGCGGCTGGATCACCGGCCACAGCTACGTCACCTACGGCCCGCTGGCCGCCGGGGCGACGGTGCTGATCTACGAGGGAGCCCCCAACGCGCCCCACGAGGGCCGCTTCTGGGAGATCGTCGAGCAGGAGAAGCCGACGATCTTCTACACCGCCCCCACCGCGATCCGGGCCTTCATGAAGTGGGGCATGCAGCACATCGAGGGCCGCGATCTTTCAAGCCTGCGTCTCCTGGGCACCGTCGGGGAGGGCATCAATCCCGAGGCCTGGATGTGGTACCACGAGGTGATCGGCGGCAGCCGCTGCCCGATCGTCGACACCTGGTGGCAGACCGAAACCGGCGGGATCATGATGAGCCCGCTTCCCGGCTGCACCGCCACCAAGCCCGGCAGCTGCACGCTGCCTCTGCCCGGGGTCTTTCCGGAGATTGTCGATGCCGCCGGTGACCCGGTCCCCGAGGGCCACGGCGGCTGGCTGGTAATGACTCGCCCCTGGCCCGGCATGCTTCGCGGAATCTGGGGCAACGACGAGCGGTTCGAGGAGGCCTACTGGTCGAAGGTGCCGGGCAAGTATCTTGCCGGCGACAACGCCCGCCGGGATGCCGACGGCTACTACTGGATCATGGGCCGCATCGACGACGTGCTCAACGTGGCCGGCCACCGGCTCTCCACGATCGAGATCGAGAGCGCCCTGGTGAGTCATCCGTCGGTGGTCGAGGCGGCGGCGGTGGGCCGGCCGCACGAGGTGAAGGGGGAGGCGGTGGCGGTGTTTGTCACGCTCCGCGAGGGGGAGCCGGGGGAGGAACTCGAGAAGCTGCTCCGGCAGCATGTGCGGCACCAGATCGGGGCGATTGCGGTGCCCGATGACATCCACTTCGCCGCGGCCCTGCCCAAGACCCGCAGCGGCAAGATCATGCGGCGGCTGCTGCGGGACATCGCCGCCGGCCGTGAGACCGTGGGCGACACCACGACCCTCGAGGACTACACCGTGCTGGCCACCCTGCGTGGGCACGAGGAGTAGGCCGGTTCCGCTTCTGTAGGCCGGTTCCGCT
>CAZRKH010000118.1:0-12329 GCA_964600785.1 uncultured Chitinophagaceae bacterium
CGACGGTTATCCAAGGTGAGTCGGGGCGACTGGATTCGAACCAGCGACCTCTACGTCCCGAACGTAGCGCTCTAGCCAGGCTGAGCTACGCCCCGATGCACGCCGTAGACGCCAAGCCTACCGCCCGCCGACCCCGCGGACAATCGCAGTGGCTGCCTTACCGCGGCCAAAGCTGCATTGCCGCTGCCCGGCGAGAGGCCTACACTCAAGGAGTCAGGAGAGTGCCGCCCGGCAGCCAACCGGGAGGCCGCCGAAGGCTGAACGCTCAGGCAAAAGGACTGACAGACTCTCTGTTGGAGAGCGGCGGGGCTTTGGCCTCGCCCACCGAAGGGGCAAGCCGCGGGTGGCCGCGGTGAATCTCTCAGGTTTCCGGACAACAGGGTTCCCGAGGGCGGCCGATGGGTCGCCACGCATGCTGCGGTCGACCTGAGGTCGCCGTGGCAGGCAACGTCGCACCCCGACAAGGAGCCCACCATGCTCATGCCCCGCAGCCCCGCCGGCGGAGTCCTGGCCCCGGCCGAACGGTTCGCCGATCGTCACATCGGTCTCTCGGCCGCCGACGAACAGGCAATGCTCGAGACCCTCGGCGAGACGAGCCTCGAGAGTCTTGTGCAATCGATCGTGCCTCCGGGACTCGCCCGCCGCTTGCCGATGGAACTCCCGCCGCCGGCAGGCGAGGCCGAGGCGCTCGAGGAACTGCGACAGATCGCCTCCCGCAACCGACCGCTGAAGAGTTTCATCGGCCAGGGCTACCACGGCACCTTCACCCCGCCGGTGATCCTGCGAAACGTGCTGGAAAACCCCGCCTGGTACACCGCCTACACGCCCTATCAGGCCGAGATCGCCCAGGGCCGCATGGAGGCGATCGTGAACTTCCAGACAATGGTCTGCGACCTCACCGGAATGCCGATTGCCAACGCCTCGCTGCTCGACGAGGCCACCGCCGCGGCCGAGGCGATGACCCTCGCCCACCGCATGGCCCGGGCGAAAGGCAACGTGTTCTTCGCCGATTCCCGCTGCCACCCGCAGACCCTCGAGGTGCTGGCCACACGCGCTGCGCCGCTGGGCATCGAACTGGTCGTCGGCGACGTGGCCGCCGACCTCGACCGGCACGACTGCTTCGGGGTGCTCGTGCAGTATCCGGCCACCGATGGCGAGGTTGTCGATTACCGCGGGCTCGCTGAGCGGGTGCATGCGAAGCAGGCGAGCCTTTGTGTGGCCGCCGACCTGCTGGCGATGGTGCTCCTCGAACCGCCGGGGGCTTGGGGGGCTGATATCGTCGTCGGCAGCACGCAACGCTTCGGCATGCCGCTGGGCTGCGGCGGCCCCCATGCGGCCTTCTTCGCCTGCCGCGAGGAGGCCAAGCGGTCGCTGCCGGGCCGGATCGTGGGCGTCAGCAAGGATCGTGAGGGCCGACCGGCCTATCGGCTCGCCCTGCAGACCCGCGAGCAACACATCCGTCGCGAGAAGGCGACCTCCAACATCTGCACCGCCCAGGTGCTGCCTGCGGTGGTGGCCGGGATGTATGCGGTCTACCACGGCGGCGAGGGCCTCGAGCGGATCGCCCGACGGGTGGCCGCGGCGACCGCGGTGCTCGCGGCAGGCCTGAAGAGCCTCGGCGTGGCCCTTCGCCACACCCGGGCCTTCGACACGCTGGCCTGCGAAGTTTCCGGGCGTGCCGAGGCCGTCGCCTCGCGGGCCTGCGAGCGGGGCATCAACCTCCGGCTGCTCGATGCCGACACCCTCGCGATCGCCCTCGACGAGACGGTCGAGCCGGCCGACCTCGTGGCAATCTGGGAGGCCTTTGCCGACACGACCGCGACGGTGCCGGAGCTGGCGGCGATGGAGGCCGCTGCCGAGCCGTTGATTCCGGCCGAACTCGAGCGGACCAGCGGCTTCCTCGAGCATCCTGTCTTCCATGCCCATCGCAGCGAAACGGCCTTGCTCCGCTACCTGCGGCTCCTCGCCGACCGCGACCTGGCCCTCGACCGGGGCATGATCCCGCTGGGCAGCTGCACGATGAAACTCAACGCCACCGCCGAGATGATTCCGGTCACCTGGCCGGCCTTCGCCAACGTGCATCCCTTTGCCCCGGCCGATCAGCGGGAGGGCTACGCGATCCTCGAAGAGCAGCTGCGGGAATGGCTCGCCGCGGCCACCGGCTACACCGGAATCAGCCTCCAGCCCAACGCCGGCAGCCAGGGGGAGTATGCGGGGCTGCTGGTGATCGCGGCCTGGCAGCAGAGCCGGGGCGAGGGCCACCGCAACGTCTGCCTGATCCCGGCCTCGGCCCATGGCACCAACCCCGCAAGCGCCCGCATGGCCGGGATGGAGGTGGTGGTCGTGGGCTGTGACGAAGCGGGCAACGTCGATCTTGACGACCTGCGGGCCAAGGCGACGGCCCATGCCGACCGCCTCGCCGCGGCGATGATCACCTACCCGAGCACCCACGGCGTGTTCGAGCCGGCGGTGGCCGAACTCTGCGAGATCGTGCATGCCCACGGCGGGCGGGTCTACGTGGATGGTGCCAACATGAACGCCCTGGTGGGCGTGGTCTCGCCGGCGGAGTTTGGCGGTGACGTGGGCCACCTCAACCTTCACAAGACCTTCTGCATCCCTCACGGCGGCGGCGGGCCCGGCGTGGGGCCGGTCTGCGTGGTCGAGGATCTCGTGCCCTTCCTGCCCGGTCACGTCGCCGGCTCGGTGGCCGGAGGCGTGGGTGCGGTCTCGGCGGCTCCCCTGGGCAATGCCGCGGTCCTGCCGATCAGCTGGATGTACTGCCGCATGATGGCCGCTGACGGACTGCGGCATGCCACCGCCGCGGCGATGCTTGCGGCCAACTATGTCGCCCATCGCCTCCGCGACCACTTCCCCACGCTCTACACCGGCCTCGGCGGCCGGATCGCACACGAGTGCATCCTCGACCTGCGGCCCCTCGAGAAGACCAGCGGCATCACCGCCGAGGATGTCGCCAAGCGGCTGATCGATTACGGCTTCCATGCCCCCACGCTCTCCTTCCCGGTGCCCGGCACGCTGATGGTGGAGCCGACCGAGAGCGAACCGCTGGCCGAACTCGACCGCTTCGTCGAGGCGATGATCGCGATTCGTGGAGAGATTCGTGAGATTGAAGAGGGACGGCTGCCGCGGGAGGACAATCCGCTGGTCAACGCCCCCCACACCGCCGCCTGCGTCACCGCCAGCGAGTGGACCCGGCCCTACACACGCGAGACCGCCGCCTTCCCGGTGCCCGGGCTCGAGCGGCGGAAATACTGGCCGCCGGTGGCGCGGGTGGACAATGTCCACGGCGATCGCAACCTCTTCTGCTCCTGCGTACCCGTTTCGGCCTGGGCCGAACCGGCGGCCGTCGGGCAGGAGACCGGGCCTCCCGCTGAGGGGGTTGCGGGTTTCGGTGGCGATTGAGATGATTCAAAAGGTCGTGGAAAAACCCCGGCCTTCTTCTTCAGGAAACCGCTACTGACCGCGTGAGCCACGTCTGCGACGGTGCTTTCAGTAGCCGAATTCTGTCTTTCGAGCGTGGTGCTCACGTGGTGTTCCCAGAGGGAAACCACCAATGTCGTCTAAGATTTTCATGCGCGGCTCCGCGATCGCGGCTTCCTGCCTGATCGCGATCGGGCTGGCGACGAATCTCGCTCATGCCGAGACGGTCGTGCGATTCTCGACCGTGGCCGGAGAAATCGACGTGCGGCTCTTCGACGACGAGGCTCCCAAGACGGTGGCCAACTTCCTCTCCTACGTCGAGCAAGGGGCCTATACGAATACCTTCTTTCATCGCAGCACCACCTACAACCCGAGCTTCCAGATCATCCAGGCCGGCGGATTCACGCTCGACAATTCGGAGATCAAAGAGATTGTCGCCGCCGCTCCGGTCGCCAACGAGGCTGGCCGGCTCAACAAACGAGGCACCCTGGCGATGGCCAAGCTCGGTGGGGATCCCGACAGCGCGACGAGCCAATGGTATTTCAACGTCATCGACAATCCCGGCCTCGATGACCCGCTCAACAACGGCGGCTTCACGGTTTTCGGCGAGGTGATCGGTGATGATCTTGATGTCGTCGATGCGATCGCGGCCTTCCCGGTGGGCGATGCCTCGGATCCCCTCGGCAGCGATGTTTTCAGTGAGCTTCCAGTGGTTGCCCCCTCGCTGAGTCCGGAAAATATCGTGCTTGTCACCAGCGTGGCGACGGTGCCAGAGCCCTCCGGGCTCGCGATGCTCGCGGCAGCCGCGGCGCTTGCCGGCTGGGCATGCAGCCGCGGCCGTCGCTGAAGGCTGAATCGGCTCAGCTGATCGAGAGGTTGTCCAGCAGCGTGCCGGCTGAGGCCCGCATGCCCACCCGGCCGATCCCCAGGACCGTGTCGCTGGCCGAGGTCACCGGCAAGCCGTCCACCCGCAGATCGAGCGAGCTGTTGACGGCGGTGAACAGCAGGCTGCGAGGGGCTGTGGCTGGTCCTGGAACCGCGGCTGCGGAGAGCAGCGACCAACTCCCCGCCACGTTTCGCCAGATTTCGGCCTGCAGCGGCCCACCGCGATTGACCAGTCCCGCCCAGAGCATGTCGGTCTCGCCGAGGCCGGTCGAACGGGCCACGAAGCCGGCGTAGCGGCCCGGGCCGGGAATCAGGATCGTGGCCTGGAAGGTGGCGTTGGCTGCGAGCACGCCGTTGGGGGTCGCGATCGACGGGGTTGCCGTGGCCAGGGCCGAACCGGTGGCCGTGGAGTAGCTGCCCAGTTCGACCGTCCACTCCGGCCCCAGGTCGCCTGTGGGCGTGGGATTGAAGGCGGTGGAGAAGGGCAGGGAAGCGGTCACGATCGGGTCGTCGATCTCCACCTGGCTGATCGTCGCGGCCGCCGAGGCCCGCAAGCCGAAACGGCCCGGGCCCGGAATGGCCGCATCGGTGAGGTCGTGGGCGGTCGTTCCGTTGACGGTGAAGACCAGCTCCGCGGCCACGATGTCGAATGCGATTGCCTGCTCCGCGGCCGGATCGAGCCCGGCATGCGTCTCGGCCTCGAGCAGCGTCCAGCTGCCGCCGAGGTTTCGCCAGACCTCGCTCGAGAGCGAGCCGGTGCGGTTGACCAGCCCTGCCCAATACATGTCAGCATCGTTGCGGCCGGTGGAGCGGGCCATGATCCCGGCAAACTTTCCGACCGCGTCGGCCCGCACCGTGGCCGTCACGGTGCCGTCGGTGGCCGGCGCGGTGCCCAGCGAGGTGTTGTTGATCCTGCCCTGGCCGACAAGACGGTCAGCATCGATCACGAAGTTGCCAAAGTCATTGATCCAGAAGCGGTTGGGCGGGGAGCCGTCGGAGAGGTTGAAGAAATCACGAAACAGCGGCCCTGCCACAGTCTGCTGGAGCCGGGCGTAGCTGAAGTTATCGACGCTCGTGCCGAGGCTGCCCCGCATGCCGATACCGCCGGCCTGTGTAATCACCGCATCGTTGGCAAAGGCCACGACCACGCCATCGAGCGAGAGTTTGAGCGACTCACCGATCACGTCAAACTGCAGGCTGCCGCTGCCGCCGGCCACGCCTTCACGAGCCAGGAGGGTCCAGGTGCCCCCGGAGTTCCGCCAGATCTCGGCCAGGAACGAGCCGCGATTGACCAGCCCCCCCCAGTACATATTCGAGTCGGCAGGGCCGGAATAGCGGGCCATGAATCCGTGGTAGCCGCCGCCGTTGGCGAGCGAGACCTCGCCCTCCACCGAGACATCCCGCAGGCTGATGCCGTTGAAGCTGGCGACCGAGGGGCTGGCGGTGGCTGTCGCCGAGTTGGGCGTGATCGCATAGCCTCCGGTCTGCCCAGTCCAGTTGGGGCCCAGCGCGGGCGAGGTGGCGGCAGCCAAGACTGCCCCGCCTTCGAAGGCATCGGCAATCCAGTCATACCGCTGGCCCCACACCCCCTCGGTCTCGTCGAAACCACGGCCGGACCAGATGATGGTGAAGTTTCCGGAGGGCCGTTGGGCGACCGCCGGCAGGATCTGCGGGCCGGAGCCGAAGCTGTTAACCCTCGCTTCGGCGGTGGTGGGCGAGGCGTCCGGGGCGAACTGCCGCTCGAAGATGCCCCAGCTGCTTTCATCCTGCCGAATCGACTGCCAGGTCACCACAAACTGCCCCTCGGCCGCCACGCCGATCGCCGGATACCGCTGTGGACCGTCGGTCGTCTCGTTGACGCGAAACTCCGCGGCCTGCGGGGAGCTGATCGTGCCGGCCTGGCGGTCCACCGTGAACTGCCGGGCATACACGCCCCAACTGGTGCCCTCACCCTCCTGGTTGGAATCCTGATTGATGCTCTGCCAGGCAAGGGTGAAGTCGCCGTCGCCCTCGAGGCCGACCGTCGGGAATTCCTGGGCGTCCTTCACATACTCGCTCACCGAAAACTCGCCCGCCCCCAACGGGGTGCCCGCGAAGTCATACCACCTGGCGAAGATCGTCTTCTCGGCATCCTCCGGATCGACGAGCCTGTTGTGGTCGCTGACCCAGGCGATCACCGCGTCGCCCGCCTCGTTCATGCCGATCGTGGGGCTCGACTGGTCGGTGGCCCGCTCCACGTTGACCTGAAACTCCCCGGCCGGGTCGGGGGTGCCGTCGGCGGCGTACCGGCGGGCGAAGATGCCCGTGCCGTCGGAATCAGGTCCCGCCCAGACCACCGTGAAGCGGCCACTCCCATCCATCGCCACCGCGGGCGTGATTTGGTCGCCCAGAGAGGTCTCGTTGACCAGGAACTCCACCGGGTCGGACCAGTCTTTGAGCGAGGCGTCCCAGCGGCGGGCATAGATGCCGCTGCCGTCGCCGTCGGCAAGGGCGGCCTGCCAGACCACCACGAAGTTGCCGGCGGAATCCATCGCCACCGCGGGAGCCGACTGGCTTCCCGCGGTGAGGGTGTTGACCAGCAGTCGGTCACCATCGAGGCCGTCCTCGTCGAGATCGATCGGGTCGCCATTGGGCTGGAAGAACCGCACGTAGATGCCGAAATCGCTTTCGTCACCCTCGTCCTCGAAACTCTGCCAGACGACTACGAAATTCCCGGCGGCATCGCTCGCGGTGGCTGCCGGCTCGCTCTCCAGCCCGGCGATCACCGCCAGCAGCAACTCATCGGTGACGGCAACGCCGCCGGCGTTGTCGAAGACCTTGCCGCGAACCGAGGGCCGGCGGCCGCCCTCGCCCTCTTCGGCCTCCTCACCGGTGTCGGGAATCTCGGGACCCACCCAGGCGACGACGCTGCGGCCGGAACCGTCGACAGCCACCGCGGGAGCGATCTGCGGCCCGAGCGTGGTGCCGGTGTTGATGAGAAACTCGCTGCCGAAGCTGCCGGTGGGCCCGGCGGCGTCGTAGCGACGGCCGAAGACGGCCCAGCTGAAGCCGTCCTGCTCCTGGGTCTGCCAGGCGGCGAGGAAGTCGCCGTCGGCGTCGATCCCGACTGCCGGGGCCCGCTGCGGCCGCTCGGTCGTCTCGTTGAGACGGAAGTCGCCGCTGCCGGCATCGGCCGTGGCCAGGGGTGAAAGCGTCATGCTCGCGCCGGTGAAGGCAAAGCGGCGGCCGTAGATGTCGGAGCCGCTCCCCTCCTGGCCCTCCACCTGCCAGGCCACGACCAGTTCGCCGGAGGCGTTCATGGCCGCGGCCGGAAGGGCGAGGTCGTTGTAGGAGGAGGCGTTGACACGAATGTCGCCGGTCGAATCGAGGGCGGGACCGGTAACGCGAAAGACGTTCACGAAGACGCCCGGCCTGGTTTCCTCCTCGGTTTCCTCCTCGCCATCCTCGCCCCCCTCGGAGAGTGGCGCGAAGATACTCATCATGGTGTCCGGGCCTCTCCAGGTGATCGCAAAGTCACCCGTGGCCGGGTTCATGCTCGCCGCGGGGGTGGTCTGGTCGCCGCTGGTCTCGTAGTTGACCACGAACTCATCAGCCGAGAAGCCGTCCCCAAGCGAGCCCCGCCGGGCGACGATGTCGATGCCCGAGAACGGATCGGCCGTGTCGCTCTGCCAGGCCACCACGAAGTCGCCGGCTGCGTCCATCGCCGCGGTGGGAGCGACCTGGTTGCCCGCAGTGAGGTCGGTGTTGGCCAGCTGCTGATCTTCCAGGACAAGCGTGCCGCCAAGGAAGCTTGCCCGGCGGGCGTAGATGTCATAGCCGCCGGCCGAGAGGTCTTCGCCCTGCCAGGCGATCAAAAAACCGCCCGAGCCGTCGCTGGCGACGGTCGGGGCGAGCTGATTGCCCAAGGCGATCCCGGTCGGATCGGACGCGGCCGGCTGGTTGACCTGGAAGGCCGGCTGTCCGGGGATCGCCTCACCCTCGCGATCAAACACCTGGGCGAACACGCCCCAGCCGTCGCCATCCTCGCCGTAGCTCTGCCTGACGGCGACGAACTCTCCGCCGCTGCCGGGGGTGCTGTCGAGGATCGCGACGGCGGTCGCCGGCTCGGGAGCGGCGAACGACTCATTGACCAGGAACTGGCCGCCAACGGGGATTGCCGAAAGCACGGTTCGCGTTTCAAGCCGTTCTGCGGAAAGGGGGCGACGACGATGGCGACGCATGGCAAGACTCCCACGGCACCCGAAGGCCGCGGGGCCGAGGGTGCGGTCACGGTTTGTGGTGGCGAGTTCCTGCCGCAATTCACGCCCGCCGTCGCTGCGGGCGCAACAAAAAAGGCCGGCGTCGTGAAGGCTGCCACGTGCATCGTGGGGCCCGCATGACGTCGGCCTACGATTTGCCAGGCCGCATCCGCGGCCCGGCTTCTCGTCTTCCGCTTGTATTGGCGAGGTCGTGTCCCTCGCAGCCGCGGCATTCGCCGGCCCATCGGGCCCGCGTGTCACCCGGCTGCCCAACGATTCACGCGCGGTGTGTGCGGGTCAAGTCGACAGGCGGGATTCGCTCTTCACCACCGCGATCGACGGGACACCGGAGGAGCGTCAGCCTGAAGGACACCCTGCGGCCGACCAGATCGACCGTCCCTGGAGTCTTCAGGGCTCCTGGGCCGTCAGGGCTCTTGGGCCGCCGCGGAGACGCAGATCAGTTCACGATCATTGCGGGCGAAGATGCAGCGGCCGGCGAAGGCCGGGTGGCTCCAGACCACCTCGCGGCCGAAACATTCGTTGGTCGGCTCGAGCAGAGGCATGCGGCCGATCTCCTCGTAGCCGGCGGGTGTGAGCCGGGCGAGGATCAAATCGCCAGTCTCGCTGAAGAGCCAGGTGCGGTCGGCCTGACGGACGAGGAAGGCCGTGCCATGGCGGCCGCGGCGGGCCAATCCCGTGGTCGGCACGGCGGTCTCCCAGAGCCGCTCGGCGGTGGCCAAGTCGACGGCTGTCAGCGAACCGGTCTCGCAGTCGCAGCCGTAGATCGTGCCACCGTCGATGTAGGGTGTGCTGTTGGCGCAGTAGACGGCGTTTTTCGGTTTGCCACGCCAGAGGATGCTCGCCGCGGGCCTGTCGTCGGCGAGCCGGTAGACCGCGGCGACCCGGCCGATGCCGCTGGCAAAAAGCAGTTGTCCTGCGGCGGTCGAGGCGGTCTGCGGGGCCATCAGGCTCATGCCGTAGGCGGGCTTGAGCGGCTCCGACCAGAGCAGCTCACCCGTTTCGGGCACGAGGGCATTGAGCTTGTCGGCATCCCAGATGAGCAGCTGCCGTCTGCCGGCAGCCTCGATCAGCGTGGGCGGGCAGTAGCCCTGTTCGCTCGCCGAGATGGCCCGCCAGATCTCGCGGCCGCTGGTGCGGTCGAAGGCCACCGCCACGCTTCCCTCGCCCCCCACCAGGCAGACCAGCCGGTCGCCATCGACGAGCGGATGCCCGCAGAAGCCCCAGATCGGAGTCGGGGCGGCGTAGTCCCGCTTGAAGTCTTTCTGCCACACGAGCCTGCCTGTGGCGGCCTCGAGGCAGCGGAGGTTGCCCTCGGCACCGAGGGTATAGACGAGCCCACGATGGACCGCGGGGGTGCAGCGGGGGCCCGATGGGTAGGAGATCGCGTAGGGACAGTCGTATTCATGCTTCCAGAGCAGCTTCCCGGTGGCCGCATCAAAGCAGAGCACCCGCTCGCGGCCGGCAAGTTCGGCTCGGGCGCTGGGATCGTTGACCGCCTCGCCCTCGGTGCGGACGTAGTCGGTGAGAAAGACGCGACCCTCGGCGACGGCGGGCCCGGAGTAGCCCGGATTGATCTTCGCTCGCCAGCTCACCGGCAGCCCGTCGGCGGGAATCGACTCCGCGATCCCCTCCTCCCGCCAGACGCCGTCCCGCTGCGGCCCCATCCACTGCGGCCAGTCATCGCCTCGGGCAGCTGCGGCGGCCGCGAGAAGAACGATCGCGGTGATTGCGGTTGTGATGCAGCGGGCGGGGGTAGTCATGCCGATGATTCTACACGCCCGCGGGGGCCGGCAGCGGCAGTTCGACATCGACCGCCACGCCGTCGGGCCGCCAGTCGACCAGCTGGACCTCGGCCGAGCGTCGGCCGCGAAACTCGTTGACCACCGGGCGATAGGCGACATGAAAGGGCTCGCCGGGGGCCGGCAGGTGGGGCAGCCAGTCGGCCGCGGCGAAGGCCACGCCGCGGATTTTCGCCCCGTGCTGCAGGAGATCGAGCTGCAAATGCCGGCCGCCCTCGCCCATCGTGCGGGGCGGGGCCGCAAGGCTCACGCTCGAGCTGCACAACACCGGGCGGCGGTTGCCGTTGCCGAAGGGGGCGAGCCGCTCGATTTCCTCGACGCTCCTGAGGCTCAATCCGGCGAGGGTCGCCTCCCCGTCGATCGAGAGCGTGGGCCGCCGCAGGCTCGCGGGCATCGTGGAGGCCACCGCCTCGCAGAAGGCCTCACGAAACTCGTCGATCCGCGAGCCCTCGATCCGCAGACCCGCCGCCGCGGCATGGCCTCCGCAGGCCTGGAGGATTTCGCGGCAGGCCATCAGCGGCCGGTGGACGTCGAAGCCGGGCACGCTGCGGACGCTGCCGATCGCATCGCGACCCTGCAGACGGTCCTCGGCGATGAGCACCACGGGGCGATGGAACTTCTCAGCCAGCCGTCCGGCCACGATCCCGATCACACCGGCATGCCAATCGTCTCCGGAAAGCACCAGCGCCGCATCGGCCGATGGATCGAAGCGTTCGGTCGCCTGCCTGGCCGCCGCCAACTGGATGCTTCGTTCGATCGAGTCCCGCTGCATGTTGAGCTCATGGGCATACTCCGCCAGCTGTCGTCCGCGGGCCTCGTCGTCGGCCAACAGCAGCTCGATCCCCACTGCCGCCTGGCCCATCCTCCCGGTGGCGTTGAGCCGCGGGGCGAGGCGAAAGGCGATGTCCTCCGCCTCGAGTCGGGTCTTCTCGTGGAGCTTGGCCAGTTCGAGGAGCTTTGCCAGGCCGGGGCCTCCGCGGCTGCGAATCGCCTCGAGGCCGTGACGGACATAGATCCTGTTTTCGTCGGCGAGGGTCACCACGTCGGCCACGGTGCCGATCGCCGCAAAGCCGATTCCTCGCAGGAGCGTCTCCCGCAGACGCGGCGTGACCTGCTTTGAGCCACTCGCCCGGGTGGCGATCGCCCAGGCGAGCTTGAAGGCCACGCCGGCCCCGCAGAGGTCGCCGAAGGGATAGCTCTCGCCGGGCAGCCGCGGATGGACCAGCACGTCGGCCTCCGGCAGGCTTTCGCCGAAGGCATGGTGGTCGGTGACGATCAGCTCCAGCCCGAGTTCGCGGGCGGTGCGGGCCTCGGTGACGCTGGCGATTCCGCAGTCGACGGTGACCACAAGACTCGCGTGACCGGCGATGCTGCGGAGGGCCTCGTCGTTGAGACCGTAGCCCTCGTCGAAGCGGTCGGGCACATACCAGCGGACCTCCGCGTCGATCGCTCGCAGCGTGGCGGTGAGGATCGCCGTGGCGGTCATGCCGTCGGCGTCGTAGTCGCCATACACGCAGATCGGCCGGCCGGCCCTGACGGCTGCGACAATCCGGTCCGCCGCCTCGGCCACGCCGGGAAGCAGCTCGGGATCCCGCAGGTCGGCGAGGCTGCCGGAGAGGAAGCTGCGGGCCTCCTCGGCATCGGTGATGCCGCGGGCGGCAAGCAGGCGGGCGAGGATCGCCGAGACGCCGGCTGATCGCTCGAGCCGACGCACCGCCTGCTCGTCGTGTGGCCGGATCAGCCAGCACTTCGGCATTCCGGAAACCCTCCTTGTCGGATGCATCGGTTTGGCCAGGGCCCGCGGCCGCCATCACCGAACCCGGGCCGCGCGTGGCGTCGAGCCGAGGAAAGCGATAGCATACCGCATCGATCGAGCCCCCGGGGGGGGGGGGCGGCGGGGCCCCCCCCCCCCCGCCCCCCCCCCCCCCCCGCCGGGGCGCCCCGGGTG